>JAFTPN010000062.1 GCA_017463245.1 Clostridia bacterium
GCCGATGAATTTTCTGGTATATCTGGCGCTGCGCCGTCATGGCAGCAACGAGGCTTGTGTGGCCCGCCGCCAGCTGGCAGAGATGAGTGAAAGGCTGATCCTGAAGGAATGGCGCAGCCATCGCCATGTGCACGAAAACTACTGCGCCGAAACCGGCGAAGGCTGCAATGTCGGCAACAGCGACCGCTTCTACCATTGGGGCGGACTGCTTTCGCTCATCGCGCTCATGGAATGGAATGATGGCACTCAGGCGTAACACGCATGTGGATACCCGCCACAGAATCCTGCTGAGACTACGCAACTGACAGGTATCCTCCGAGGAAACCTGCTGCAAGGCTGCTCAACACCTGACGATAAGGAAGGTGTAACGTTCACAATCAAAGCGGGGGGCATGCTGTTAATACTCGCCGCAAGCAATGCATGTGGATAGCCAAATCCACATACTCGCTTGTTGGGCAGCAGCCCAAACCCATTGATTGCACACAACGTGTGCGGCTATTCTGCGCGATGTTTGCAAAACACACGCGCACTGCTGCATGAGAATCATGCTCCAAAGGGTCTGAGGTGCTTCCCCAGCAAGCAGCATCTGAGGGCGCTGAGCACTCACATGCACCACTTGCTACAACTGCATAATAAATGTGTCTCAACTTGGGACACATTCTTTTTTTGCTGACCTTCCTGCATGCCTGCAAGAAAATGCCAGACTCATTCGTTAAGTACTTTGTTGATGATGGTTACTCCGGCGTAAACTTCAATCGTCCCAACTGGCAGCGGATGATCTCGCTGGTCGAAGCAGGACAACGATTTCACGCCGTTCCTGAACATCATCAACGAGTTCTACGTGAAGGACAGCAGCAAAAAAGTCAAGGCATCCATGAAGCAGAAAGGTGAATCCGGCGAATACCTGACCACCAATCCGCCCTACGGCTACATGAAGGATCCTGCCGATCCGAACCGTCATTGGATTGTCGATGAGGCAGCCGGTGGTGTTGTCAAGCAAATCTTCGCGTGGTGCATGGAAGGCTACGGCCCATCGCAGATCGCTCGAAAACTGCGCGATGCGAAAGTCGAATGTCCTGCAGCGCATTGCCGGACGCTGGGCATTTGTACGCCAACAAAAGTCCCTGCTGATCCTTACGCTTGGAGTGCCCGCACAGTTGCCGATATGCTGGAACGGATGGAGTATCTCGGCCATATGGTCAACTTCCGAACCCATCGCCCGTCGTACAAGACCAAAAAGAGCGTGGACAATCCGGTTGACCAGTGGAAAGTATTTGAGAATACCCATGAGGCCATCATTGATGAGGACACCTTCACCCGTGTGCAGGAGCTGCGCAAGAACAAACGCCGCCCAACGCGCACTGGCAAGAGCAACATGTTCTCCGGCATTGTGCGCTGCGCCGATTGCGGCGAGAAGCTGTACTACTGCACCAGCAAGTCCTTTGAAACGCGGCAGGATCACTTCGTTTGCTCCACATCGCGCAAAAAAGGCAAGGAGGCTTGCGACACACACTTCATCCGTGCTGTGGTGTTGGAGGAAGGTGTGCTGCAGCACATGCGGCTGGTGATCTCCTGCGTTGCCTGCTACGAAGATGTGTTCCGCGAGGCACTCGGCGCAAGGCGGTCGGCTGAAGCAAAGAAGGAGCTGGCAGCAAAGCGCAAAGCCTTGCAGAAAGCAGAAGCCCGACTGACGGAGCTGGACAGATTGTTCAAGCGTATCTATGAGGACATGGTCAACGGACGACTAAGCGAAGCCCGCTTCCAGATGCTCTCCGATGATTACGACCAGGAACAGGCCGACCTTCGCATGAAGATTGACCAGCTGACTAAAGAAATTGCAGAGCAGGAAGATCAGTCGGGGAATGTGGAACGCTTCATCCAGCAGGTAAAGAAGTACTTGTACATTGATAAGCTGACTCCTACCATCCTCAACGACATGGTGAACGCGGTATATGTTCATGCTCCTGACAAGAGCAGCGGTCGTCGTGTGCAGGAAATTGAGATCAGCTACAACTGCATCGGTATTCTCCCGGCAAACCTGCTCTACAACGTACAAAATGCGAAAACGGCATGACCTAAGCCATGTCGCTTTCGCAGAAAGATATGATACTGTCTTATGGGAGGCGACCTCAAGGGCAGGCATTTTTATTGGTGGAGATGAGGGGAGTCGAACCCCTGTCCGAAAGCTCTTGAACGGGACCTTCTCCGAGCGCAGTCAGCGATTTAACATTCCCTCAGCCGCCCGCCCACTGACAGGCTGACGACCTTGGTAGCTTCATGTTACGGGTGTACGGCAAAGCTTAGGCACACTCGTTCCCTGCGTTAATGACGCTGGTGACCGGGCACGCAGGCAACCCGGGCCAACGTCACGGCATTAAGCCGCGAAAGCGAAATCGCTATTGTCAGTTACTTTTTTTCCCGGTTTTATCGTGGTCTGGGTCCACGGCTCGCTTATCCCGCTCTCGACACCCCCGTCGAAACCGGATCATCCCCATGTACGCTGACGCGTGTCGTGAAAACCGGGGGTTTTCACGAGGTTTTGCAAATTCGGCCAACCAGAGGTCGTCCGAATTTGTAAGGAATGATTTTTGCTTTGCAAAAATCCCCCGCCCGACCGGCAAAGCCGGTCGATACGATTGCAGTCCTGCGGACGGCTTTGGTGCGTCACCCGGCTCTTTGGCTTCCCCTTGAGGGGAAGCTGTCAGCGCTTGCGCTGACTGATGAGGTGGACGCTGCTGCCATGCACAGTAACATTCCTTACATTTACTGACTTTTCGCTTTCATTTACTTGTTATGTTCGCGGATCGCACGGCGGATCTCGCGGTCGCTGTCGCGCTTGGCGGCGGCGTCACGCTTGTCGTGGAGCTGCTTGCCCTTGCACAGGCCCAGCTGCACCTTCATGCGGCCATCCTTCAGGTAGATCTCCAGCGGCACCAGGGTGTAGCCCTGGCGTGCCACCAGGCTGTCCAGCTTGCGGATCTCCGCTTTGTGCATCAACAGCTTCTTGGGGCGCATGGGATCACGGTTGAAGATGTTCCCCTGCTCATAGGGGCTGATGTGCATACCTTCCACCCATATCTCGCCCTTGCGGATCACCGCCCAGCTCTCCTTCAGGTTCACGCGCCCCTGCCGGATGCTCTTGACCTCGGTGCCGAAGAGCGCCACGCCGCACTCGTAGCGTTCCTCCACAAAGTAATCGTGAAAGGCCTTGCGATTCTGCGCCACAGGCTTGATTCCCTTCTGATGTGGCACACCCATCGCCTCCTTCACCATTGTACTTTGTTTGGATTCTTAGTATAGCATAGCTTTTCCGGCTTTGCAATCTCCTTTTTTTCTGCTATAATGGTCAAATTAAGGGAGGTTTTGCCGATGAACGACTTGCACCAGATGGCTCACGATGCTCGCATTGCCGCGTGGACGCTGGCCGCATCTGATATTGATATCCGCAACAGCGCTTTGCTGGCCATGGCTGACGAGCTGGAAGCACGCAAGGCTGATATTTTCGCCGCCAACAAGGCTGATCTTGCCAAGGCGGAGCAGGATTGCCTGGCTGCGCCGCTGCTGGGCCGCTTAAAGTTTGCCGAGGAAAAGCTGGCCGCCGTCACCGCCGGACTGCGTGCATTGGCCGGCCTGCCCGATCCCATCGGCCAGACCACGCTTAGCCGCGAGCTGACCGAAGGCCTGAAGCTCTACCGCATCACCTGCCCCATCGGCGTTATCGGCGTGATCTTCGAGAGCCGCCCCGACGCCCTGGTGCAGATCGCTTCTCTTGCCCTCAAGAGCGGCAATGCCGTGCTGCTCAAGGGCGGTCGCGAGGCCATCAACACCAACCGCGCCCTGTGCGACGCCCTCCGCGCCGCTGCTGAACAGGTTGGCCTGCCTGCCGATTTCGCCCAGCTGCTGGAGACCCGCGAGGACGTGGCCGCCATGCTCAAGGAGGACACCCTCATCGACCTGATCATCCCCCGGGGCAGCAACGAGTTTGTCCGCTACATCATGGACAACAGCCGCATCCCGGTGCTGGGGCATGCCGACGGCGTGTGCCATGTTTATGTGGACAAGGCCGCCGACCTGGACATGGCCGTGAGCATCGCCGTGGACAGCAAGAGTCAAAATGTGGCCGTGTGCAACGCCATGGAGACCCTGCTGGTGCATCGCGACATCGCCGCGGACTACCTGCCCAGGCTGCTTCCCGCCCTGCAGGCCAAGAATGTGAAGCTCTACGGTGACGAGACCGTGCAGGCCATCATCCCCGTGCTGCCCGCCACCGAGGACGACTGGCACGCCGAATACCTGGACTATACCCTGTCCATCAAGGTGGTGGACAGCCTCGATACCGCCATCGACCACGTGAATACCTACGGCAGCCACCACACCGATGCCATCGTCACCGCTGACCAGGCCACCGCACAGGCCTTCCTGACCCGCGTGGACAGCGCCGGGGTGTATCACAATGTGTCCACCCGCTTTGCCGATGGCTTCGTCTATGGCTTCGGCGCGGAGGTGGGCATTGCCACCGGCAAGATCCACGCCCGCGGCCCCATGGGGCTGGAAGGTCTCACCACCTACAAATACAAGCTGCTGGGTTCCGGTCAGCTCATGGCCGAAATGAAGAACGGCAAGCGCCAATACACCCATGTGCTGCTGAACGAGGACTGCCCGCTGTGATGACCAAGTGCGCCTTTTTCGACTTTGATGATACCCTGGCCAGGGGCGATTCCGTCGTCCCCTTCCTGCTGTATGCCGTGCGCAGGGGTGTTGCGCCCAAATCCCAGCTGCTGCGCGCCGCCTGGGGCTTCTTGACCCAGATGGGCCGCCCCGGCAACATCCGCCGCGCCAAGGAGCATACCTTCTCCTTCATCAGGGGCAAGGAGCAAGCAGCGCTGGACGATCTTGCGCGAGATTTCTTCCGGGAGATCATCACCCCACGCCTGTTTGAGGATGCCATCGCCCAGCTGTGGAAGCTGAAGAGCGAGGGCTACACCGTGGTGGTGGTGTCCGCCTCCGTGGACGCCTATATGCGCCTCCTGCCGGAATTCCTGCCCGTGGATGCCGTGCTGTCCACCCGTTGCGAATGCGTGGATGGCCGCTATACAGGCCGAATCGAGGCCAACTGCAAGGGTGAGGAGAAGCCCCGCCGCATTGCCGAGTGGCTTGCCGCCAACGGCCTGGAGCTGGATGCCGCTGCCTCCTGCGCCTACGGGGATTCTCCCTCCGATGCACCCATGCTGCGCCTGGTGGGGCAGCCCACGCTGGTGAACCCCGGCAAGAAGCTCTCTGCCGCCCTGCCCGATGCTCCCCATGTTCAATGGAGGTAACCATGCTCACCGTACGCAAGCTGACCCCGGAGCTAATGGAACGCATCCGCCCCATTTCTGATGCCTCGCTGGCCGGCGAGGAGGTCATGCTCCGCATTGGCCGCAGCGGATTCACCCTGGGCTATGTTCCCCTGCCCCGTGCCGAATGGCGCAGCTTCCCCATGGTCTCCCGCGCCGAGCCTGCCCGCCTGCTGGCTGACCCCAATGCAGCCATTCTCCTGGCCTTTGAGGACGATATCTTCGTCGGTCAGGCTGCCGTGGCCGCCGATGGCGAGACCGGCTGGACGGAGATCATCGACATCCGCGTGGATGCCGCCCACCGCCGCCAGGGCGTAGCACGGGCGCTGCTCAATGCCATGGAGAGCTTCTCCCGCAAGCAGGCCATGCGCGGCCTGCGCATTACTGTCACCGACACCAACCCCGCCGCCTGCCAGTTCTGCGAGCATTGCGGCTTCATCCTGCAAGGGCTGGATCGACATGCCCTCATCTATACCGAGCAGGAGCGGGACAAGCCCCTGGCCCGCCGCGCCTGCCAGCTGTATTTTTACCAACAACACCAGAAAGGTTGATTTTTCGCCATGATGCGATTGCAGAAATATCTCGCCCTCTCCGGCGTTGCCTCCCGCCGCGCCTCCGAAAAGCTCATTGCCGAGGGCCACGTGGCCGTGAACGGCCTGGTCGTGACCGAAATGGGCGTTCAGGTGGACGAAAGCACCGATAAGGTCACCGTGGACGGCACGCTGATCCACCTGGAAGAGGAAAAGCACTACCTGGCCTACTACAAGCCCGTAGGCGAGGTCACCACCGTGTCCGACCCGGAGGGCCGCGCCACGGTGATGGACAAGTTCCGGGATTATCCCGTGCGCCTCTACCCCGTTGGCCGCCTGGACTTCGACAGCGAAGGCCTGCTGCTGCTGACCAACGACGGCGATATGATGAACAGCCTGCTCCACCCCAGCCATGAGGTGGACAAGACCTACCTGGCCAAGGTGAGCAACCGTGTGGAGGAAGACGCCATCCGCCGCCTGCGCGCCGGTGTGCAGCTGGATGGCCGCCTGACCTCCCCTGCCCATGTCCGCGTGGTGCGCTACGAGGCCTTCGATACCGTGCTGCTGGTCACCATCCACGAGGGACGCTACCGCCAGGTTCGCCGGATGTTCGAGGCCGTCGGCCATCAGGTGGTGCAGCTCAAGCGTGTGGGCTTTGGCCCCATCCAGCTGGGCGACCTGCCCCGGGGCACCTGGCGTCAGCTCACCCCCAATGAAATCCGCAAGCTGAAGGAGCTGTGACCATGCCCTACGAGCTTCGTTCTGCCCGCTACCTGGCCGCCGACGCCCTGCGCCAGGTGATCCGCCCCGGGGACACCGTGATCGACGCCACCTTAGGCAATGGCCACGATACCTGCATGCTGGCTGAATTGGTGGGCGAAAGCGGCCATGTGATAGGCTTTGACATTCAGCCCGACGCCGTGGAGCGCACCGCCGCTGCCCTCACCGAGAAGGGGCTCATCAGCCGCTGCACCCTCTACGCGGAGGGACACCAGCACATCGCCCAGCGTGTCACCACGCCCATCCGCGCCGCCGTGTTCAACCTTGGCTGGCTGCCCGGCGGGGACAAGTCCATCACCACCCTGTGGGAAACCACCCAGGCCGCCATCGCCGCCGCGCTATCCCTGCTGGAAAAGGGCGGCGTCTGCACCGTGTGCGCCTATCCCGGCCATGCTGAGGGCGACCGGGAGCGCTATGCCCTGGCCGATTGGCTCGCCGCTCTGCGCCCCCAGGAATACAACGTGCTGCACAATCGCTTCCTGAACGCAGGCCCCGGCGCGCCGGAGTGCTTCATCATCCAGAAACAATGAGGTGATCCCATGACCATCCGCAAGGCCACGCCCGCCGATAGCCGCACCCTTGCCCAGCTTGCCAGCCAAATGTGGGACGCATCCCCTGCCGAGCTGGAGCCAGAGTTTGCCCAGCTCACCGCCTCTGACGAAGCCGCCTGTTTCCTGGCCTATGAGGGCAGCGAACCCATCGGCTTCGCCCAATGCCAGCTCCGCCACGACTATGTGGAGGGCTGCGAAACCAGTCCCGTGGGCTTTCTGGAGGGCGTGTACGTCCAGCCGGAACACCACCGCAAGGGCATTGCCCGCCATTTAGTTGCCGCTTGCGAGGACTGGGCGCGCGGCGTGGGCTGCACCGAATTCGGCAGCGACTGCGAGATCGACAACACCGACAGCCTGGCCTTCCACCTGGCCATTGGTTTCGAGGAAGCTGGACGCACCATCTGGTTCAACAAAAAGCTGTAAGGAGGCCGCCCCATGCGAGAGCCTGAACAGGTCATTTTCACCAATATGTGCATGGTCTACGACGATCAGGGCAATGCCCTGGTGCAGGAGCGTGTGAAGAACTGGCCGGGTGTGACCTTCCCCGGCGGCCATGTAGAGCCGGGCGAGACCTTCACCCAGGCGGTGATCCGCGAGGTGTGGGAGGAAACCGGCCTCACCATCCGTCATCCCCGGCTGTGCGGCATCAAGCATTGGCACAAGCGGGGCGTTCGCAACGTGGTGCTGCTCTACAAGACCAACGAATATGAGGGCGAGCTTCACGCCTCCGATGAGGGCCGCGTGTGGTGGATGCCGCTAACTGATATGCCCAACGCCAACCTCGCCAACACCATGGACGCCATGCTGCAAGTCTTTTTGCGCGACGACCTCAGCGAGCATTCTTTCCAGATGGTGGACGGTGAATGGCACAACCTGCTGGAATAACAACCAAAGTGGTGATTACGCTGAATCAAGATCGTTTATTGACACAGGCAACCGATTTTCTTCGCCCCGCCCCCTTCACCTGGGCGGTGTGCGGCGGCCATGCCCTGGATCTTTTCCACGGCCGTTCCCTGCGCAGCCATGGCGACATCGACATCTGCACGCTGGAAAGTGAACGGGCAACCATTCTTCCCTTCATGCTGCAAAATGGCTGGCGGGTGTATGAATTCCGCGGCCAGGGCAAGGTGCGCCCGCTGGACGCCGCCTCCGTCAGCGAAACGGGTCGCAACCTGATGTGCTTCACGCCGGATTGCCAGCTTGTGCACTTCTACCCCTGCGAGGACGAAGGACTGCTGTACCACGAGTTCCATCATGACGACGCAGCACCCTTCAACTACATCGAGTTCCTGTTCAACCAGGCCAGCGCCACCCATTTCGTGTTTGCCGCGGGGAAAGGCGTGGAGCGCAAGCTGTGCAAGGCCATCCTGAAGCGGGACAGCATCCCGTACCTTGCACCGGAGCTTGTGCTCCTGCACAAAGCCTCCAATCCGGGTATGGAAAAGAATCTATTCGATTTCCAGCAAACCTACCCGCAAATGAACGCCGAGCAGCAAGACTGGTTTATCCAAAGCCTTGCCACAATATATCCCGCAGGCCACCCCTGGCAGGATATGCTGTGACCAAGGCCATAAGAAAAAGCCTCCAATCGGAGGCTTTTTTCTTATATGCTCCCTTAACCACGAGAAGCGAAACCGACCTTCTTCTGCACCTTGCGCAGGGTCTTGTTAGCCAGATAATTGGCCGTCTTGGCGTTCTCGTCCAGGATGCCCTGCAGATAACCCTTGTCGGCAATCAGCTTCTTGTACTCATTCTGCAAGGGTTCCAGGGCGGCGATGACGCAATCGGCGGTGCGGGTCTTCAGCGTGCCGTAGCCCTGACCGTTCAGCTCGGCCACCAGGCTGTCCATGCTGCCAGCGCCCAGGGCGCTCATGATGGACAGCAGGTTGCTCACGCCAGGCTTGTTTTCGGGATCGTAGCGGATCTCGCCGTCGCTGTCGGTCACCGCGCGCTTGATCTTGCGGCGGATGGTGTCGGGATCGTCCAGCAGCGCCACAAAGGTGTCCTCGGGGTCGGACTTGGACATCTTGCGGGTGGGCTCCTGCAGGCTCATGATCTTGCTGCCCACCTTGGCGATGTAGGGTTCCGGAACGGTGAACACATTGCCATACACACCGTTGAAGCGCTGAGCCACATCGCGGCACAATTCGAGGTGCTGCTTCTGGTCAACGCCCACAGGCACCATGTTGGTCTGGAACAGCAGGATGTCCGCAGCCATCAGCACAGGATAGGTGAACAGGCCGGCGTTGATGTTGTCGGCGTGCTTGGCGGCTTTGTCCTTGTACTGGGTCATACGGTTCAGTTCGCCCATGTAGGTGAAGCAGTTCAGGATCCATGCCAGCTCGGCGTGGCCGGTCACATGGCTCTGGCAGTAGATGAGGCTCTTCTTGGGATCCAGGCCGCTGGCGATGTAGATGGCGGCCAGCTCCATGCAGCGGCGGCGCAGGTCAGCAGGATTCTGGCGCACGGTGATGGCGTGCATGTCCACGATGCAGTAAATGCAGTCATAGTCGTCCTGCAAAAGGGAGAAGTTCTTCAGCGCGCCGATGTAGTTGCCCAGCGTCAGCGTGCCGGAGGGCTGGATGCCGGAGAAAATGATGGGTTTCTTTTCAGGCTTGACGATCTCGGACATGGGGAAAACCTCCTTGTTTCGGCAGTTGGCTAAGGGGACGCCCACACGCCTTGATAATAAAAAACGCAGCCCATCCGTCCACGGGGACAGATGACTGCGGTGCCACCCCTGTTGCACGCAAATAGCTGCGTACCTCTCGATCCCTTTCACGGGGGAATCCGTCGCGGGATACTGGGGATGTCCTGTTCCCCCGCGCCCTCAAAGCTCCACGTTTGCGCCGCCTGCTGCCGGGCTTCCACCACCCCCGGCTCTCTTTGAGCTGCTCTTCGCAACACCCTGCTCATCCTCGGTTTAGACTATTATATCCCATCCCATGGAAAATAGCAAGGCTTTCCGCCTGTATCCGCCCTGTATTTTTCGATAATATTTGCTATGAATTTTATAAGAAGTATTGACATGAAGGCTATGCTGTGGTTTAATGTATATCGTTTTGAGGTTTAGTTTTAGTAAACTCGCAACCTCGTCCCACGGTTTAGAATCACTAAACCGGATTTGACCCGGAAAAGGAGGGGTTCAGCATGGATATCGGCGAGAAGCTTCGCCAGCTGCGATTGCAGCGCGGACTGACCCAGGAGGAGCTGGCTGACCGCTGCGAACTGAGCAAGGGGTTCATCTCCCAGGTGGAGCGCAACCTGGCGTCACCCTCCATTGCCACCCTGACCGACCTGCTGGAATGCCTGGGCAGCTCCCTGCCTGCCTTCTTCAACGAAAAGCAGGAGCAGAAGATCGTCTTCTCGCCCCAGGATATGTTTGAAAAGGTGGACGAGGAAGACCTGCACGGCTCCATCACCTGGCTGGTGCCGGACGCCCAGAAGAACGACATGGAACCCATCCTGGTGGACATGGCCGAGGGCGGTCAGACCTACCCCCTGCCCCCCAGCGAGGCCGAGGAATTCGGCTATGTGCTTTCCGGCAGCATTTTCCTGGTGATGGGTGAAAAGAAGATTCGCGTCAAAACCGGCTGCAGCTTCTGCATTCACCCCAAGGTGACCCATTACCTGATGAACGCCGGAAAGTCCCGTGCGAAGGTTCTGTGGATCTCTACTCCTCCGAGTTTCTAATACATACAGATTGATTTGAAGGGAGACTGCCCTCATGGTGGAAAATGAACATCTGATCGATCTTAAAAATATCAGCAAGGAATACGATGGCGTAAAGGTGCTGAAGGACATCAACCTGTATATCCGCAAGAAGGAATTCGTGACCCTGCTGGGTCCCTCCGGCTGCGGCAAGACCACCACGCTGCGCATCATCGGCGGCTTTGAGACCCCCACCAGCGGCGAGCTGCTCTTTGAAGGCAAGGAGATCTCCCATCTTCCGCCCTATAAGCGCCGCGTGAACACCGTGTTCCAGAAGTACGCCCTCTTCCCCCACCTGAACGTGCACGACAACATCGCCTTTGGCCTGAAGCTGAAGAAGATGTCCAAGAAGGAGATCGACACCAAGGTGGACGCCATGCTGGATCTGGTGAATTTGCAGGGCTACGGCAAGCGCCATGTGGACGCCCTCTCCGGCGGCCAGCAGCAGCGCGTGGCCATCGCCCGCAGCCTGGTGAACGAACCCGAAGTGCTGCTCCTGGACGAACCCCTGGGCGCTCTCGACCTGAAGCTGCGCAAGGAAATGCAGCTGGAACTGAAGAACATGCAGCAGCGCCTGGGCATCACCTTCCTCTATGTGACCCACGATCAGGAAGAGGCCCTCACCATGAGCGACACCATCGTAGTCATGCGTGACGGCAACATCCTGCAAATCGGTGATCCCAAGCGCATCTATGACGAGCCTGCCAACGCCTTCGTGGCCGATTTCATCGGCGAGAGCAACATTCTCAAGGGCACCATGGTTCGCGACGAGCTGGTGGAGTTCGCTGGCGCCAAGTTCCCCTGCGTGGACTTCGGCTTTGGCGAAAATGCCCCCGTGGATGTGGTCATCCGCCCCGAGGACATCATGCTGGTGGGCGAAGACGTGGGTCAGCTGGTGGGCACCATCAGCAGCGTGCTGTTCAAGGGCGTGCATTATGAAATGATGATCGATACTGGCGCCTATACCTTCAAGGTACACTCCACCACCATGCAGCCCCAGGGCAGCCGCGTCGGCCTGAATATCGTCCCCTTCAACATTCACATCATGAAGCCCATGGAGGTGTAACGCCATGCGCTATGATATGAGCCTGCCCTGGTGGGCGTGGGCGCTGATGGGCGCAGGTCTGGCGGCCTTCATCGCCATGATCGCCGTGTCCATCCGCCGCAACAGCGGTGTGAAGCGTTCCCTCTTCGCCGCCCCCTATACCCTGTGGATGATCCTGTTCACCATCGTCCCGGTGATCCTCATTGGCTACTATGCCTTTACCGATGCTTCCGGTGCCTTTACCCTGGATAACTTCCGCAATTTCTGGGACAGCAACTATGAGTCCAACAAGGTCATTCTGGATGTCATGGGCGATGCAGGCGCGGCCTACATCACCCGCGGCACGGTGAATGTGGACACCCTGGTCTACTCCCTGTGGATGGCCTTCCTCTGCACAGTCATTTGCCTCCTGCTGGGCTATCCCGCTGCGCTGTTCATGGCCGACCGCAACATGAAGCTGGGCTCCAGCCTGGTGGTGCTGTTCATCATTCCCATGTGGATGAATTTCCTCCTGCGGACCATTGCCTGGATGAGCCTCCTGGAGGATTCCGGCCTGATCAACACCTTCCTGAAGTGGCTTGGTTTTGACGGCGTGCAGCTGATGTACAACTCCCAGGCCGTGCTGCTGGGCATGGTATACAACTTCCTGCCCTTCATGGTCTTCCCCATCTACACGGTGCTGTCCAAGATGGACTACCGCCTCTCCGAGGCCGCTGCCGACCTGGGCTGCAACAGCTTCAAGACCCTGTATAAGGTCACGCTGCCCCTGTCCATTCCCGGCGTGGTAAGCGGCATCACCATGGTGTTCATGCCCTCGGTGACCACCTTCTTCATTCCCCGCGTGCTGGGCGGCGGCAACACCATGATGTTCGGCGACCTGATCGAATCCAAGTTCCTCACGGAGGGCAACTGGAATGTAGGCTCCGCACTCTCCCTGATCATGATGCTGCTGATCCTCATCAGTCTGTCCATCCTTCGCAAAGCCGATCCCAATAACGATGGAGGTGGCATTGCATGATCAAGTTCCTCAAGCGGTTCTACCTTGGCATCGTGCTGGTCTTCCTCTATGTGCCGATCCTGGTGCTGATCGTGCAGAGCTTCAACGCAGGCAAGTCCCGCGCCAAGTGGGAGGGCTTCTCCCTGCGCTGGTATGTGGAGCTGTTCCAGGATGAACGCATCCTGAATGCGCTCTATGTCACCTTGTCCATTGCCGTGCTGGCCATGATCGTCTCCACCATCCTTGGCACGCTGGCCGCCATTGGCATCCACGCCATGCGCAAGCGTCCCCAGGCGCTGATGATGACCCTGACCAACCTGCCCAACACCATGCCGGACATCGTGACCGGTATTTCCCTGATGCTGCTGTTCATCTTCACCAAGGTGGATCGCGGCTACCTGACCATGCTGCTGGCGCACATCACCTTCGATGTACCCTATGTGATATTATCGGTGCTGCCAAAGCTGAAGCAGATGAACAAGCATTGCTACGAGGCGGCGCTTGACCTGGGTGCAACGCCCATGTACGCACTCTTCCATGTGACCATCCCCCAATGCAAGCAGGGCATCATCACCGGCGCCATGCTGGCCTTCACCCTCTCGCTGGATGACTTCACCATCAGCTACTTCACCACCTCGCCCCTGGTGCAGAATCTCTCCACGCTGATCTACTCCTCCGCCAGAAAGGGCATCGATCCTTCCCTGAACGCCCTCTCTGCGCTGATGTTCGTGGCGCTTTTGATCCTGCTGCTCATCGTCAACCGCCGCACCGCAAGCGCGGATTGACGTAGCGATAGTCCCCCATCTACAACATTTGTTCTTGGAGGTATTCACCATGAAAAAGCTGCTTACTGTTTTCCTGCTGCTGGCTCTGCTCCTTTCCGCTGTTCCCGCCGGAGCCGAGGGTGTTGTGAACGTCTACAACTGGGAGGATTACATCGATCCCGCCGCCATCACCCTGTTTGAGCAGGAGACTGGCATCGACGTCAACTACATGTGTTTTACCACCGTGGAGGACATGATCGTGCAGGTGGAAGCCAACCCCGGCGCCTTCGACGTGTGCTTCCCCTCCGACTACATCATTGAGCGCATGATCAACAATGACATGCTGGCCGAGATCGACTTTGCCAATGTGCCCAATGCGGTGCAGACCATCGATTACCTGCGCAATCCCGACTACGACCCCGACGAAAAGTACTCTGTTCCTTATATGTGGGGCACCGTGGGCATCCTGTACAACAAGACCATGATCCCCGATCCCGAGCGCTCCTGGGCCACCCTGTGGAACACCGAGTATCAGAATCAGGTCTTCATGCTGGACTCCATCCGCGACAGCATGGGCATCACCCTCAAGTCCCTGGGCTTCAGCATGAACACCCAGGAGATCCCCGCCATCATGCAGGCCAAGCAGAAGCTCATCGACCAGAAGCAGAGCGGCGTGGTGAAGGCCTATCAGGTGGATGAAACCAAGGACAAGATGGTGGCTGGCGAGGCTGCGCTGGCGCTGATGTGGTCCGGCGACGCCATGTACGCCATCGACCTGAACGAGGATCTTGACTACTTCGTTCCCGTGGAAGGCTCCAATGTGTGGGTCGACGGCGCTGTGATTCCCAAGACGGCCAAGAACAAGGAGAACGCCGAGAAGTTCATCAACTTCCTCTGCCGTCCCGATGTGGCTCAGATGAACTGCGAATACATCTGCTATTCCTCGCCCAACCAGGGCGCCATCGAGCTGATGGGCGAAGACTACACCGGCAACCATGTGCAGAATCCTGCCCAGGAGCTGCTGGACAAGTGCGAGTTCTTCCACGACATCGAGCCCAGCTTTCTGAGCATCTACGAGGCCATGTGGAACGAGGTCAAGAACGCCAAGTAATCCCCTGCCCAAAACATCAGCGCCCCGCCGGAGCAATCTTCCGGCGGGGCGATTTTTTTGATTATCCCAGCATTTGAATATAGTGATCCAGCAGGGTCATGGTGTCCTGATAGGACAGCACATGGCTGGTGAGCATATCCTTCATGAAGAACTCCTTGAAGGTCTCGTTCAATTCAGGATGATCCACCAGCGCTTCATTATGGCCGCGATCCAGGTCGTAGGAGGTATCGGCCTGCATGAACATCACGCCCTTGCCCTCATACAGGGTGATCTCTGCCTGCATTTCGTTCTCCTCATTCTTGAGGAAATACACCCAGAAATACGGGTTGTTCGCCGCCTGATCCCGCAGGTGCAGCAGGATGGCCTTGCGCTCTGCAGGTGTGTAGGGGCGGATGGCAAAGAAGTGATCGCTCTGCTTGCCGGTGCGCACAAAGCGCTCCATGGCCTTGGGTGAAAAAATGGTGTGGGTGACCTTCTTCTTTTTGAAGAAGTTGTTGAACCGCTTCAGCTGAATGCTGTACAGGGCGGAAATCAGCTGATGCATCTCCTGCTCCTCGGTCATGTTGGACTGGGTGAAGCCATCCAGCACGGGAGAAAGCAGAATGTCCGGATGGATGTAGTTGATGGGCACATCCGGCTTCAGGGACATAATGGCGCAGTTGTGCTCCAGCTGCCGGTATTGCTCCGTATAGCGAAGGTAATCCTTTGCATCATGCACCTTGTCGCGAAAATCGCTCTTGACCGGATGCATCTGCGGTAAGCTGCTCCTGACCACATCATCCAGCGTTCGCAGTAGCTGATGATCCACCATCATGCTGCGAACGATGTTCTGCCGGTCCAGCATCACCATCTGCTCAAAGCTTTCGTTGCCCTGGGCATCATGCAAGCTGAAGAGCACCGTGTTGGTGCGCAGCAGCACCTCCGTTTCCTGTGCGCAGCTGCCGGGCGTCATCATGTAGGCATTGTACCAATCCTCATACAGGATGGCCTGGGTGGCCATCATGTTGCGCACCACTTCGCCCTTGCCGGCAAAGAAATAGTGGGACACGCGCACCTGGCAGCGGTTGGCTGCAGCCCGCAGCTCCTTGGCCAGGGTGCGGATAAACCCGGCATTGCAGCAGTTGTATATGGTCACTTCCAGGCGCGCGCAGCGGGTCATTTCCTTCAGCACGCCATAAAGCGGCTTTTGCTGCACGCTGCCGTTGCCGTCGCGCATAAAGCAGTTGAACATACCAGCTTCAGGCGGCGGTGCACTAAGCAGCATGCGGATCGCCCGGTGGCTGATGTAGTTCTCCACGCCCAGCCTGCTGATCTCCAGCGATTCCTCCAGCCGTGCCCATTCACAGGATGTCAGCCTCAGGCAGCCGCTGGCCTTCAGGTCGTTAAAGAAGCTCTGCTCCACATCGCTGCTGGTCTGGTCGTTCAGGATACGATAAAGGCTGTTGCGGCTCTTGAACCCCACCGCCCGTGCCAGTTCCGTGGTGGAAATGCCCCGCTCGTCCAGCAAGCGGGTCATATGCTCTGCAAATCGTTCGTATTGTTTCATTCGCACCATCCTTACTACGCGAATGATTTATTATACCATGTAACAAATTGCATTTTCAAGGTAAAATATGGAAGTTTTCCGCGCGTCACAAAATTTTGTAACACTCATTCCCCCATCATGCTGCGCAGCTTTTCAGCCACGGCAAGCCCCAGCGCCCGGTGCCCCTCCGGCTCCATGTGAACGCAGTCAATGTCCGAAGGCTGTGCAATGGTTTGCGCGTCCAGCATCTCCACACCCATGCCCGTGCACAGCTCTGCAAACAGCTTGGGAAACTTCGCCGCCTCGTCGTGCTTGCCAGCCAGGTCGTCATTCACATTCCTGTTGGCCAGGTCAGCGCCAATAGCAATGGGCGAAATCACCAGGATCTTTGGTCCGTTGCGGAACACATGCTCACCCCAGGGGTTCAGCTGATCCACGTGCTGGGCATAGCTCACCAGCCGTCCCACGCCCTGCGCCGCATGCCACGCCGGATGGTACTTCACATCATTCGTCCCCAGGCAGATCACCAGCGCATCCAGGGGCTTCTGAGCGTCCAGCGCCGTGGCAAAGGTGTCGCGCCCATTGGTGTTCACATCCCCCTTGAAGGGTGAATCAAACATGCTCATGCGGCCATTCAGGCCATCCTCGTGCACGCGCCAATCATCCCCCAGCGCATCCGCCAGCACCCCCGTCCACCGGGTATGCTCGTCATACCGCTTGCCAGACCCAGGAATGAACCCCCAGGTATTAGAATCCCCAAAGCAAAGAACGTGCTTCATATTCCACCTCACAAAAAAGCAACTACACCCATACAGTCAAAAGGAATGCACCTGTATGGCCATAGTCGCCGCTTTTTCGGGAGAGCGCGAGGAAGGTCAGGCTGCGCCGCCAGTGGCGGAAGCAGCAGCCTGGCCTTCCAATGAGGCAACGAGTCCAGATGGCTTTAGCCATATGGACGACTATGCCGAATTGTGAGGTTGGGCTTTTTCTCAGAAAAAGCCGCCTCTCGCACCTCGCAATGATTAAATTTCAATCGTACCCTCGAAGTCGGTCACGGCGTCGCCGGTGAGCCACACCTGGCCGTCCTTTTCGTAGCGGACGACGAGGGTGCCGCCGGGCAGCTGCACGTCGATGTCGGCGTCCTGGTTGCACAGGCCGTTTTCCACGGCAGCCACGGCCACGGCGCAGGCACCGGTGCCGCAAGCTGCGGTCTCGCCGATGCCGCGCTCCCAGACGCGCATCTTCACCATGCTGCGGTCAATGACCTGGGCAAAGGACACGTTCACACGCTGCGGGAACAGCGGATCCTTCTCGATCTCGGGGCCAACTTCAGCCAGGTCGATGCGATCCACATCCTCCACGAACATCACCACATGGGGGTTGCCCATGCTGACGCAGGTGATGGCGCGCTTCTCGCCCGCCAGGAACACCTGACGGTTCATGACCTTCTCGCCATCCAGCTTCACAGGCACCTTGGCAGGCTCAAAGGCAGGCTTGCCCATGTCCACCTGCACGGAGAACACCTCATCCTCGCGGATGAACAGCTCGGCGGTCTTGACGCCATTGCCGGTCTCCAGGGTCATCTTGTCCTTCTGCACACGGCCGGACTCGTACAGGTACTTGGCCACGCAGCGCATGGCGTTGCCGGACACGCTGCCCTCAGAGCCATCGGCGTTGAACATGCGCATCTTGGCATCCGCCTTGGTGCTGGGCAGCACCAGCACAATGCCGTCGCAGCCCACGCTCTTGCGGCGGTCAGCCAGGCGAACCGCCAGGGATTCGGGGCTTTCCACCTTCTGCTCGAAGCAGTCGAAGTATAGGAAGTCGTTGCCGGTGCCACGCATCTTCACAAAGTGGAGCTTTTCGCGCTTGGTGCGCATGTTGTTGATGTCCACAGTCTCCACGTTCTGCAGGCTGTAGCGGCTGGTCAGCGCCTGCGCCAGGGCGTTGGCGGTGTCCAGGCTGGTGAACAGCGGGATGCCGCGCTCCACGGCCTTGCGGCGCATACGCACGGAGTCCAGCAGCGGGTTGCGACCCTTCTTGGAGGTGGAGATCACATACTGCACCTGACCCATGGTCAGCATCTGCTCCATGGCCTCGTGCTTCACAGTAGCGGCATAGAGGCCATGCGCCAGCAGCGCCTTGGCGGTGCCGGGGGTGGCAAAGAGGTTGAAGCCCAGCTGAGCAAAGCGGCGGGCGCAATCCACAGCCTCGGACTTGTCCACATCACGGACGGACACCAGCAGGCCGCCATCGTGGCGCATCTTGTAGCCAGCGGCCACCAGGCCCTTGTAAATGGCCTCCTGCAGGTTCGTACCCAGACCCAGCACCTCGCCGGTGGACTTCATCTCCGGACCCAGGTGGGTGTCCACGTCGGCCAGCTTCTCAAAGGAGAAGCAGGGAACCTTCACCGCGAAATAGGAGCTCTGGCGGTACAGGCCGGTGCCGTAGCCCATGTCCTGGATCTTTTCGCCCAGCATGGCACGCACAGCCAGGTCGACCATGGGCACGCCGGTCACCTTGCTGATGTAAGGCACGGTGCGGCTGGCGCGGGGGTTGGCCTCGATGACATAGACCTCGTTGTGGTACACGATGTACTGGATGTTGATCAGACCCACCGTGCCCAGCTCCAGGGCGATGAGGCGGGTGACTTCCACCAGACGCTGCACCATGGCGCCGGTCAGGTTCCAGGCAGGATACACGGCAATGGAGTCGCCAGAGTGAACGCCGGAGCGCTCCACATGCTCCATGATGCCGGGGATCAGCACATTCTCGCCGTCGCAGATGGCGTCGGCCTCGCACTCAATGCCCATCAGATACTGGTCGATCAGGATGGGATTGGTGATGCCCTGCGCCAGGATGATCTTCATGTATTCCACGATATCGCTGTCCTGATAAGCGATGATCATGTTCTGGCCGCCCAGCACGTAGGAGGGACGCACCAGCACGGGATAGCCCAGCTCGTTGGCGGCCTTCAGGGCTTCGTCGGTGGTCATCACCGTGGTGCCCATGGGACGCTTGATGCCGTTCTTCTCCATGGCCGCGTCAAAGCGTTCGCGATCCTCGGCAGCATCGATCATGTCCGCAGAGGTGCCCATGATGCGCACGCCGGCTTCCTGCAGGGTGCGGGTCAGCTTGATGGCCGTCTGGCCGCCGAAGGCTGCCACCACGCCCACGGGCTTTTCGGTGGCAATGACGCCCATGACGTCTTCGGGGGTCAGGGGCTCAAAATACAGGCGGTCGGCGGTGTCAAAGTCGGTGGACACGGTCTCGGGGTTGTTGTTGATCATCACCACATCGTAGCCGGCCTTCTTCAGCATCCACACGCAATGGACGGAAGCATAGTCGAACTCGATGCCCTGGCCGATACGGATGGGGCCGGAGCCCAGCACCACCACGCAGGGCTTCTTGTCAGCCTTGTTGACGAACTGCTCGGCCTCGTTCTCGTCGTCATAGGTGGCGTAGAAGTAGGGCTTCTGTGCCGGGAACTCGGCGGCGCAGGTATCCACCATCTTGTACACGGGATCGCGGTGGAAGGGCACCTTTTCACCGGAGAGGCGCTCGATGGCCTTGTCCGGGAAGCCCATGTGCTTGGCCTGCATATACAGGTCGGCGTCCACGTTCCCCTCGCCCAGGCGCTTTTCCATGTCCAGCAGGTTCTTGAACTTGTTCAGGAAGAACATGTCGATCTTGGTAATGTCATGGATCTCCTCCAGCGTCACGCCGCGGCCCATGGCCTCGTAGATGGCGAACATGCGCTGGTCGGTGCACTTGCCGATCAGGTCGATCAGCTCTTCCGTGCTCAGCTCGGCCATGGCCTTCATGCGCAGGGTGTCGCAGCCGATCTCCGCGCCGCGCACGGCCTTCATCAGCGCCTGCTCAACGCTGACGCCAATGGACATCACTTCGCCGGTAGCCTTCATCTGGGTGCCCAGGGTGCGTTTGCCGTAAACAAACTTGTCGAAGGGCCACTTCGGCACCTTGGCCACGATGTAGTCCACCGTGGGCTCAAAGCCAGCCAGGGGCTTGCCGGTCATGGCGTTGGGGATCTCATCCAGCGTGTAGCCGATGGCGATCATGGAGGCGATCTTCGCGATGGGATAGCCCGTGGCCTTGGAAGCCAGCGCAGAGGAACGGCTCACGCGGGGGTTCACTTCGATCACAGCATACTCAAAGCTGTCGGGATTCAGGGCGAACTGGCAGTTACAGCCGCCTTCCACCTCCAAGGCGGACACCATGTCCAGCGCAGCGCGGCGCAGCATCTGATACTCGGTGTTGGAAAGGGTCAGCGCAGGAGCCACCACGATGGAGTCGCCGGTATGCACGCCCACGGGGTCGATGTTCTCCATGGAGCACACGGCCACCACGTTGCCCTTGGCGTCGCGCATGACCTCGAACTCGATCTCCTTCCAGCCGGAGATGCACTTCTCCACCAGGATCTGGGTGATGGGACTCAGGCGCAGGCCGTTGGAGGCGATCTCACGCAGCTCAGCTTCATCCTTGCAGATGCCGCCGCCCTCGCCGCCCATGGTGAAGGCAGGACGCACAATGACGGGATAGCCGATCTTCTCGGCCAGCGCCAGGGCGTCCTCCAGGGTCTCCACCACGTCAGAGGGGATGCAGGGCTGGTTGATGGACTCCATGGTCTGCTTGAACAGCAGGCGATCCTCAGCCTTCTCAATGGTCTCGCACTTGGCGCCCAGCAGCTTCACGCCATGCTGCTCCAGGAAGCCTTCCTTGGCCAGCTGCATGGAAAGGGTCAGGCCGCTCTGGCCGCCCAGGGTGGACAGCAGGCTGTCGGGCTTTTCCTTGATGATGATACGGCGCAGGGTCTCCAGGGTCAGAGGCTCGATGTAGATCTGATCCGCGGAGGAGTGGTCGGTCATGATGGTGGCGGGGTTGGGATTGACCAGCACCACCTCCAGGCCAGCGGCCTTCAAGGCCTTGCAGGCCTGGGAACCAGCGTAGTCAAACTCGGCAGCCTGGCCGATGACAATGGGGCCGGAGCCGATAATCATTACTTTGCGGAGTTCAGGATTCAGCGGCATTCCTTATTCCCTCCCATCAGTGCAATGAAACGTTCAAACAGGAACCGGGTATCCAGCGGGCCGCCGTTCAGCTGGGGCATGAACTGCACCGAGAAGGCGGGCATATCGCTGTAATCAAGACCCTCGCAGCTGCCGTCGTTGCAGTTGATGAAGCGCAGCGTGGCATTGTCGGGCAGGTTGTCGTTATCCACGGCATAGCCATGGTTCTGGCTGGTGATGTAGTTCATGCCGGTGCGCAGATCCTTGATGGGCTGGTTGCCGCCGCGGTGGCCGTAGGGCAGCTTCACGGTGCCGCCGTTCTGGCTCAGCGCCAGCAGCTGGTGACCCAGGCCAATGCCCATCATGGGGATGCGCTTGTGGCACAATTCACGCAGCTCGTTCACCGCGTTCACGCACTCGGCAGGATCGCCAGCACCGTTGCTGATCACCACACCATCGGGATTCAGCTCGGCAATGGCCTCAGCGGTGCTGTCAGCAGGCACGCAGGTCACGGCGCAGCCGCGGGCTTCCAGCTCGCTCTGGATGCTGGCCTTGGCGCCGAAGTCCCACAGCGCCACAGTGTACTTGCCTTCCTTGGCAGCGGGGATCACTTCCTCGCAGCCCTTGGGATCAGCCTTCACCGCGTTGGCCTTCAGGCTGGCGATGGCGGCATCGATATCCTCGGGCTTCTCGCACAGGATGGCAGCCTTCATCACGCCATTGTCCCGCAGACGGCGGGAGATGGCACGGGTGTCCACGCCAGTCAGGCAGGTCACACCGTTGTCCTTCAGATAGTCGTCCAGCTTGCCCTGGCAGCGGAAGTTGCTGGGCGCGTCGCACAGCTCACGCACCACATAGCCCGCCAGCTTGGGCTGGGCAGGATTGTCCAGCGGGATCACGCCATAGTTGCCGATGGCCGGAAAGGTCTGCACCACGATTTGCCCTTCATAGGCGGGATCAGTCAGGGTATCCATGTAGCCCACCACCGAGGTGAGGAACACCAGTTCAGCGGCAGCTTCCTTCTGCGCGCCCCGGAGAACGCCCGTGTACAGGGTGCCGTCCTCCAGCAGGAGATAGCCTTTCTTTTCCATGCTTTTCTTCCTTCCTTACTTCATGCAGGCCACCAGCACAGCCTTCTGGGCATGGAGCCGGTTTTCAGCCTCGTCGAAGATCTCGTTGGCATGAGCCTCAAACACATCGGCGGTGATCTCCTCGCCCCGGTGTGCAGGCAGGCAATGCTGCACCATGCAGCCAGCGTGAGCCACATCCAGCAGCTCCTGGTTCACCTGGTAGCCCGCAAAGGCCTTCTCGCGGATGGCCTTCTCGTCCTCCTGACCCATGGAGGCCCACACATCGGTAAAGATGGCGTCGGCGTCCTTGGCAGCCTCCATGGGCTTGTCGGTCATGAAGAACTTGCCGGGGTACTGCGCTGCCAGCTCCAGCACCTTCTGGTCGGGCTGATAATCCTTGGGGCAGGCAATGGACACGTGCATGCCCACCTTCAAGCCGCCCACGATGAGGCTGTTGGCCATGTTGTTGCCATCGCCGATGTAGCACATGTTCAGGCCTTCCAGCTTGCCCTTGTGCTCGCGGATGGTCATCAGGTCGGCCAGCACCTGGCAGGGGTGGCAGAAGTCCGTCAGGCCGTTGATGATCGGGATGGAGCCGTACTCCGCCAGGGATTCCACTTCCTCCTGGGCGAAGGTGCGGATCATAATGCCATCCAGGTAGCGGCTCAGCACCCGCGCGGTATCCTCCACAGGCTCGCCGCGGCCGATTTGCAGGTCGCGGGAGGAAAGGAACAGTGCATGACCGCCCAGCTGATACATACCCGTTTCAAAGCTGACGCGGGTACGGGTGGAGGACTTTTCAAAAATCATGCCCAGGGTCTTTCCGGCAAGAATAGGATGCGGAATGCCCGCCTTGCGCTCGGCCTTGAGCTTGTCGGCCAGATCCAGCAGTTCCAGGATCTCCTCTTTGGACAGGTCCATCAGTTTCAGCAGGTGTTTCATGGAGTGCATCACCTTTCATCACACAATAATCTGTAGCAACATATTTCAAGCGGGCGCAAATTCCCATGCACCCACTCTCTATTGTAGCATAAATTGATCGTGAGGTGAATCGCCAATTCGGTAAAGGAGGTTACCAACATGGAGAAACAGCAGGAAAACATCGCCCCCCGCATCTGTTCCCGGGGCGCAAGCTACTACATCTGGCAGGCAGGCGACACCCTTGCTGCCCTGGCGCAAAGGAACGGCATCACCGTTTCCGACATCGAATCCTTCAACCCGGATATCCCCTTCCAGTCCATCACCCCCGGCACGGAGATCTGCATCCCCGCCGCCGTGATCACCACCCAGCTCGAAGGCCCCGTGCTGGACGGCACCGGTATGGATGACAACACTGTGACGCCCAACCTCCCCTTGCAGCCCATTGTCCCCAGCCCTCCGGCTCTCGCCTGCCCCATCGGCTATGCCGCCCGGCGGGTGCGCTCCGGCCAGACCTATGCCGACCTGCTTATCGATAACAACGTGAGCTACAAGGCCATGCGCAATGCCAACCCCAACCTACGCCCCGGCTCCATGGTGGCCGGAACCTACTATTGCGCACCGCCCGCCGGAACCCGGGAAACCTGCTCTCCCAACCGCAGCTATGCCATTGCAGATGGCGACAACCTCACCGCCATCGCCCGGCGGCTGAACACCACCACCGGGCGCCTGCTGATGTTGAATCCGACCCTGCTGCCCACGGACTTCTCCAACCCCGGCGTGGTGATCTGCATCCCCTGACGCGAAAAGGAGCAGCTGTAGCAGCTGCTCCTTTTCCTTACGGTGTAAAATAATTCATATCCCCGCTGAAATAGCAATGCACCGCCTTGTAGTCAGCATATTCCTGGGCAAACAGCAAAGAAGCAAACAGCAGATACATCTTCTGCTCCGCCTGCGTCAGCTCGTAGAAAGTCAGCAGGCCGTCATCAATGGCCAGGGTTCTGCAGGCAAACAGGCCGCTTTCCTGCAGAACCTGTTCCAGGTGCGCAGCGTCTGTCACGTCTGCCATTTTGCATAGTGCCGGCAGGGTGAAGGTCAGCATCCTCTTTTTCAGGATCACCGCCATGGCTTTGCGGAAATCCGCATCCGCCAGAATCGTCAGCATCTTCCGATTGCCTTCGTTGGTGAACAGGCTGTTCCATCCATCCTCCGGACGCTTGATGGCCATGGTGCCCACAGCCTCCCGCATGTAGATCACGCTGCTGTTGCTCTGGATCACGCTGCGGGACACGCCATCCTTCAGCGCCTGGTGGAGTTCTTCTGCCAGTTCATCCACATCAGCCTTGCGGTTACCGCCATAAAAGCATCGCACAATCACCCGCCGCATCTGCTCCATGGCTTCGTCCACCGATTCCTGGCGGTGCAGGCCTCGCTCCTCCGTGAGTCTCCCATAAAGGTCATCCACCGATACGCCAAAGAAATCCGCCAACACCGGCAGTAGGGACACGTCCGGGCAGGTGGTGCTGTTCTCCCATTTGGAAATAGTTTGCGGCGTCACGCCCATGCTCTCCGCCAGGGCTTCCTGGGTCATGCCGCGTTCCCTGCGCAGCTTCGCAATGGTCTCCCCGATGATCGTCATGCCATCGCCTCCTTTGTGTCTCCATCATACCACCGCATCGTCCGATACTCCACCAACCAAACAGCGGACGACCCGCCCATTTGGCAAGCCGTCCGCCACCTGTTACTCAATCGAGCGCAGATATTTTTCCTGTCCCAGGGTGAAGGCATCCTTGCCATAGGCGTCCGCCGCCACCACCAGGGGCAGCTCACAAAGCGTCAGCCGCTTCACGGATTCCGGCCCCAGGTCGTCCCAGGCGATGACCTCGCAGCTGGTCACGCAGGCTGCCATCAAGGCTGCCGCGCCGCCCACCGCTGCAAAGTACACCGCAGGATGCTCCTGCATGGCCTGCATGACTTCCGCGCTGCGCTGGCCTTTGCCGATCATCCCCCGCAGGCCATGAGCCAGCAGCGTGGGGGTGGAAGCGTCCATCCGCGTGGAGGTGGTGGGGCCGATGGAACCCACGGGCTTCCCTTCCGGCGTAGGCGTGGGGCCAGCGTAGTAGATCACCTGACCCTCAAGCTCCATGGGCAGATCTTCGCCCTTGGCAATGCAGTCCATCATCCGCAGGTGGGCAGCATCCCGGGCGGTGTACACCGTGCCGGAGAGCAGCACGTGTTCCCCCGCATGGAGGGACAGCACGTCCGCCTCCGTCAGCGGCGCAGTCAAATGACGCATCGTGTTTCCCTCCTTACAGCACAGCAGTCTTGTGCCGAGTCACGTGGCAGGAGACGTTCACCGCCACCGGAAGCCCGGCGATGTGGGTCGCCCCGGCCAGAATGTGCAGCCCCAGGCAGGTGGTCTTGCCGCCCAGCCCCTGGGGGCCAATGCCCGTGGCGTTCACCAGCGCCAGCAGCTCATCCTCCAGCGCGGCATAATAAGGGTCGTCATTGTGCTGACCCATGGGCAGCATCAGGGCTTCCTTGGCCATTTCGGCCACCCGCTCGAAGTCGCCGCCGATGCCGATGCCCAGCACCATGGGCGGGCAGGGATTCGCCCCGGCCAGCTTCACCGTTTCCAGCACGAATTCCTTCACGCCTTCCACGCCCTGGGCAGGGGTGAGCATCTTCAGGCGGCTCATGTTTTCGCTACCAAAGCCCTTGGGCGCCACCGTCAGCTTGATGGCATCGCCCTTCACCAGCCGCGTGTGGATGATGGCGGGCGTGTTGTCACCGGTGTTCACCCGGCGCAGCGGATCCCCCACCACGCTCTTGCGCAAGAGGCCGTCCACATAGCCGCGATGCACGCCCGCGTGAATAGCCTCTTCAAAATCACCGTTGATATGCACGTCCTGTCCCACCTCGGCAAACACAATGGCCATGCCGGTATCCTGGCAGATGGGCATGAGCGTTTCGCGGGCGATCTGCTCATTCTTGCCCAGCAGCGCCAGCAAGTCCTTCGCCGGAGCAAAGGGTTCCTCCTGCTCTGCCTGATGCAGCGCACAGGCCACATCCTGCGACAGGAAGCGGTTGGCCTCGATGCACAGCCGCGCCACGGTATCGGTGATCAATGCCGCGTCGATCTCCCGCATGGTCATTCCTCCTCCGTCAGCAGACGCTTGAGCCGCAGGGCAGCGGCCTTCACGGCGTTCTTCTTGTTGCCCCGGTCGGTCAGCGCCATTTGCGCCTCCCGCCAGTCCATGCCAGAAAGCAGCAGATCGGTGAGCTGCGCCTCCAGGGAAATCTCTGCGGCAGGCTTCTCTTCCTCCGGCAGCTGAACACCGTGGAAGTCCAGCACCAGGCAGTATTCGCCCTTCTCCGTTTTGGGATTGGCCTTCATCTCCGCCAACACTTCTTCAGCCGTGCCGCGGAGGGTCTTTTCATGGAGCTTGGTCAGGTCGCAGGAGGCAGAAATGCAGCACCCCGGCAGCACCGAGGCAATGGTCTCCACCAGCTCCACCACCCGATAGGGCGATTCATGCACCACAGCCACGGTGCTCTTGCGAGCCATATCCACCAGCTTCTCCCGCAGGTCTTTCTTTTCGCGGGGAAGAAAGCCGTTGAAGGTGAACTCCCGCGTATCAAACCCGCTGACAGACAGCGCCGCCACCGCAGCGCAGCAGCCCGGCACCGGGATCACCTCAATGCCCCGCTCCACCGCCGCCTTCACCAGCCCATAGCCCGGGTCAGAAACACAGGGAGTGCCAGCGTCGGTGGTCACCGCCACATCGATGTTCTCCGCCAGCATCTTCTCCGCCAGCCAGGCACCCTTGCTCTCTTCGTTGTGCTGATGGCAGCTGGTAAGGGGCGTGTGGATGTCAAACACCTGGCAGAGCTTCATGGTCACGCGGGTATCTTCGGCGGCAATCAGCCCCACGCTTTTCAGCGTGTCAATGGCTCGGGGCGACATATCCTGCAGGTTGCCGATGGGCGTCGCTACCACATACAGGGTTGGCATCACTCCACCTCCAGCTTCTCACACACGCGCAGTTTTGCGCTGCGGGCGCGGGGGTTGCGCTCCACTTCCTCATCGGTGGGCGGCACAGCACCCTTGGCCAACACCTTCACCATGGGCTTTTTGCCGCAGGTGCAGATGGGCGCCTTGGGCGGGCAGGTGCAGGGGTTTTGCAGCCGCTGGAAGCAACGCTTCACCAACCTGTCTTCCAGGGAGTGGAAGGTGATCACCAGCAGCCTGCCGCCGGGCTTGAGGCAGTCCACAAAGTCGCACAGCGCCTTATCCAGCGGGTCAAGCTCGTCATTCACCGTAATGCGGATGGCCTGGAAGGTGCGTCGCGCCGGGTGGCCGTCGTCCTTGCGGCGCACCGCCTTTGGGATGGCTGCATCCACCGCATGCACCAGGTCAAAGGTGGTCTCCATGGGCTTCTTGGCGCGGTGTTCACAGATGATGCGGGCAATGCGCGCCGCCCACTTTTCCTCGCCGTAATCCTTGATGATCCGGGCAATCTCCGCTTCGCTGGCGGTATTCAGCAGGTCAGCCGCCGTGATGCCCTGGGTGGTGTCCATGCGCATATCCAGCGGCGCATCCTCGTGGTAGGAGAAGCCCCGCTCCCCCTTGTCCAGCTGGGGCGAGGACACGCCCAGATCCAGCAGCACGCCATCCAGCAGGGGCGCACCCGCGGCCTGCAAAAGCTCCTTGCCGTCATGGAAATTGCCGTGCAGCGCATGGAAGCCCGCAAACTGACCCAGCCTTTCGCTGGCAGCGTTGATGGCCATCATGTCCCGGTCGATGCCATAGAGCGTGGCCGTGCCGCCGCTCTGGCGCAGCATAGCGCCGCTGTGGCCGCCGCCGCCCAGGGTGCCGTCGCAGTAAGCGCCGCCCGGCTGCACGTCCATCCATTGCAGCACTTCCTTCAGCAGCACCGGCTCGTGGATAAATTCCATGGTGAGTCTCCCTTCCTCATGCCTCGGTCACATAGGGGGTCAAGTCGTCCATGATGGCCCGATAGCCCTCCTCCTTGATGTGCATACCCTCAATGGTATACTCCGCCTTCAGCCTGCCCTGCTCGTCCTTCAGGGCGCGGTTCACGTCGATGTACCGCTGGCCGTGCTTGCAAGCCAGCTGCTCCACCAGCGTATTGGCGGCGTTGATCTTCTCGTTGGTGCGGATCAGCAGGCAAGGCTTCATGAAGTCCTCCGCCGCATCGTAATTGATGGGATAGTAGGCCATCATGTAGATCTCAACGCCCGGCACCTTCTGCTCGATGGTGGTGATGATCTCGTCATACCGCTCCATCAGCTCTTCCAGGGAAATGCTGGCGTTGCTCAGATCGTTGGTGCCGATGTTGATGAACACCCGCCGGGGCTGGAGATCAGTCACGCACACGTCAAGATTGTCAAGCAATTCCTGCGTCACATAGCCGCCAATGCCCCGGTTGTACACCGTCACATCCACGCCGCGCTCCCGCAAGAGCTTCGCCACCGGGAACTGCTCCATCAGCGAGGAACCGGCAAACACGATTTGACCCCTCTGTGCATCCTTGTTCGCTTCCCGGTAACGTTCCAGCTTTTCAGCCTTGTCCATGGTTTCAGCCTCGCTTTCTCAAAAGCAGATGATGGAAAAACGCAATCGCCTGATACTCCGGCACCGTGGACACGCGATGCTCCAGCGCCAGCATCTTCTCCTGCCATTCGGGATCGGTGTGGCACTCCTGCTTCTGCTGCAGATCCCAGAAGGTGCGGGCACCCCACAGGTTTTGCAGCTCCATGTCCGGCAGAGCGCGCAGGGCGTCCTCATCCGTATAATAGCGGATATCCCCAAACTTGGAGGTGGTGCCGTTGCCGCCGGAGAGCAGCGTGTTGGCCATGTCGAAGTCATTGAGCAGCACGGCCATCTGCATCACCCGGCCGGGGCGGTTATGCTTCACCAGCGAAAGCAGCCCGCCGGGCTTCACCACACGAGCCAGCTCCCGCAGATATGCTTCCTTCTCGTCCACGTATTCCAGCACATTGTGGCACAGCACCAGGTCAAAGGAGGCATCCTCCATGGCATGCACCAGCTCAATGCCGCCCTGCAGCTGCGTATAATTGCCCACGATGCGTTGGCTCAGCATCTCGTCCCAGGGTTCCACCGCCGTCACATCATTTCGCGCTGCAAGATGCGCCGCCGTTTCTCCCGCGCCGCTGCCAAAGTCCAGCACCTTCATGCCCTGCACAAAGTCCAGCTGCTTCCACAGCATCTGCTTGATCAAGTAGTCCCACGTGTTCATGTTACCTCCACGGCAGCCCCAGCACCGTGCGCAGTCCGCCCGCGAAATACAGCGAACCCGCTGCGATCACAATGCCTTCATCCCCCGCCAGCACCTGCGCCTTGGCAAGGCCTTCCTCCAGCGAGTCCGCCGCCTGGGCGCAGCCGCCCACAGCGTTCAGCCGCTGCGCCAGCTCCTGCGCCAGCATGGCACGGGGATTGTCCGGCGTCACGGTCACGATGCACTCCCCCAGCGAGGCCAGCATCCCCAGCATTTCCGGCTGAAGCTTGTCCTCCAGCACACCGGTAAGCAGCACCCGCTTCTCCTGGGGCAGATAAGTCTGTACATAGTCCCGCAGCGCCGCAATGCCCTGGGGATTGTGCGCTCCGTCGATGAGCACATTCCCGCACCATTCCAGGCGGGCAGGCCAGCGGGTGGCGGCTATGCCAGCATACACCGCTTCATCCGGGATGTTCCACCCCTGCTTGCGCAGCTCTTCCACCATAGCCAGCACCGTCATGGCGTTGGTCAGCTGGTGCGCACCGGGCAGCGGAATGCGCACATTCTTCCATTCATTTTCCAGCCGATAGGACGCAGCAGAGCCATGGGCATCGGACTGCGTCTCCGCCAGCATATCACGCCGCAGCTGGCGCAGGGGTGCCTGCATTTCCGCAGCTTTGGCAGCGAACACCGCCGCCACTTCATCCTCTGCCGGATGGCACACCACCGGCACGCCCCGCTTGATGATCCCCGCCTTTTCCCCAGCAATTTCTGCCAGAGAATTGCCCAGGAAGTTCATGTGATCCATGCCAATGGCGGTAATGCCGCACAGGCAGGGCTGCACCACGTTGGTGGGGTCGAGCCGACCACCCAGACCCACCTCGATGATGGCCACATCCGCCTTCTCGCCCTCGAAAACCGAGAGCGCCAGCGCCGTACCCATCTCGAAGGGCGTCACCTGCACGTCCTGCTTTTCCAGCTCCCGGGATACCGCCACCAGCGGCTCGCCGTATTTCACAAGCAGGTCATCAGTAAGGGGCAAGCCGTCCAGCCGGATGCGTTCCTGGTACATCTGCAAAAAGGGCGAGGTATACAACCCCGTCCTGTAACCCGCAGCACGCAGGATGCTTTCCAGCATGGCGCAGGTGCTGCCCTTGCCGTTGGTGCCAGCCACGTGAATGACTGGCACCCGGCTTTCGGGGCAGAGCTGCTCCAGCAGCAGCTGCATATTGCGCAGGCCATGCTTGCTCCCCTTGGCGTAGGAGCCGTGGATGGCCTCGATCACTTGTTCAGCGTTCATTACAGCATTTCCTTCAGCTCGGCAATGCGCTTCTCCAGCGCTTCCACCTTCACCTGATTGGCGGCCAGCTTATCCTTCTCCTGCTGCACCAGAGCGGCGGGAGCCTTGCTGACAAAGCCAGCATTGTTCAATTTGCCTTCGGCGCGGGCGATCTCCTTGCGGAGGTTGTCCAGCTCCTTGTTCAGGCGGGCGATCTCCTTCTCAAAGTCCACCAGGTCGCCCAGGGGAATGAACAGCTCGCCCGTGGCGGTCACAGCAGACACCGTCTTTTCGGTGATGCTGTTGCGGTCGGCGATCACTTCACTCTCGGAGGCGCCAGCCAGGCGGCGGAAGTAGATGTCCGCGCCCTTGAGGGTCTCCGTCCAGCCTTCGCCAGCCACCAGCATCAGGCGGGTACGCTTGCTGGGCGCCACGTTCATCTCGGCACGCAGGTTGCGGATGGTACGGATCACCTCCATGATGCCTTCCATCTTGGCTTCATCGGCCTGGAAGTCGTACTCTTCCTTGGCGATGGGCCAGGACTTGAGCATCAGGAAGCCTTCTGCGCCAGGCAGATACTTATACACCTGCTCCGTCAGGAAGGGCATGAAGGGATGCAGCAGCTTCAGCAGGCCTTCCAGCACGTAGAGCAGCACGGCCTTGGCGGCAGTCTTGCTCTCGCCGTCCTCGCCCAGCAGGCGGGACTTGGCCAGCTCGATGTACCAGTCGCAGAACTCGCTCCAGGCGAAGTCGTAGATGCGGGTAGCAGAGAGGCCGAAGTCGCCCTCCTCGTTGTGGATGGAGATATCCCGCACCGCATCCTGGAAGCGGGTCAGGATCCACTTGTCCGCCAGCTCGATCTTGCTAAGGTCGATCTCCTCGCGGCTGTCCACGTTCATCAGCACGAAGCGGGAAGCGTTCCAGATCTTGTTGGCAAAGTTGCGGGCGGATTCCACCTTGTCCTTGGAGTAGCGGGTGTCGTTGCCAGGGCTCACGCCCATCAGCAGGGAGAAGCGCAGGGCGTCCGCGCCGTATTCCTCAATGACCTCCAGGGGATCCACGCCGTTGCCCAGGGACTTGGACATCTTGCGGCCCAGCTCGTCGCGCACCAGGCCGTGGATCAGCACGGTCTTGAAGGGCGTCACGTCCATCTCTTCCACGCCCATGGTGATCATGCGGCTCACCCAGAAGGTGATGATGTCATAGCCGGTCACCAGCACGTCGGTGGGATAGAAATACTTCAGGTCTTCGGTCTGCTCCGGCCAGCCCAGCGTGGAGAAGGGCCACAGGGCAGAAGAGAACCAGGTGTCCAGCACGTCCTCATCCTGATGGATATTCTTGCTGCCGCACTTGGAGCAGCAGCAGGGATCCTCACGCAGCACCATCATTTCGCCGCAGTCCTCGCAATACCACACGGGGATGCGGTGGCCCCACCACAGCTGGCGGGAAATGCACCAATCGCGGATGTTGGTCATCCAGTTCATGTACTGCTTGGAGAAGCGATCCGGCACAAACTGGGTGCGGCCGGAGGTCACCGCCTCAATGGCGGGCTTGGCCAGGGGCTTCATGTCCACGAACCACTGCTTGGACACCATGGGCTCGATCACGGTCTTGGAGTGGCGGTAGCACACGCCCACCTCATGCTTGATGGGCTCGATGCTCTTGAGCAGACCCAGCTCCTCCAGGTCGGCCACGATGGCCTTGCGGGCATCGGCGGTGGTCATGCCGGCATACTTGCCGCAGTCCAGCACGATGGGCTCGTTCTTGCTGGCCTTGCCGGAGGCAAACAGCTCGTCGTTCTCGGCCTTGTCCTTGGCGCCGGTCATGTAGCCATCGTAGGTGAACACGCGCACGATGGGCAGATCATGGCGCTGACCCACCTCGTAGTCGTTGGGGTCGTGGGCGGGGGTAATCTTCACCACGCCGGTGCCCTTCTCCATGTCGGCGTGCTCGTCGCAGACGATGGGAATTTCCTTGTTGATCAGGGGCAGGATCACGTGGCAGCCATGCAGGTGGGCATAGCGCTCATCCTTGGGGTTGATGGCCACGGCGGTATCGCCCAGCATGGTCTCGGGACGGGTGGTGGCCAGCTCCAGCATTTCGCCGGTCTCCTTCACAGGATACAGCAGGTGCCAGAAGTTGCCGTCCATCTCCTTGTGCTCCACTTCCGCATCGGAAATGGCGGACTGGCAGTCAGGACACCAGTTCACCAGGCGGTTGCCGCGGTAGATGAGTCCCTTCTCATACAGGCGGCAGAAGGTCTCGCGCACGGCCTTGGAGCAGCCCTCGTCCATGGTAAAGCGCTCGCGGCTCCAGTCGCAGCTCACGCCCATGCGGCGCTGCTGATGCACAATGCGTCCGCCGTACTCTTCCTTCCATTGCCAGGCACGCTTCAGGAAGCCTTCGCGGCCCAGGCTGTCCTTGGTCAGGCCTTCCTTGGCCATGGCCTCCACGATCTTCACCTCGGTAGCGATGGCCGCGTGGTCGGTGCCGGGCAGCCACAGGGTGGGATCACCCTTCATGCGGTGATAGCGGATGGCAGCATCCTGCAGGGTGCAGTCCATGGCATGACCCATGTGCAATTGGCCGGTGATGTTGGGCGGAGGCATCACGATGGTGAAGGGCTTCTTGCCTTCCTCACGGTGAGCAATGAAAGCGCCAGCGCCCTCCCACTCCTTGTAAATATCGCCTTCAATGGCTTGCGGGTTAAATTTCGTTTCCATTTCCTGAGCGTTCATGTTCTCTCTCCTTTATCCAATAACGTCCAGCAGGATCAGCGCGCCTGCGAACGCGATGAGACCTCCTGCGGTTTTGATGATGAAGTTGATGTTCTCCTTTTTCTCCGCATTGCATTTTTCAGCAATCTTCTCGGAGATGAACACCGCGACAGCTCCTGCAATGAGCAGGATCAGTCCGGGGAGATTCAGCCTGGACGCCACCTTTTCAATGTAGGGCAATCGGATCACCTCCTTGTTATCAGAGCAATGAAAAGCACAACCGCCGCAAGCACCATAGTGGTTACTGCGACGATCCGCACCGTCTCCGCAGCACTTTCATGTCCACGTTCTTTCAATCTTGGTACGATAAAGCCCAATATGCTCCACGCAGCAACCAGGATCAGGTAACCCGCGATCTCCGCAGTCCCTTTAAAATTCTGGCTGATTGTACCTTTCAAATCAGGACGTGCCATTCTGCCTCCAAATCCCAAAGCAGTTTCATCCGGCGGGCAGCTCCCGCGAGCATACTGTCTGAAAACAAAAAGCAGTTCCATCCGAAAGGACGGAACTGCTCCGTGGTACCACCTTGCTTTGCAAACGGCCGCCAGTAGCGACAGCCATATCCGACACACGCGTTGGTGACCATTGTAGGCCCACGCGATTGGAACAATGCTGCATACTGACGTAGTTTACCTCACGCGCGCTTTAACGGGCGCACCCGCACCAAACTAAGGCATGCCAAAGCACACGTTCATCCGGCGCTCTGTGGAAGCGACCTTCCCATGCCGCCTGCCGGAGCGGTCTTTCAGCCGATGAACCGCTCTCTCTTTGCTGTGCGCACAAGGTACTCCTCTTCCGTTTGCGAGACTTATGTGGGATTCAGGCTGATCAGGCGTTCTGAGCCTCGTCCTTCACGACGACCTGAGTTCCCTTGTAGTAACCGCAATGCTTGCACACGCGGTGGGCCAGCTTCATCTGATGGCACTGGGGGCATTCAACGATGCCGGGCAGGCTCAGCTTCCAGTTAGCCTGGCGGCTGTGCTTGCGAGCCTTGGAGATCTTTCCCTTAGGAGTAGCCATTGTTTACACCTCCTCATCCTTTGTCAGCAACTGCTGCAATGCCGCAAAAGGATGCTGACCGGGCAGTTCCTTCTGGCATGAGTTATAATCACTATCCACAGCGATGGTTTCGCCCAGGCCAGCGCAATCCTCTTTGCAAAGGAAGCGGATGGGCAGGGACATCACCGCATAGGACATGGCCAGCTTGTCAAACTCGACCTGATAACCTTCGTAGGAGAAGATTTCATCGTCGTTCGGGTCGCCGCCGCGCACGAAGGTCTCGTGGAAGGGCGCCTCGATGTCGAAGCTTGCGGGCTCCAGACAATTTGCGCATTGAGCATGAGCGACTGTGGTGAGCTTGCCGTCCACCGTCACACCGCCATCATCGTCCGTAAAGAACGCGCCCTGCAGCACCGCCGTATCGAATGTAACGGTTTCGCCGCCGATGTCCACAGGAGCAATGGCCTGCTCGCCATGGAACGCGTATTCCTGGCCGGGGTTGTGCAACGCATCGGATACGTTAAGCTTCATCGACATCACCTCAAATGTGACCATTGCTTATTATAGAAAATTTCCTGCCGTTTGTCAACAGGAATTTCTATGGAAAATCAGGCAAAAATGCGGCCAGAGGAGGAGTATCCCCCTCCCCTGGCGCATCGGAATTACTTGCTCACCAGCTCCAGGGTGTCGCGGGCGATCATGATCTCCTCGTTGGTGGGGATAACCAGGATCTTGACCTTGGAATCATCGGTGGAAACGATGCACTCGGTGGCCTTGCCGTCAGCGCAGGCAGCGTTCTTGGCAATGTCCAGCTTGGCGCCCAGGTACTCGAAGTTAGCCATCACGCGCTCGCGCAGCTTGCCGTTGTTTTCGCCAATGCCGGCGGTGAACACGATCATGTCCACACCGCCCATGGCAGCGGCATAGGAGCCAATGTACTTCTGGATGCCGTACACCAGCATCTGACGAGCCAGCTCGGCGTTTTCGTCGCCAGCATCGGCAGCGGCGTCCACGTCGCGCATGTCGGAGGAAGTGCCGCTGATGCCCAGCAGGCCGGACTTCTTGTTCATCATGTCCAGCACCTGGTCGGGAGTCATGCCCTCGTTGTTGGCGATGAACTGCACCACAGCGGGGTCGCAGCTGCCGCAGCGGGTACCCATCAGCAGACCCTCAAGAGGAGTCAGACCCATGGAGGTATCCACGCACTTGCCGTCCACGCAGGCGCTCAGGGAAGAGCCGTTGCCCAGGTGGCAGATGATGATCTTGGTGCCTTCCTGGGGAATGCCCAGGTACTCGCACACGCGCTTGCTCACATAACGATGAGAGGTGCCGTGGAAGCCATAGCGGCGCACGCCCAGCTCATCGTGATACTTCTTCGGCACGCCATACATATAGGCCTTGGCGGGCATGGTCTGGTGGAAAGCGGTGTCGAACACGGCGATCTGGGGCGTGGTGGGCATGACCTTCTCGCAGGCCTCGATGCCCATCAGGTTGGCAGGGTTGTGCAGGGGGCCCAGGGGGATGCACTTGCGGATGGCAGCCTTCACCTCGTCGTTGATGACAACGGACTCGGAGAACTCGGTGCCGCCGTGCAGCACGCGGTGACCCACAGCGCCGATCTCGTCCACGGACTTGATCACACCCATGGTCTCGTCCTGCAGGGTGGCCAGCACCAGCTGGGTGGCCTCCACGTGATCCTTGATGGGCTGCTTGATCTCGTACTTATCCTTGCCCTTGGTGTGCTTGAGCTGGCTGCCCTCGATGTTGATGCGTTCCACAACACCCTTGGCCAGCACCTGCTCGCCTTCCATATCGATGACCTGATACTTCAGGGAGGAAGAACCCGCGTTGACAATCAGAATCTTCATTGGTCTGAACTCCTTTATTCTTATAGCGCTGCCGACTTATTTGACGATCTCGCCCATGGTGTCGCGGCCGCAGCAGGCAGCGTTGCTCTCATCGGTGTCGATGTGCATGGCCAGGGCATAGCTGTCGCTGACGCGAACCACCACGTCGCCAAAGATCAGGGCGCGGCCGTCGGTGTCGATCTTCACGGACACAACGTCCTTGTCCTTCACGTCCAGCTCGGCAGCATCGGCGCAGGTCATGTGGATGTGACGCTTGGCAGCGATCACGCCCTCGGAGATCTCCACCTCGCCGCAGGGGCCGACCAGCTTGCAGGCGCCGGTGCCGGCGATGTCGCCAGACTCACGGATGGGGGCGCTCACGCCGATGGAACGGGCGTCGGTCAGGGAAATCTCCACCTGGGTGGCATTGCGGCAGGGGCCCAGGATGCTCACGCCGGAGAGGGTCTTCTTGGGGCCAACCACGTCCACGCGCTCTTCGCAAGCGTACTGGCCGGGCTGGGACAGCATCTTCTTGACCTTCAATTCATAGCCCTTGCCGAACAGGGTCTCCAGATCCTGCTGGGACACATGCACGTGACGGGCGGAGGTTTCAACGATAAACTTCTTCATGACAAAAATCCTTCCTTTCCTTTGGTAGGCTTCTATTATTATACCATCTTTCTCCCATTTGTAAAGGGAATTGGAGGGAGAATTCGGAATTATGAATGCGGAATTCGGAATTGAATGTGTTCCTTTTTCTCATGATCACACATCCCAAGAACACCATCTAAATTCCGCATTCCGAATTCCGAATTCCGCATTTACTCTCCCCCTCCCCTGTGCTATAATGCTCAAGAAGAAAAAAGGGGGGAGAGTCCATGCGTATCCTTGGCGTGATCGCCGAATACAACCCATTTCACAGCGGCCATGCGCACCATCTGCTGGAAGCACGCAAGGCCAGCGGTGCCGATTATGTAGTCGTGGCCATGTCCTCCTGCTTCACCCAGCGGGGCGAGGCCGCCATCCTTTCCCCTGCCGACCGCGCCCGCATGGCGCTTTCCTGCGGCGCTGACGCTGTGTTTGCCCTGCCCGCCTGCTGGGCTGTGCGGGATGCAGAGCACTTCGCCCTGGGCGGCGTGGCGCTGCTGCACGCGCTTGGCTGCAGCGCCATCTCCTTCGGTGCCGAGACCGCCGACTTGCCCGCCCTCACCGCCTGCGCCCGCATGATCGAACAGCCGGATGAAGCTTTCACCGCCGCCCTTCAGCGTCATATGAGCAGCGGACTTCCCTATCCCGCCGCCCTGTCTGCCGCCATGGCGGAATGCCTGCCGGAAGCAGGTGCTGTCCTTGCTTCGCCCAACAACACCCTGGCGGTGTGCTATCTCCGCGCCATGCTGCGACTGAATGCGCAGATGGACGTGTACCCCATTCCCCGCCGCGCTGATTACCACGCCACCGGCCTCACCGAAGCCTTCCCCTCCGCCACCGCGCTGCGGGGAGCCATCCACCGAGGCGATTGGAGCAGCCTGACCGGGCGCATTCCGGAGCCCGCGCTGAGCATCCTTTGCACCGCCGCTATGGAAGGTCGCCTCCACCGCAGTCATGCGCTGGATCAAGCCCTGCTCTACCGCCTGCGCACCATGCAGGATGCCGAATGGTCATCCCTGCCCGACCTGTCCGAGGGCATCGAAGACCGTCTCCACGCCGCTGCCCGCAGCACCGCCACCCGTGAGAACCTTCTCCTTGCCGCCAAGACCCGGCGTTATCCTCACGCACGGCTTTCCCGCCTCTGCACCCACGCCCTGCTGGGCATTACCCAAGCCCAGCTGGAAGCAGAACCCCTGCCCACCGCCGCCTGGCTGCTGGGCTTCCGGCAGGCGGCAAGGCCGCTGCTGACCCAGCTAAAGCAAAACGGCTTCCCCATCATCGGGAAAGCCGCCGATTATACAACTGATGAAGCCTGGTTCCGCACCGAGCTTGCCGCCTA
>JAFTPN010000063.1 GCA_017463245.1 Clostridia bacterium
CACCGTCTGCTGGATCACCTGCACCGAGCGGTCGGAGGAGCCGTCGTCCACGATGACGAACTCCAGCTTCTCCGGGGGATAGTCCTGGTCGATGCAGCTGAGGATGGTGCGGCTGATCCACTCCTCCTCGTTGAAGCAGGGAATCACGATGGTCACCGAGGGGGTGTAGTCAGGATCCACCGGCACGGGCTTGTAGAGCATACCGAAGAGGTAGCGGGTGAGAAGGAAAGTGGCCGTCACGATGCTGTAGCCATAGAGCAGCGCATTGGTGCGGAAATAAAGGATGCTCTCGGAGCGCAGCAGGATGATCATCACCGTCACGCAGGTCAGGCAGAAGGTGGCCAGCGTGAACAGGGAGGTATCCACCACCCGCTTGCGGTTTTCGTAGAGGGTGGTATCGAAGTGCAGGGCGATCTCGCCGCTGCCCTCGGCCACACGCACCACGGTGGCGCCCATGCGGTAGCGCTTTTCGGTGCCCTCCTGCAGGATGCCTTCTTCCAGGTGGAAGCGCAGCTTCACGTGCTGATCCTTCTGGAAGCGCTCCATATCCTCTTTTTTGATACTCACCAGCATGCCCGTCTGGGAAATATCAGTACAGGTGGCGGCAATGGTCTTGCCGTTCACGCGAACCTTTACCGGCAGATTTACATGATAACGCTGCCCGGCAAAGGTGGCATACTGCGGGCGGTGGCTGTCGGACTGCTTGTTATCGCGGCGATCCACACCGCTGCGCTGGCGGGTGGGATCGGGGACGTGGGCAAGGAGACGCCTGTCTGCTTTGGGGCGCAGCAGCACGTCTTCGATGGGAGCTTTCTTCTTGCCCATTGGCATACCTCCTTGCTTTTACACAGGTCAATCGGGAATATTGGCGGCCAGGTAATCCAGCCAGGCCTGGCAGCCTGCGTCGCTCAGGTGGAGGCCATAGGTGCTGCGGTCGATGCAGTACTCGGCCTTCAGGCCGCCCTTTTCATCCTTCAGGGCGTAGGCGGCGTCCACAAAGGGGATGCCGTATTCCTGGCACATCTGCGCCAGCATCAGGTTATAGCGGAAGATCTGCTCGTTGCTGGGGGTGGAGGAACGGCGGGTCAGCCCCGGCAGCACGGACTGTACGATCACCGGCACGCCGGGATTCGCCTGCTGGATGCGGTAGATCAAAAGCCGCAGATTGGCCAGGTACTGCTCCAGGGCATAGGCCTTGGAGGTATCGAACTTCACCATCAGGTACACCCGGTTGGCCCCGGCCTCCTTGATGGTCTTGGCCACGTTGGCCTGCTGCTCGCCCAGGGGCGTGTCGTTGTCGATGGAGGCCAGGGCGCTTTCCACCGAGAGGCCCGTCCAGGAGATGAAGGTGGCGTCCGGCAGGAAGGTGGGATCCTCCCGGCGGCGCATGTCCACATAGCCCGCCAGGCCGGTGGTGACGGAATCGCCTACGAAGGCCGCGCCGTTCAGGTCGGTCATGGTGCCGATGTGGGTGCTGCCCTGATCCATGGGATCGGAGGTGGCGGGGATGGCATAGCGCTGGTGATCATAGAGCGCCAGCTCCTCCTGGGTCAGCTCCTTCTGCTGGGGGAGGATGGTGGTCTGGGCGGCTTTCAGCTCATCAAGAGAGACCACCTTGTAGCCATTGGCGTCCAGCTGATCCAGCAGCCAGGTCGCCACGGGCACGATGTTCTGGTAGGTCCACTCGGCGCTGTCCTGGGAGGAATCCTCGGAAATGGTGGGCGGCGGGTCGATGGCGGGGCGCTCGTCCAGCACATCACCCACATCGCCGTATTCGTCCTCGTCCAGCTCCTGTCCCAGCTTGATGGAAATGATGGAGCCGCGGATGATGCTGCCCATGTACTGCACCGCATCGCTTTCAGAGGCAAAGCTGCGGTGGTTCAGGTACAGGGTGGGCTCCACCACATGGGTGAGGCCTGCAGCGCGGGCGGCCTGGAGCATGGGCTCGGTATAGCTGGTCTGGTTGCAGCGCCCCAGGGTGGGGAGCTGGGCGCAGGCCTCCATGATCAGGCGCTGGGTGCGCTCGAACTGATGCACCAGGTAGGTGGTGCCGCGCTGGCCGATGTCCTTTTCGGCGGAGATGGTATAGTTGCCCAGCTTCATGCCGGAAAGGGCGGCGTAGCGCACCATCTGGATATGCTCGGTGGCGATCACGCCGCTGACGAACCACACGCAGGGCACGCCGCGGCTTTGGAAAAGATCCACCAGCTGGGTGAGGGAGGTATCATCGGTATAGCCCTCCAGCACGATGGAAACGATGCGCTCCTGGGTATCCACGGCGGAATAAAGCGTGGCAGGGTCGCAGGTGAGGGCGGGCTCGGGCGTGGCGGTGACCTGGGGGAGGGCGGCTTCTTCCTTCCAGGGAAGGAGCTGCTGGCAGGATGACAGGGAGAAGCACAGCGCCACCAGCATCAGGCAGGCGATAAAGCGTTTCACAGGCAGGTCACCCTTTCTTTTTGACACGGTAGATCACATCGTCGCGCTGCACCAGCACATAGCCCTGCTTTTGCTGATGGGCATTGGCAAGAAGCTCCTCCACGGTGGCCTGCTCGCCGGAGGCGGCCAGGCGCTGGGGCTGCTTTTCCTGGAGCATGGCGCGGTTCAGGCTGCGCAGCTCCAGCTCCAGTTTGAGCATATAGGCGGAAATGCGGCGATACTTCACCGCGCTTTCCTCGCAGAGGGTCTCCAGCTGCTCGATCATCTCATAGGCCTCGGAAAGCTCCTCCTCGCGCTGCGCCAGCAGGGAGGAGAAGTCCTCGTTTTCCTGCTGCAGCTGGGAAAGCTGGTCGTCCTTTTCGGCCAGGAGGCGGGTGTATTCGGTATTGGCGTCGGAGTAGCGCTGCATTTCCTTGGTCAGGCTGGACATGGAACGATAAAGGTCAGCCAGCAGGGGATGGGCATTCTCCGGCAGGGGCTGCTCCTGCTCTTTCACAGAGGCGGAGCGGAACTCGGCGAAGGGAACAACGCGGAGCTTACGCTTTTTTTCCATCAGATGGCCTCCTATCAGAACAGGCGGGGCAGCAGATCCAGCTCATACAGCAGGAAAATGGTGGCTGCAATGGTGCAAAGGAACAGGAAGGTGTTGAAGATGCTCAGCTTCATGTTGCGCTTGTTGGAGGTATCCTTGGGCTGGGCGCGGAAGGCCTCCTGCGCCTCTGCCAGCTCCTCCAGGTCAAAGCTTTCGCCGGGCATCCACAGGGCAGTCTTGTCCTCATCGAAGATGGTCTCCTCCCGGGTAGCGGCCTCCACGATGGGCGCAGGCTGCGCTTCAGGGGCGGCAGTTACCTCCGGCTCGGGCTGCGGCATGGGATCGGGCTCGGCGGGCACTTCCGGCGCGGCAGCGGTAACGTTCAGCACCTCGGGCACCTCGGCCTCGGGGATCACCACCGGCGCGGGCGCAGCGCGCCGCACGCGATGCACCCGGAAGGCCTTCACGGCAGGCGCAGCGGGAGCCTCCTGCACCGGGGCGGCGGCTTCGGCAGCAGCGGCGCGGTTCAGCTCATTGCCCAGCCGGTTATGCAGCAGCGTGGTCTGTCCCTTCATGTAGGTCAGGCAGTTCATGGGCAGCACACGGTTGGCAAAGCGCTGCTGCATCATGGCGAAGATGTGGTCGGTCAGGGCATTGGCGCTATCCTCGTTGCGGGTCAGACCAAGGGCCTTGGCGTATACCTCTGCGTGAAAGGTCTCACGGAAGGCGGCGGCTTTCTCTGGGGTATCCAGCTGCTGATTCATCCAAATATCCTGCACGGGGGTTCCTCCTGTTTCAGTAAGTTACAGCCGCCAATAGCGGTAGCCAGCGGCCTTCACCTGCTGGCGGTCAAGGATGCTCTTCACGTCGATCAGCACCTTGTCGGCGGCGGGCATGGCGGCATACAGGGCGTCGATGGCCTCCAGGCTCATGCTGCGGTACTCGCGGTGCGCCACGGCCAGGATCACGCAGTCCGCATCATGGATGTCCTCCAGGCGGCACAGCTCCAGGCCATACACGGCCTTCACCTCGTCGGCATCCGCCCAGGGGTCGCACACCAGGGGCTGGATCTCGTAGGTCTTGAGGCGGTCGATGATGTCGATGACCTTGGAATTGCGGATGTCCGGGCAATCCTCCTTGAAGGTCAGCCCCAGCACCACCACCTTGGCATTGCGGGGAGCCTTGCCGGAGAGCACCATCTGCTTCACGGTGGACTCGGCCACAAAGCCGCCCATACCGTCGTTGATCTGGCGGCCAGCCAGGATGATCTGGCTGTGGTAGCCCAGGCGCTCGGCCTCGTAGGTGAAATAGTAGGGATCCACGCCGATGCAGTGGCCGCCCACCAGGCCGGGCTTGAAGCCCAGGGCGTTCCACTTGGTGTTCATGCCGTTCACCACTTCGTCGGTATCGATGCCCATGCGGTCGAAGATCATGGCCAGCTCGTTCATAAAGGCGATGTTGATGTCGCGCTGGCTGTTTTCCACCACCTTCACGGCCTCGGCCGTCTTGATGGTGGAGACCGGGTAGGTGCCCACCTCGATCACCAGATCGTAAACGTTCTTGATCTCCTGCAGGCTCTCTTCATCCATGCCGGAAACGATCTTGCGGATGTTCTCCAGGCGGTGCACCTTGTCGCCGGGGTTGATGCGCTCGGGGGAGTAGCCCACCTTGAAGTCCACGCCGCACTTCAGGCCGGATTCTTCTTCAAGGATGGGGATGCACACATCCTCGGTGACGCCGGGGTACACCGTGGACTCATAAACAATGATGGAGCCCTTGGTGAGGTTCTGACCCACGATGCGGCTGGCGCCCACCACGGGGGTCAGGTCGGGGGTCTTGTCCTGGTTGATGGGGGTGGGGACGGCCACGATGTGGAACCGTGCCTGCCTGAGGCAGGCGGGATCGCTGGAAAACTGCACGGTGGTCTGGGCAATGGCCTCGTTGCCCACCTCCTGGGTGGGGTCGATGCCGGAGAGGTACTGGTCGATCTTGCGCTTGTTCAGGTCGAAGCCGATGACCTTGATCTTCTTGGCAAAGGCAACGGCAATAGGCATACCCACATAGCCCAGACCCACAACAGACAGGCTTTCCTCGCCCCGGAGCAGCTTTTCATACAGCGTCATACGTTTGGCCTCCTTGATTGGCGTTTGTGCGCAAATGAGGATAATAGGCCATATCACCCCTATTATCCATTTTTTATTGTAACATAATCATGCGCAACAGGCAATCGAAAATCGCTGAAAACAAGGGAAAAACAAAGGCTTCTGCCGATTGTTGCCGACAGAAGCCAAGGGGTAAACGGATTCACTTTTCTTCAAACAATGTGCAGCCCATTTGCCGGAAGTGGCGGATGCGCTCTTCAATATCTGCGGGCTTTACCTCAAAATATCGGGCGAGGCAGTCCACACACATGAATTCCGTAGCGCCCCGGTTGATGAGCTTTTTGGTCACGGCCACCTCGTCGTGGGTGAGGGGGCGATGGCACTCCCTGCACAGGGGGATCACAGGTTCACCAGCTTTGCCAGAATGATGCGGCAGCCGTGGGCGGGAACCACCAGATTGTAGTAGTCACGCTGCACGCCAAGGCTTTCGTCGGTGATGGCGTCGGTCATTTCCAGCGCCACGTTGGAGCCATAGGGGATGCCCGCATCGGCAAAGGTGAACAGCACCTCGCCGGGCTTGGGGGCAAAGTTGAAGTAGCCGATGGCGAACTCGTTGTCGCTCAGGTGCTTGAACATGGTCAGGCCGGTATCGGGATACTCCTCCCAGCCGCCGGGAACATCGGGGCCGTTGTAGATCACGCGGCCTTTGTAGGCGATGTAGGGCGGGCGGCACTCGCTGTCCTGGTTGATGCGCAAAAGGTTCTTGTTCAGCACCAGCGCGTGGCAGAAGTCGTTCATGTTGCGCACGTCGCCGCCCAGCATCAGGGGAGCGCCCAGCATGCACCACAGGGCGAACTGGGTGCGGTATTCTTCGTCGGTGCAGGCTTCGCCCAGCGCCACATTGCCCTTGCCGTACATGCCCACGGTGAGCATATCGATGTCGTTATAGCAGTCGTGGCCGGACATGCAGAAGTTCTCGATCTGGCTGCGGGCGATGGAGGAGAAGGACTTGAAATTGTCCTGAATATCGCCGGTGGAGCGGTACATATGCGCGCCCAGGGACTTCATCCACTTCCAGGGCTGGTTGCTGCCCCAGTTGCAGGCGGCAAAGAGGATGTCCCGGCCGGAGGCCTTCAGCGCCAGGGACATGGTGGCGTAGCGGTTGGTGCCATCGGCGCTGGCGGGGAAGTTGCAGAAGTCGTACTTCAGGTAGTCCACGCCCCACTCAGCAAAGGTCTTGGCATCCACAAATTCATGGTCGAAGGAGGCGGGATAGCCGGCGCAGGTGCGCACGCCCGCGCAGGAATACATACCAAACTTGAAGCCCAGGGAATGCACATAGTCAGCCAGATCCTTCATGCCATGGGGGAACTTCTCGGGGTCGGGAACCAGGCGGCCGTTTTCGTCGCGCTCCTTCAGGCTCCAGCAGTCGTCGATGACGATGTAGTTGTAGCCAGCCTCCAGGTAGCCCTTTTCCTTCATGGTGCGGGCGGTGGAGCGAATCAGCTCGTCGGAGATATTGCTGCCAAAGGTGTTCCAGCTGTTCCAGCCCATGGGCGGGGTGAGGATATTCATAGGAGTGCCTCCTTGCATGATTTTTTCTTTGATGGCATTGTAGCATAAGTTAAGTTAGAAATCTATGTTTATTTCTATTGACAAATTAACTACTATATAGTAATATCTTAGATAGAAACGATGGGAGGTGATATCTTGGATACGAAGGGTGGATTTCTCATTTCCCGGGTGAAGCGGGTGGGCAGCCGCAGGTTTGACAGGCTGCTGGCGGAAAGCGGCATCGACGCCTTCAATGGTGCGCAGGGGCGCATCCTGTATGTGCTGTGGCAGGGGGATGACATTCCCATCAGTGCGCTTTCGGCGCAGACGGGTCTTGCCAACACCACGCTGACCTCCATGCTGGATCGCATGGAAGCGGCGGAGCTGGTGCAGCGCATTCCCGCAAAGCATGACCGCCGCAAGGTGCATATTCTGCTCACGGACAAGGCCAAAGCGCTGCAGGACGACTACCAGCGTATTTCCCAGGCGATGAACGACTTGTATTACATTGGTTTCTCTGAGGATGAGATACGCCAGTTCGAGGGGTATCTGTACCGCATACTTGATAATCTTGAAGGAGGCACGCACCATGAGTAAGGTTTCTGTTCCCGTAAACAACGACATTTGTCCCCAGACCCTGTTCGTCTACGGCACCTACAAGGAGAACGGCCAGCCCAACTTCGGCCTGTTCTGCTGGTTCAGCTATTGCTGGTACGACGACCTGGGCGTGATGTGCGCCATCGGCGGCAGAAAGACCACCCAGGAGCGCATTCTGGCCAATCGCGTGTTTTCGGCCAACCTGGTGGTGGAGAAGAACCTGCCCCTGGCGGATTACTTCGGCACCGCTGACGGCCACGATGCCGACAAAATGGATGTGCCCGTGGCCTGGGAGAAAGGCGCTGTGCTGGATGTGCCGGTGCTGACCAGCAGCCCCCTGACCTTCGAATTGGAGGTGGATAGGGTGATCCCCACCAACGAGGAGGAAGGGGACACGGTGTTCCTGTGCCGCATCCGCAATGTGCTGATGGATGCAGACCTGGTGGACAGCGGCCTGACCACGCAGGAGCTGATGCAGAAGATCGGCGTGGTGTCCACCACCGGGACGATGGACTACTGGAGCTGGGATGGCCGCCGCCTGGGCGCCTGGCACGAGCCAGCGCAGTTGGTCAAGCCCGGCGTGCAGGTGGGCAAGGCGGCGCAGATGTAAGTGGGCAGGCGTGTGGCGTTCCACCTCATCCGACCTTCGGCCACCTTCCCCTCAAGGGGAAGGCTTCAGGCTGGGCATTAGCCAAGGCTTCCCCTTGAGGGGAAGCTGTCAGCGCTTGCGCTGACTGATGAGGTGAAAACTACAGGCAGGGATGAGCTGCTGATATGCGGCTCATCTTTTTTTGCACAAATTTGCAAAGCCTGCTTGACAAAACTTGCAAAGCATACTATACTAAAAATGCAAAGTCGACATTGCATTTTATCAAAACGAGGGAAACCCATGGAAACGAAGATCAAGGAGCTGCGCAAGCAGCACAAGCTCTCCCAGGAGGAACTGGCCGACGCGGTGGGTACCACCCGGCAGACCATCACCTCCATTGAAACGGGGAAGTACGTGGCGTCGTTGCCGCTGGCGTATAAGATCGCCAGGTATTTCGGGCTGAAAATCGAAGATGTATTCATGCTGGAGGAGGAATAAACAATGAACCTGGAAGCATATCGGAAAAAGGTGCAGCGGCGGCTGGTGTGGATGCGCCTGCTGGCGGTGACCTTTGTGGTGGTGGAACTGGTGGTATCCCGGTTTGTGGCAGAGAGCAATGTCACCAATTATGTGTGGGGAATGTGCATCGGCGGCGGGTTTACGGCGCTGGTGGTGCTGTTCCAGCAGAGCAAAGCCTTGAAGGACGACGAAAAGCTGCGCAAGATGTACATCGCGGAGCATGACGAGCGGCAGATGGCCATCCGTGCCAAGGCGGGTCAGCCCATGGTGCTTTTCCTGTCCCTGGGGCTGGTGATGGTTGCGGCGGTGGTGTTCTTCTTCAACGAAGTCGTAGCCGCGACCCTGGCGCTGGCAGCGGCAGCCCAATGCCTGGCGAGCCTGGTGGTGAAGCTCATTTGCATGAAGCGGATGTGATGTATTTTCTCTGCTCCATAGTGGCGAAAAGGGACGAAATGTGCTATCATTTAAGGTAGCGCATTTTGTTTTGGAAAGGAGCGGCGGCCATGCATGTTATTGCGCGGATCCATAACGATTTTCCCACCAAGTTCGGCCTGCCC
>JAFTPN010000064.1 GCA_017463245.1 Clostridia bacterium
GGCCTCCACCGAGGGGGCGCAGATGGGACCCAGGGGCAGGCCTGCGTTCTCGTAGGTGTTGTAGAGGCTGTGGGTGTCCAGGTCGTTATTATCCAGGGACATTTTGCGCACGCCGGTGACATAGTGGATGGTCACGTCGCTTTGCAGCTTCATGCCCTGCTTGAGGCGGTTGTGGAACACAGCGGACACCTTGGCAAAATCGCTGTTCTTGGCTTCCTTCTCGATCATGGAGGCCAGGGTCAGCATCTCATCCATGGTGTAGCCCAGCCCGGCAGCGTAGTCCTGGTAATCCGCAGGGAAGGCACGCTCCGTCTGGCTCAGCAGCTTGCGGATGATGTCCTCCGCCGTGGCGCTGGTGTAGACCTCGTAGGTATTGGGTGCCAGGTAGCCTTCCAGCAGATACTTGCGCTGGGCAGCGTTGGGGGTGGCGAGAGCATCTGCCACATAGTAGAAATCGCTGAACTTCTCGCCCGTGCGGCACAGGGCCAGGAACTCGTCGCTGCTCTCCAGCACCTCGTCCTCCACCAGTTTGGCGGCAAAGTCCTCCAGCGTCCAGCCAGGAATCATGGTGATGTTCCGCACCAGCGGATTGCCATCGCCCCGGGTGAGCTGGTCGGCGATCTCCTGCATGGTCATGGAGGGCTGCAAAAAGTAGTTGCCCGCCTGGATCTTCTGACCCATACCGGCAAAGTCGCAGTAATACTTGAACACGGTGCGGTTGCGGATCAGCCCGGCGGCTTCCAGGTTGTTGGCCACACGGGTCAGGCTCTGGCCGCTTTCCACCTCAAAGGCCACATCGGTGCGGTTTTCAATGTTCACCGGCGCGAGAAAATTCTCATACACGGCATTCCAGCCGGAATACACCAGGCCGATGACCACGATCACCGCGCCCAGACCCACCAGCACCGGGCGCAGAATGTTCCACAGCGCGGAATACCAATACAGGCCATACTGACGTTCGTCCCGCATGGTGCGGTAGGTGTAGTTGCGTTTCTTTTTCATGGGGTACCTCCTTGTGAGGAAGCGTGGGATAATTCGGAATGCGGAATTCGGAATGCAGAATTTAGTTTGTGGCACGGCGGGCGATCGCAGATCGCCCCTACATTTGCGCATGAAAGCGGCTTTCCCCGCGTCGCGGTGCGCCCGTTGCGCACCGTGACCCCTGCCCGGAGACCACCCAGCACGCCATCCCCGCATGGGATTCTTAAGGGTCGAAGACCCTTAAGCGGGAGTCCAGAGGGCAGCGCCCTCTGGCGTGCCTTAGACCGGCAACTGCATATCCAGTCCGGCGGCGTCGGTGATGATCTTGAAGATATCCGCCATGGTCTGCTGGAGGCGCATTTCGGCCAGGAGGTACTGGCTGATCTCCGGCTTGCCGAAGAGCAGGGCGGAGATGCCGGAGAAGCGCTGCATGTCCTCGCTGTCGGGCTGCTGGCCGGACATGGTGGCCATTTGCAGCTGAATTTGCAGCTTTTTGTATTCACGGATGAGGGCGGCCTGGGTCTCGTCGGCCATGACCTCGTCCTTCAGGCGATGGTAGGTCATGTATTCCTCGCTCTGGCGCAGCTCGTTGGCCAGGCGGTGGGCAGCGGAGTATTCCATAGGTTGTACCTGCCTTTCATGATGTATAACGGATGGCGGCACGCTTTTCATGCAAACGGCCAAAACATTCAAGAGGAGGCAACCCACAGGGAAGCCTCCTGCTTGTTATGCATTCATCATCAGATATCCAGAATAATGGGGAGAATCATGGGGTTACGCTTGATCTTCTCGTAGATGTAGCGGTGCAGATCGTCCTTGATGCGGTTCTTGATGTTGGGCCAGTTCTCGCCGGAAAGGTCGCTGCTCATGAGGATCTGGCGCACCACATCGCGGGTGTTCTCGATGATGTCCTCGTTCTCGCGGACGTAGATGAAGCCGCGGCTGATGATATCGGGGCCGGAAATGAGCTTGGCCTCGTCACGGTCGATGGCCATGCACACGATGATCAGGCCATCCTGGCTCAGATGCTTGCGGTCGCGCAGCACCACATTGCCCACATCGCCAATTCCCAGGCCGTCCACCAGCACGCCGCCGGTGGGGATCTGCTCGCCCAGGGAGAGGGTGTCCTCGGTCATTTCAATGACCTGGCCGATCTCCGGGATCACAATATTCTTGTCGTCCATGCCCATGCTGGCGGCCAGCTCGGCATGCTGCCACAGCATGCGGTATTCGCCGTGGACGGGGATGAAATACTTGGGCTTCACCAGGGCGTGGATCAGCTTCAGCTCCTCCTGGCGGGCGTGGCCAGACACGTGGACTTCCGCCATGGCCTCGTAGACCACCTGAGCGCCGCAGCGATACAGCTGGTTGATCACGCGGGAGATGAACTTCTCGTTGCCGGGAATGGGGGTGGCGGAGATGATCACCATGTCGCTCTGGCGGATTTGCAGCTTGCGGTGCTCCGCATAGGCCATGCGGGTCAGGCCAGCCATGGGTTCGCCCTGGGCGCCGGTGGTCAGCACCAGCACGTTTTCATCGGGGAACTGATCCAGGTCGTCCTGGTCGATGATGCACTCCTCCGGGATATGCAATTCACCGATCTGCATGGCCACACGGCTGTTGTTCACCATGCTGCGGCCGATGAAGCACACCTGACGGCCATAGCGGATGGCGCTGTCGATGATCATCTGCATACGGTGGATGTTGCTGGCGAACATGGCCACGATCACGCGACCCTTGGCGTCCCGGAACATCTTCTCGAAGGTGGTGCCGATCTTCATTTCACTCATGGTGTGGCCGGGGCGCTCCACGTTGGTGGATTCGCACAGCATGGCCAGCACGCCCTTCTCGCCCAGCTCGGCAAAGGTGGCCAGGTCGGTGACGTGGCCGTCGATGGGGGTGTAGTCCACCTTGAAGTCGCCGGTGACCACCACAGTACCAGCGGGGCAGGTCAGCGCAATGGCGCAGGCGCCCGCAATGGAGTGGCTCACATGGATGAACTTGGCGGTGAACTTGCCCAGCTGAATTTCATCCCGGGGCTGCACAACGCGCATGGGGATGTTACCCAGGCGATGCTCCTTCAGCTTGATATCCACCAGCGCCAGAGTCAGCTTGGTGCCATAAAGGGGGGCAGGCACCTGGCGGAGGATGTAGGGCGTAGCGCCGATGTGATCCTCGTGGCCGTGGGTGAACAGATACCCGCGCACATTCTTTTTCTTTTCAACAAGATAGGTCACATCCGGGATCACCAGGTCAATGCCCAGCAGATCCTCCTTGGGGAAGATGCTGCCGCAGTCGATCACCACGATATCGTCCTCATACTCGAAGACGGTCATATTCTTGCCGATCTCGTCCACGCCGCCCAGAGAGACGATGCGCAGCTTGCTCGGAGCATTCGTATTGGTCATTCTTGAATTCACAGGAAGCCTCCTTTCAGCCTCACATAACAACAAACAAAATCAAACGAAGCAGCAGGCAGCGCCTGTCGCTATACTTCTATTTTGGGAAAACTGCAACAAATGCGGTTGAGGAGGACGAATTTGCTGCGTCCCTGCCAGCCGTATCGTTCCATGATATTCGATTGCAGTTGCACATTTGATAGAGACTTTTGCATTTCCAAAAGCAAAAAGCCCTTTCGTTCTGTTATTATATCACAATTAGCTGAAAAGTACCAGAAGAAATCCAGAAAAATTTTCGATGAAGATGTTTTTCCTTTTTCGTGAAAACTGCTTGAAAAAAAGAAAAGCCCCGGCAAGCGTCTGCTTGCCGGGATGAAGTGATGCTGTTATTCCCCCACCGTGACCTTGGCCGTCATGCCGCAGGCGATGGGGCCATCCGTCTGGAAGGCTACATAGACGGGGAAATACACCGTGTCGTCCGTTTCTTCCTCCTCGGTGCTTTCCACCGTATACTGAACGCCGGAGATGCGCTCCACCTGCCCCTGAACCGTCAGGCCATTGCCGAAAGCCAGGGTCACGCTCTGCCCCACGGGCAGGCTGCGCAGGTCATACTCGTCTGCCAGGATCTCCAGGCGCAGCGCTTCATCGGGATAGATGGTGGCCACCAGGGCATTGGCCTCCAGAGCCGTGCCGGGCGTCACGCTGAGGCTGGCCACCGTGCCGGACACAGTGCTGCACAGCTCGGTGCTGTAGGCGCTGGACTCAACCGTGCTGAACAGGGGGGCGCCAGCTTCCACATGATCGCCGTCGGCCACAAAGATCTCTGCCACGCTGCCGGTCTCGCTGCCGGTATAGGCCACAGCATCGGCATAATTGGCCGTACCCTTGCCGATGCGGCTGGTGGCGGTATAATCTTCGCTGCGATAAACGTAAACGGATTCGCCGTCCTCAAAGCTGCCCTGGGTGATCTCCACCGTGTAGCTGGTGCCGCTGAGGGCGGTCACCATGCCCACGCCGGTGTGCTCGCTGTTGGAGGTGCAGCGCAGATACACAGTCTCACCGGGATGGATGATCTTGTTTTCCGGCTCGTCATAGGCGTTGCGGGTAGAGGCAGAAACGGTGAACTGCTGATCCGGCGCCATGTACAGCACCGCGCCGTAGCGGCTGGTGAGCGTGGCCACACTCTCGCCCTCCTGGCCAAAGAGCTTCACCGTGCCGGGTGCCTCGGCATAGGTGACCGTCGCCTGCAGCGTGGCCACCTCGTCGCCCACGCTCACATGATCGCCAGCTTGCACCAGCACATCCTGCACAACGCCCGCAGCCGGAGCCAGCACCGCAGCGGACCGAGTGGCAACAACGGTTCCCTCCAGGGTAACATCCGCCAGCGCCGGGGTGATGAACAGCATGGCGGCCAGCAGACAGATGAATAGCTTCTTCATTTCAGGCAGCTCCTTTCTCAGTTAGCGGGGGCAACGGTCACATTCATGCCGTAGCGCACGGATTCATCCGGCGTGAAGGCAATGGTGGCGGTATAACAGGTGCTGGTGCTTTCGCTGTCGGCAGCGAAGGCAATGCCCGTCACCGTGCCCTGCAGGGGCTGGGCGTCGTCCTGATTCCAGTCGAAGGTGATGCTCACCGCATCGCCCACGGCCACGGCAGCCAGGTCGCTTTCGGGGATCAGCGCCTCGATCTGCATGGCCTCCGCAGGCCAGATAGAGGCAATGCGCGCGCCCTCGGCAACGCTGTCACCCTGGGCCACCAGCACCTCAGCCACCACGCCCTGCACGCCGGAGAGCAGCTGGCTGCTCATGCTGCCGCCATTCATGCCGCCCTCCAGGGTCTCCATCAGCAAATCGCCCCGCTGCACGGTATCGCCCACGTTCACCGCCAGGCTCACCACCCGGCCGGTGGCGGTCACAGCCTCAGGGGACTTGTTGGCAATGGCACCCCGGCCGATGCGCTGGCTCTCGGTAAAGGCAGCGTCACGATAAACGTTCACCGTTTCGCCGGAGGTGAACACACCCTCCGTCACCTCCACGGTATAGCTGCTGCCATCCGTGGCGGTGATGAGCCCCGTGCCGGTGTGGCTGTCATCGCTGCGGCTGCGCAGGTACACGGTCTCACCGGGCTGCACACGGCGGGATTCCACGGAATCATAGGCTTTGCTGCCCTCGCCGGAGGCAGCCACGGTGTAATGCACACCGTCGTCGATGTACATGGGTGCGCCATAGCGGGTGGTGACGGATTCCACGCTGTCCCCCACCTGTGCAGGCACAGCCACCACCGTGCCGGAGACCTCGGCATAAACCTTGGTGGTGCGCAATCCGGCCACGGGGGTATCCGCCTCCACGGGATCGCCGGGGATCACGTCCACCTGGTCAATGGTGCCGGTGAAGCTGGTGTACACATCCCGGGCATAGGCTGCGGTGACCTGCCCGTCGAAGGTGATGTCCTCTGCCATGGCAGGCAGCGCCAGCATCATGGCCAACACCGCCAGCAGCAGGGTTTTTCCGATCTTTTTCATATCGATTCTCCTTGTCTGGTTTATACGCTTCGCAGCGCGTCGATGGGGTTGAGCTTGGAGGCCTTCCGGGCGGGCGCCCAGCCGAAGATGATGCCCACCGCCGCCGAGAAGCCTACGCCCAGGGCAATAGCGCCCACGGACACCACAAACTCCGTTCCCATCACATTGGTAAGGATGATGGACAATAGCAGTCCCAGCGCCACACCGGCAATGCCGCCGATGATGGACAGCAGGAAGGACTCGATGAGGAACTGCACCTGGATCTGCCAGGGGATCGCCCCCAGGGCTTTCTTCAGGCCGATCTCCGTAGTACGCTCGGTGACGGAGGTGAGCATCATGTTCATGATGCCGATGCCGCCCACCACCAGCGCAATGGAGGCAATGCCTGCCAGGAGCGCGGTCATCATGCCCAGCATTTCCTCCATGGTGTCCTCCACGCTGGACATGGTGGTGATGGTAAAGCAATCCTCCTCATAGGAGAACATCACGTCCATGGCCGCCTCGATCTGGTCGGAGGCCAGCTCGGAATCAGCGCCGTCGGCCAGATACACGGTGAAGGAGGTCACCAGATTGTCGTTGTTCAGCTTCAGGGCGGTGGTGTAGGGCACCAGGATATCCGGGCTGCCGGAGAACATGCTGGTGATGCTCTCGGTGTTCTCGTCGGAGAAAAGCCCCACCACCGTGAAGGGAATGCCGCTGATGTACAGGCTCTCGCCCACGGGATCAACGCCGTAGAAGAAGGTTTCCACCAGCTCCGGGCCGATGAGGCACACGAAGGACATGTTGCTTTCGTCGATCACATTCAGCGCCCGGCCACGGGTGACCACATCCGGGTTGGTGCGGAAGTAATAGGCATTTTTGCCGGAAACCGTCATGCCGGATTCATAGCTGCCGCCCCGGGATACCCGCACCCGCGAGGACACCGTGGGGGTCAGCCCTGCCACCAGGTCAAGCCCGGTCAGTTCATTCAGGTCATCGGTGTTCAGGCCGGTTTTTAGGTCGCTGCCTGTCACAGAAACGGTCAGCGTGCCTGCACCCATGGAAGAAAAGCTGCTGGTCAGCGAGCCGGAAACGCCGTTCACCGTGGTGATCAGCGCGATCACCGCCGTAACGCCGATGAGGATGCCCAGCACCGTGAGGAAGGAGCGAACCTTGTTGCCCCAGATGTTCTCCAGGGACATGGTGACGCACTCGCGAAGCATCACGAAAAATTTGCGCAGCTTTTTAAGCATGGGATGCTTCGCCCCCTTCCGTCAGTTCGCCATCGATGATGTGCACCACCCGCCGTGCATAGGAGGCGATGTGCATATCGTGGGTGATCATGATGATGGTGCGGCCTTCGTCGCTCAGCTCCTGAAAGAGCTGCATCACCTGCCTGCCGGTTTTCTGATCCAGCGCGCCGGTGGGCTCGTCGGCCAGGAGGAGATTGGGGTTCCCCACCAGCGCCCTGGCAATGGCCACACGCTGCTGCTGGCCGCCGGAAAGCTGGTTGGGAAAGTGATACATTCTGTCAGAAAGGCCAACGCGCTCCAGCATTTCCATGGCGCGGCGGCGGCGCTCCTTGGGCGGAATGCCGGCATAGATCAGGGGCATTTCCACATTGCGCAGGGCGTTGAGCCGGGGCAGCAGCTGGGAGTTCTGGAAGATAAAGCCGATCTCCCTGTTGCGGATCTGCGCCAGCTCCGCTTCCGTCATGTCCTCAATGAGGTTGCCGTTGAGCACATAGCTGCCGGAGGTGGGTGTGTCCAGGCAGCCGATGATGTTCATCAGCGTGGACTTGCCGCTGCCGGAAGGCCCCAGCACCGAGAGGTATTCCCCCTTGTCCATGCGCAGGTGGATATCCTTGAGGATGTGCATCCTTTCGTCCCCCATCTGGTAGAACTTGTTGATGCCCTCCATGTTGAAGAAAACTTCACTCATCGGGTACCACCACCGCCGAAACCGCCGCTGGGCATGGTGCGCTGGGTGCTATCGCCGCCGCCCATACTGCTGGGATCAAAGTTGGAGAAGTCTCTATTGTCCCGATTGGAGTTGCCGCGGCTACCGCCCATGCCGGGCATCATCTGCTGACCGCCGAAGATGCCGCTCATCAGGCTTGCCAGGCCGGAAGCTTCGTTTTCCACTTCCACCTCCACATACACCTGGTCGCCATCCTTCAGGCCGGACTTGATCTCCACATAGTTGCCGTTGCTTACGCCCACCTCAACGGGAACTTCCACCAGCGCCTGATTCTCGTCATACATATAAACGAAAGCGTTGTTGGTCTCGTCGAAGCTCAGGGCGTCCATCTTCAGCACCACCACGTTTTGAGCTTCCTCCTGGGGAATGGTGATGGTCACCTGCATGCCGGGGTAGACGCCCTCATCCACGTCCACATAGGCGGTGGCGGTGTAGTAGGCCACGTTGCCGGTGGAAGCGGAGATGTAGTCGATATCCGCAATGGTGGACTGGAAGGTCTTCTCCGTGGCGGTGGCAGTCACGGTGCAGTTCTGCCCCACGCTCACATCCGCAATGTCGTATTCATCCACGCGGATGCTCACCTTCATGTGGTCGAAGTCCGCCACCTGCACCAGGGCGGCACCGGCGGTCACCTCGTCGCCCTCGGCCACCTTCACGCTGTTCACCCGGCCATCGAAGGTCGCCTTCACCGTTTCGCCATTGGAGAGCCGCAAAAGCTTGTCGCCCTCCTTCACATCGTCCCCCGCCTGCACATACAGGGTGCGGACGGTGCCATCTGCCCCGGCGGTGTAGGTCACATTGTCGATGAGGTTCAGGCTGCCGGAGAAGCTCAGCGCATTGGAAATGCTGCCGATGCTGGCGGTGTAGCCGGTGTAGGTCACGGTGTACTCCTGCTTGAGGGAGAAGTAGGCATACAGGCCTGCGCCCGCCAGCAGCGCCAGGATCAGCAGCACCGCAAGGATCTTGCGCAGGATGTGTTTCCTGCGCCTGGGGCGCTTCCGTTCAGGATTCGTCTGAGCATGTTCGGACATATTCAGATCACCTTTCTTTGTGTTATTTGACATGAGTCATGATAGCGGTGCAGCCTGACAAACCTATGTGGAGAGGATGAAGGTTTCGTGAAAAGAAAGCGAAAGAAAAAGCGCAGCCATATCGCTCAGGATATGACTGCGCTTTATTGATGCCATTAGGCATACAGCGGGAAATTCTTCATGAACGCTTCGACTTCTGCCTTCACCGCAGGAACGGCAGCTTCGCCTTCCTTCACGATGCGGGCGATCCAGGCGGCCACCTTCTCCATGTCGGCTTCCTTCAGGCCGCGGGAGGTGATGGCGGGGGTACCCACGCGCACGCCGCTGGTCACAAAGGGAGAGCGGGTCTCGTTGGGCACGGTGTTCTTGTTCACGGTGATGTTGGCGTCCTCCAGCAGGCCTTCCAGCAGCTTGCCGGTCATTTCCGTGCCGGTGAAGTCCAGCAGCAGCAGGTGGTTGTCCGTGCCATCGGACACCATGCGGATACCCTCCTTGCGGAAGGCGTTCTCCAGCGCCTTGGCGTTCAGCACGATCTGGTGCTGATACTCCTTGAACTCCGGCTTCAGCGCCTCGCCGAAGCACACGGCCTTGGCAGCGATGATATGCTCCAGGGGGCCGCCCTGGGTGCCGGGGAAGATGGCCTTGTCAATGGCCTTGGCGTACTGCTCCTTGCACAGGATCATGCCGCCGCGGGGGCCGCGCAGGGTCTTGTGGGTGGTGGTGGTGACAAAATCGGCATAGGGCACGGGGTTGGGATGCTCGCCCGCAGCCACCAGACCGGCAATGTGCGCCATGTCCACCATCAGCAGCGCGCCCACCTCATCGGCGATCTCGCGCAGCTTGGCAAAGTCGATCACCCGGGGATAGGCAGAAGCGCCGGCCACAATCAGCTTGGGCTTGCACTCCAGGGCGGTGGCGCGAACGGTGTCGTAGTTGATGGTCTCCGTCTCGGGATCCACGCCATAGGCCACAAAGTTGAAATACTTGCCGCTCATGTTCACGGGGCTGCCGTGGGTCAGGTGGCCGCCGTGGGAGAGGTTCATGCCCATCACGGTGTCGCCGGGCTGCAGCATGGCAAAGTACACCGCCATGTTGGCCTGGGCGCCGGAGTGGGGCTGCACATTGGCGTGTTCCGCGCCGAAGAGCTGGCAGGCACGGTCGCGGGCCAGGTTCTCCACCACGTCCACGCACTCGCAGCCGCCGTAGTAGCGCTTGCCGGGGTAGCCCTCGGCATACTTATTGGTGAGGCAGGTACCCATGGCCGCCATCACCGCAGGAGACACAAAGTTCTCCGAGGCAATCAGTTCAATATGGCTGCGCTGGCGTTCCAGCTCGGCTTCAATCGCCTGTGCGACCTCCGGGTCAGCAAGGCGGATGGTTTCCATTTCCATTGATGAATCCCTCCATCCGAACAATATTCCGTATCATTATAATATAATTCGGCTTCCGGCGCAAGGGAAGAACACATTTCGTACAATCAGGAATTCATTCCTCGATTTCTTTTTCAAAGATGAGTTGGACATTCCTGAACGAATAGTCATAAGTTCTCGTTGTAATATTTTCGACCGGGAACCAGCCTACATACCGCCAGCCTTTGTTCCCATTTTGCGTAATATGCTGCTGAATCAGCCACATATTGTTCTCCGCCCCTGAGAAAACTCCACCCAGTTCCACCGTAACATACTTATACTCATATTTCTTCACGCACTTCGCCTCCAAGACAACCAAATTCCAATTGCTATATGTTTTCTCCATATGCTATAATACATCATAACATCTTGCAAACAACCATGTCAACAAACACCACAGGAGGCACCTATGAAGAAATACAGCACCTTCTACCACCACATCCGCGAGGCCGCCCGGGAGCGCGGCGTTTCCATGGACGATATGCTGCGGGAGATTCGCAGCTGGGGCATCCAGTATGTGGAGCTGGACAGGGACGACTTTGCTGACGAGACCCAGCTCCGGGAACTGGCCGATCAGCTTGCCCGCTGCGATATGCAGCCCTCCAGCATCTACGGCCATTATCATTGGGATCACGACGCCACCATGCCCACGGAGAACGATCTGCTGATCCACCAGGCCAAGGTGCTGGGCTGTGAGCGCATCATGGTGATCCCCGGCTTCCACGCCGATATGGACAATCAGGCGCAATGCGCCCAGGAGCAGGCGCAGATGATCGCCGGGGTGAAGCGCCTCAGCGAGGTGGCCGCAGCCCAGGGGCTGACCACCACCATCGAGTGCTTCGACCACGCCAGGAGCCCCATCGCCACCATCGCGGGCATGGCCGCCTTCCTGGAGGCCGCGCCGGAGCTGTATGTCACGCTGGAAACGGGCAACTTCCTCTTCTCCGGCGACGATATTCTGGAAGCCCACCAGCGCTTTGCCGACCGTGTGCGCCACGTCCACCTGAAGGATCGCTTCCTGCCCAGCCAGGCGCCGGAGGCTACCCCCGCTGGTGATGCCACCACCGCCACAACGGGTCTTGTGATGTACCCCTGCGCCGTTAGCCACGGCCACATCCCCATGACCACGGTGCTTGACCGCCTGAACCGGGACGGCTACGAGGGCATCATGACCATCGAGCATTTCGGCGTGGCTTCTTACTATAACGCCATCCATGATTCCATCACCTGGCTGAAGGAGCGTGAGCAAGCATGAGCAAGACCCTTCGCGTCACCGTTTGGAACGAGTTCGTCCACGAGCGGGAGCTGCCGGAGATCCGCGCCGTGTACCCCGAGGGCATCCACGGCTGCCTGCGCAGCTTTCTGGAAAAGGAGCAGGACATCACCGTGAAGTGCGTCACCCTGGATATGCCGAACCAGGGCATCACCAAGGAGCTGCTGGACAACACCGATGTGCTGATCTGGTGGAGCCACGCCCGGCAGGACGATATCACCGACGAGACCGTGCGCCTGGTGCGCAACGCCGTGCATTCCGGCATGGGTCTCATCGCCCTGCACTCCGCCCATTTCAGCCGCATCATGCGCGACCTCTTGGGCACCACCATGACGCTGCATTGGCGGCATGGCGACCGGGAGAAGCTGTGGTGCATCGACCCCACCCACCCCATCGCCCAGGGCGTGCCCGCCTGCATCGATATCCCGGAGGAGGAAATGTACGGCGAGTGCTTCGACATTCCCCGCCCGGACGACATCATCTTCATCGGCTGGTTTGCCGGTGGGCAGGTGTTCCGCAGCGGCGTGACCTTCACCCGCGGCCGCGGCAAGATCTTCTACTTCCAGCCCGGCCA
>JAFTPN010000065.1 GCA_017463245.1 Clostridia bacterium
CGAAGTGGGCATTGCCGGGGCCTTCCTGGCCGTCGATGGCATTCCAGGAGTGGGGCAGGCTGACCCAATAAGGCAGCTGGGGAACCTGCGCAGGATTGTGCTGGGCATCCTTGGTGAACGCCCACTTGCGGTTCAGATTCAGGATCTGGCGCATAATCATTCATCCTTTCATTATTTCGGCCATCACCGCCTTTGGCGGCGCTGGCTACACTCGGCAAATGCAAGCATTTGCTCTCGTTAGTCAGGGCTAAAGCCCTTCCCTCATATACCTTGAACAGAGCGAGAAGGTGCCCCGCTTACGGAACACCTTCTCGTGTAGTTAACCGGGTTGATTATGCCTTGGCTTCGTGGCGAGCCTTCAGTTCGGCATTCATGGTGGCCAGGGTCTTCTTATCCAGGTTGTACACCAGACCCAAACCCACGAACATCATCACGCCAGCGATCATGTACAGGATGGCAATCAGGGTGCGCAGCTCCAGGGCGAAGTCCCAGGATAGCAGATTAACATCAATGGAGGTGAAGACGCCGTTGGCATCGGGGTTGGCGTTGTTGACATAGCCCATATTCTGCATGATGGTCAGAGCCAGAGCGGGGCCGACGCCCTGAGCAAGCTTACGGAAGAAGGAGTGCAGAGAGTACACGGTGCCTTCCTCGCGCTTGCCGGTCTTCCACTCGTTGTAGTCGATGGCATCGCCCATCATAGCCCAGGACACGGTGGAGTAGATACCCATGCCTAGCGCCATGATCAGCTGCGCAACGATGTACACAATCAGATCCAGGCCGGTGTTGCCCTGGCTGACGGGAATCAGACCCAGAGGAGCAGCAAACAGCACCAGGCCGCCCAGGACGTAGCAGATGGAGCCAACGATGGACAGCTCCTTCTTGCCGTACTTGGTCACCATCTTACGGGCAAGAGGAGTGAAGACCACGATGGGGATCATGGAGAACAGAGACACCAGACCGGAGATCTGGGGATTCTGGAAGTAGATCTGGAAAGTAACGGAAACGGCGGTGGTAGCGGCCTGCATACCGATGAACATACCCATGGCAGCCACGGTGGCGCCCACGGCGGGGCGGTTCTTCAGGAAGTTGGTCATGGCCTTCACCACGTTGAACTTCTCAAAGGCTTCGCCGGTGGTGGCATTCTGGGTATCCACACGGATCTCGGTCTTCTTGATCATGAACTGGAAGCAGATGAAGCCCAGCACACCCATGATCAGCGCGGTAACGAACACCATGGGGCCGTTGAGGGACTTATCCTCGTTATAGATCAGGAAGGGCAGGATCACCATGGGCAGCATATTGCCCACCATGGAGCCCACGGAACGCCATGCGGACAGGGATGCGCGATCGGCTTCCTTGTCAGAGATCAGGGACAGCAGGGAGCCATAGGGCACGTTGGCCACGGTGTAGAAAGCATCCCACACCACATAGCCAGCCATAAAGATGATGATCTTCGCCCAGGTGGGAGCATTGGGGAAGGGCAGGAAGCAGCAGGCACCGCCCACGATCAGGCCAATGGAGCCAACCCAGATGTACTGCAGGAACTTGTTGCGCTTGTACTGGCGCTTGTCAGCGTCGATCATGGAGCCGATCAGCGGATCGTTGATGGCGTCCCACACCTGCAGGATGATGATCAGCAGGGAATACCAGGCGCTCAGACCCATGACCTGAGTCCAGAACAGAGCCATCGTTCCCTTAAGAGCAAAGGACATATTGCATCCCAGATCACCAGCGGCATAGGCAAGGTTGTCGATCATACCAAACTTGCGCTTCTGCTTGATTTCAGCCATAGTTTTACCATTCCTTTCAGAGTCTTTCTCTTTTTTTATTTTCCCTATCCCCCGACAAATATCGTCAGGATCAGATAATTCTATTTTACTTACACGCGCTTACAATGGTTATAATGATTTTTGTTTTTATTCGTAAGTTTTTTCATCCCACCACATTTGCCATAAAAATAATACGAAAATGCAAAAAAATAAGAAGGGCTTCGCCCAGCCCATGTCGAATTAGCTTATTTGATGACCATTTTGACTATTTGTTTGGGAGGGAATCCCATGGCCTATGATGCTGAGATCGGCTTTTTGTGCCGCCTGATGGATAAATACGGCGTGCAGGTGCTGCGTTTTCCCCGCAATGCCCCGCCGCAGATCGACCTGGGGCTGCGCGCAAACATCCATCTGATCAATTTGAACAGCGATTTCTTTGCCAACATGGCGCACCGCACCCTCTATGCCATCGACGATGCGCTGCTCTGCCACTACAACACCCTGCTTTTGCCCGACACCAGCGAGGTGCTGCTCATCGGCCCCTACCTCACCCAGGATGTGACCGAGCAGACCATTCTCCATCTGATGGACAAGCACCGCCTGCCCTCCGGCGCGCTGCCCATCCTCACCCACTACTATCAGCAGCTGCCGGTCATCATCGTCAACGATACGATGATGCTGGGGCTCATCAACACCCTGGCCGAGACCCTGTGGGGCGGCGACTGCGCCTTCGAGACCGAATACCTGGAAAACACCAAGCTTTCCGAGATCACCCACAGCGAGGATCCCGCCTATCTGAGCAAGATCATGGATGCGGCCGACCTGAAGCTGATGGAAGCCCGCTACGAGGCCGAGAACCGCCTGATGTACGCCGTGTCCCACGGGCAGACCCACCAGGCGCAGATGATGATCTCCCGCGCCAGCGAGCACGTGATGGAGCAGCGCACCATGGACAGCCTGCGCAACATCAAAAACTACGGCATCATCCTGAACGTGCTTCTGCGCAAGGCGGCAGAGGAAGGCTCCGTGCATCCCCTGCACATCGACCAGCTCTCCTCCACCATGGCACGCCGCCTGGAGCAGCTCCGCTCCCCCGCCGATGCGCTGAAGCTATTCAGCACCATGGTGCATAAATACTGCCTGCTGGTGAAGAACCACTCCATGAAGAACTACTCCCAGCTGGTGCAGCACGTGATCCTGCGCATCGACGCCGACCTCACCGCCGACCTGAGCCTGAAATCCCACGCGGATTTCCTCAACGTGAACCCCAGCTACCTCTCCACCCTGTTCAAGCGGGAGACCGGCATGACCCTCACCGACTATGTGAACCGCCAGCGCGTGGAGCATGGCATTTTCCTGCTCAACGCCACCGATATGCAGATCCAGACCATCGCCCAGTATTGCGGCATTCCGGATGTGAACTACTTCACCAAGACCTTCAAGAAGTTCATTGGCAAAACGCCCAAGGAGTACCGGCAGGACATCCGGGGCAGGTAATGCGGCTTTCCACGAACCGCATAGCATAAAACAGGCTCCCTCACACAAGGGAGCCTGTTCTTTCATTTATTTCAGGTCATACACGCTGCGCAAGCGCAGGTTTTCCGCCTTGCCGCGAAGCACCCGGATGCGCTTTTCCCCGGCATTCATGTCGAAGAAATTGTCGCTGAACAGCACATCGGGATCGTCGCTCTCCACGCAGACGTGCTTGGCATAGGTCTGGGCGGTGATCACCAGCTCCTCGCCTTCCCAGCGGCAGGAAAGCTGCGGGTCAAGCCATTGGTAGTGCTTGGGCGCACACAGCAGAGCGGTGTTCTCGGAGATCACTTTGCCGTCCACCACAAAGGCGCAGGTGAAGTAATGCTTCGTCAGGTCGCAGCGGCCGGTATAGTCGATCTTATCCAGCCACACCGTGCTCAGCGCAGGCACCGTCACGTCCATGCTGCCTTCTTCCACGATGGCGCCGGTGTTGTCCCGCAGCGCCCAGTAGGCCGTGCCGGAAACGGGCTGCATGGTCTCGTTGGCCACATTCAACCGGGCGCTGCAATCGATGGGCGCGGGGTGGAACTCGTTGATCTTGGGGTTCTCGGTGAGCTCGCCGGTTTCCTCCAGGGAGATCAGCACCGGGGCGAAGAAGCGCTTGGCGCCGTAGTGCATGGCCTTCCAGCGGCCAAAGTAGTCGATGGACGCCCAGGAGGCCACCGGCCAGCAGTCGTTCAGCTGCCAGATGATGGTGCCCATGCAGCGGCCACGGTTGCGCCGCCAATGCTCCACGCCATAGCGGATGGCGTCCGCCTGCAAGAGCTGGGAGGCATACAGCAGGTCGTCGAAGCTGGTGGGATACTTGTAGGTCTGGCTCAGATAGGCCAGGATCTTGCCATTGGCCGCCGCATTGCGCTGGTGGCGCTCCATGATGCGGGAGAAGATGTTCCGATCCTCCGGCAGGGTGAAGCTTTCCACCGTTTTCAGCATGGGGAAGGACTGGAAGCCGAACTCCGACACATAGCGGAAGTGATACTTGCGGTAGTCGGTGAAGGGCTTCTCGCCATGCCACACGTCCCAGTAATGGGCGTCGCCCCGGTTCTCGGCGCTGGGATCATCGAAATCGCCGCCGGAGGAAGGCGAGGACGGCCACCAGTAGGTCTGGGGCGCATGCTCCTGCACGATGGCCGGCAGGATGTAGGAGTACATCTTGATGTAATCCGCAAAGTGCTTGGCACGCTTGGGTTCAAAGTCTCCCGCCTGGCCGTTCAGCAGGCTCTGCAGCGCCCGGATGGCAAAGCTCTCGTCCTCGTTGTTGCCGCAGATCAGCGCCAGGGAGGCGTGGTGGCGCAGGCGCTTCACGTTCTGCTCGGTCTCGATGCGGATGGTCTTTTCAAAGGAGGGCTTCAGGTCGTAGAAGGCGCAGGCGTACATCAGATCCATCCACACCATCAGACCCAGCTCGTCGCAGATGTCAAAGAAGAAATCGTCCGGGTAATAGCCGCCGCCCCAGATGCGGATGGTGTTCATGTTGGCCAGCTTGGCGTCCTCCAGCAGGCGGCGGGTGCGCTCCGGATTCACCCGGCTGAGGATATTGTCCTCGGGGATATAGTCCGCGCCCATGGCAAAGACCTTCACGCCGTTGACCACATGGCAGAACTCCTCGCCCCATTCATCCTTTTCCCGGCTGATGGTCAGGGTGCGCAGGCCGATGCGGCGCTCCCAGCAGCTGCCGGGGACTTCCGCCCTCACGGTATACAGGGGCTGCGCGCCGTAGCCCACAGGCCACCACAGCTGGGGAGAATCGATCACGATGTCCTCGCCCTGGCTCGTCCACACCTGGCCGTCGGGAGCGGTGACGGTGATGCTCACCGGCACGTCGCCCTCCACCTCAGGCTGGAAAGAGAGGGTCACGCGGTTTTCCTCGTGCTTTTGCAGCACCAATACGCTCTGGATGCGGGGCTCGTCCACCAGCTGCAATTCGATATTCCGCCAGATGCCCGCATCAGGCAGGCGGGGACCCCAGTCCCAGCCGTACATGCAATGCGCCTTGCGCACATGGGAGAAGCCGGGGGTCGCGTCGCTGGACTCCCAGCCGGGACTCTGCTCGTAGGCCGCCAGCGCAAACTCGATGGGGGAATCGAAGTGGATCAGGATCTCGTTCTCCCCCGCGCGGAGCAGGCTCTTCACATCCCACTCCCAGGTGACGTGCATATTGTCCACGTCCGCCACCTTGCTGCCGTTGACATACACATGACCCAGGGTGTCCAGGCCATCGCAATGCAGCAGGATGCGGCCATGCGCCATGTTTTCCTCCGTCATCACAAAGCTGCGCTTGTACTCAAAGTCGTTGCGCAGAAGGTCAAAGGCCTCCCGCTCGTTTTCCCGCCAGAAGGGATCGGGCATGGTGCCGTCCCGCATCAGGTCAGCATAGACCGAGCCAGGAACCACCGCCTCGTGCCAGGTTTCGGTGTCGGCCTGGCGCATCTGCCAGGCGCCGTTCAGGGTAAGCGTCTTCATAAGTCATTTGCTCCTTTTATTTCTTTTCAGGCAGAGCGTCATAGCCCGCATACTGCATCATAGCATCCACCAGGATCTGGTTCGGCCAGGTCAGCGCCCTGCGATCCAGCAGACCGAAGCGCTCGCCATTGCCCTTGAACACATGGTTGTCCCACACCACGCAGGGGATGTTGCGGGCGCTGGCGGTGGCCACATAATAAGCATAGAAGGTGGTGCGATCCTGCAGGTTGCCGTTTTTCTCCATGGCGCCGTATTCGCCCAGCACCACCGGGATGCCGTTGGCCACATAGGTCTTGTACAGCTTGTTCATAAAGCTGATGATCTCGCTGAGCTGGCCGGCGTTGGTGATGGGATCGAAGCTGTCCACACCGGGCATCTCCAGGGCGAAGCTGTAGGGGGTATACGCATGGACGGACACGATGATGCGGTTGTCCGCAGTATCCTCCGGCAGGTGGAAATAGGTGGTGTTGCAGGCAGCATCGGGGCTGGCGCAGTAGGGCGTCACCATCAGGTAGCGGTCGGCATTCTGGCCGCCGGAGGCACGCACGGTATTCACAAAGGCCTGGTTCAGCTTATTGATGCAGCCCGCCACCTCCACGCAGTAGGGATCGTCCTGGTTGAACCACCACTCCTGGCTGGTACCCCTGGGGCGGGGCTCGTTCATGCCCTCAAAGATCAGGTGCTGGTCGTAATCCTTAAAGCGCTCCGCCAGCTGCGTCCAGATGGTGGTGATGTACTTCTCTGCCGTGGCGTAGTTCTTCTCGTCGGGATAATAATACTGGGCATACACATCGTGGTGGGTGTTCAGGATCACATACATATCCCGCTCAATGGCCCAGTCCACCACCTGCTGCACGCGATCCAGCCAGGGGGTGTTGATGGTGAAGTTCTCATCCACATGGTTGTGCCAGCTCACCGGCAGGCGCAGGGTGTTGAAGCCCGCCTGATGCACCGTCTCGATCATCTCCTCGGTGGTCATCACGCCTACCCAGGAGCTTTCGATCTTCAGGTCGTCGCCCTTGAAGGAATCGTTATTGGCGTCGAAGGTGTTGCCCAGGTTCCAGCCGATCTTCATGTCCTTCACAAAGGCCATGGCCTCGTTATCGGGGATATCCTGGCGATAGATAGTCCTGATCTGCGGAATGGCGGCTTCCTCGCCCTGGGCACAGGCAGCGCACAGCATAAGACTCATGAGCAGCAGGAGGGAAACGATCTTCTTGTGCATATCCAATTCTCCTTTTTCTCGGATGTTTGCAACAGTATACCATATTGCGGACAAATGTGCTATAATGAATCAAAACTTTGTTGAAAGGATGTATTCCATGGATACCATCCGCCTTGGCCGCACTGGCCTCACCGTGAACAAGAATGGCTTCGGCGCGCTGCCGGTGCAGCGCGTGGGCATGGAGGACGCAGCAAAGCTCCTTCGCCGGGCCTATGAGAGCGGCATCAATTATTTCGATACCGCCCGTGCCTATACCGACAGCGAGGCCAAGCTGGGTCTTGCGCTTTCCGACGTGCGGGAGAACATCATCATTTCCACCAAAACCCACCACTTCACCGTGGAGGGCTTCTGGGAAGATCTGCGCACCAGCCTCGCCACGCTGAAGACCAGCTACATCGACATCTACCAGTTCCACAACCCGGCCTTCCTGCCCAAGCCCGGCGACGGCACCGGCCTGTACGAGGCCATGCTGGAGGCCAAGGCACAGGGGCTGATCCGCCACATCGGCTTCACCAACCACCGCATCGCCCTAGCCATTGAGTGTGTGGAGTCCGGCCTGTACGACACGCTGCAATTCCCCTTCTCCTACCTGGCGGACGACAAGGAGATCGCCCTGGTGCGCCTATGCGAGGAAAAGGACGTGGGGTTCATCTGCATGAAGGCGCTGGCGGGCGGCCTCATCACCCGCTCGGACGTGGCCTATGCCTACCTGGCGCAGTACCCGGTGGCGCCCATCTGGGGCATCCAGCGGGAAAAGGAGCTGGACGAGTTCCTCTCCTACCAGGACGATCCCCCGGTGTATGACGAGGCCATGCAGGCCTATGTGGCCAAGGAGCGCACGGAGCTGGTGGGCGAGTTCTGCCGCGGCTGCGGCTACTGCCAGCCCTGCCCCGCGGGCATTGATATCCAGAACTGCGCCCGCATGTCCCTGCTGCTGCGCCGCTCCCCCACCGCAGGCCACCTGAGCGAAGCAGGCCAGGCCAGCATGATGAAGATCGAAAACTGCATCCATTGCAACGCCTGCAAGTCCCGCTGCCCCTATGGGCTGGATACCCCCGCCCTGCTGCAGCGCAACCTGGAAGACTACAAAACCTTTTTGAAATAAGGAGTTCTTATGGCTTATTTGTACGAGACCCATATGCACACCTGCCAGGGCAGCGCCTGCGCCTCCTCCACCGGCGCCGCCCACGCCCGCGCCTACAAGGAGCTGGGCTACACCGGCATCATCATCACCGATCACTTCTTCCGCGGCAACACCGCCGTTCCCCGCGACCTGCCCTGGGAGCAGCGCATCAACCTGTTCTGCGCCGGGTATGAGGATGCTTATCAGGAAGGCCAGCGCATCGGCCTGGATGTGTTCTTCGGCTGGGAGCAGAACTTCAACGGCGACGAATACCTGGTCTACGGCCTGGACAAAGCCTGGCTGCTGGCGCACCCGGAAATGGAGCATTGGACCCGGCAGCAGCAGCTGGACGAAGTACACAAATACGGCGGCTGCGTCATTCAGGCGCACCCCTTCCGCGACCGTGGGTACATCGCCGCCATTCGCCTGGGCAAGCAGTTCTGCGACGGCATCGAGGTCTCCAACGCGGGCAACGCCGCCTACAACGACGCCGCTGCCCTGCGCTATGGCAAGGAGTTCGGCTTTGTGATGACCTCCGGCTCCGACAACCATCACGCCGACAATGCCCTGAAATACCCCCAGGGCGTCACCGGCGTTGCGCTGGAAAAGAAGCTGACCTCCATCCACGACTGGGTGGACATCATCCGCACCCGCCAGCCCATCGGCCTGTGCGTACCGGACAGCCGCTTTGACATCCGCGAGGACGCCCCCCACCTGGACACCTACTGGATGGACGAAAAAGAAGAGCTGGTCCCCACAGGGCGGGACTGGCTGCATGAGTGAGCAAAACCCCGGAAGCAAATGCTTCCGGGGTTTCGTTTACCATGTCACGCGCACCGCGCAGCGCTTGCCGCCCGTCTTGACGGATTCCAGCAGCTGTGCCTGCACCGGCGTTTCCAGCAGCTGACCGAAGAGCTTTTTCGCATAGCCGATGGTGCAGTAGCACCAGGCCTCCGGCAGCAGGCCCTCCACCCGCTTCACGCAGCCACAGTAGCATTGCGGATAGCAGAAGATCAGCTCATTTTCGGACACATATTCCAGCCAGGCAAAGCTTTCCCGGCTGTTGAACAGCTCCACCATGCCCTGCAGGCTGCCCGCCTCCTTGCGGTATTTCGCCAGCAGCTTGGCGGTGGATGCACCATCGTTGCAGATGCACCTTTCCCGCACCCGCAGCAGGGTCTCCCGGTCATACTGCGCCGTCAGGGCTTCGCAGGCAGACTGCGCCCATTGGAACTTCTTTTCAATGCTGGCTGCCTTGGACAAGGGGAACGCCCCCTCAAAGTCCGCGGCTGCTTCCTCGCCGATCACTTCCCGGATGGCCGCCGCCATGCGCAGGGAATGGGCATTGTCGTTCTTCGGCACGGTATCACCTCATCCCATGGCAATGCGCCGTCATTTCCGCAATGCGCGCCTCGCCATCGCTTTCCAGTATCTCCAGCTCGATGCGGGAGGCCGCCAGCATGGGCAGCACCGCAATGTGCTTGTGGCCGATGGTGCAGCCCTCGTAGAGCAGCACCCGGTCGGTCTTGCACACCCGCAGCCGCGCCCACAGGCGGAAGCGCTTCACCCGCTGGCCATCGGTGATATCCTCCCGGATCACCACCCGGTTCATCACCGGCACATTGGGGCTGTAGCCCCAGCCCGCATGGTAGTCCTCATGCTCAATGACGTACAGGCCGCCCTCCTGCTTCACTTCCCCATAGGGCAGCGGGCGCTGATACACGCTGCGCCACAGCTTGCCAAAGTCCTTCATCACCCGCACGTCAGCCTCGTGCAAAAGGCCGCGGCTGTTGGGACCGGCGTTGATCAGCAGATTGGCGCTGCGACCCACGCTCAGCTCGTAATTGCCCAGCAGCTGCTCCGGGGTGGTCAGGTCGGCCTCGTTGTCCTTGCAGTCAAACCAGCTGCTGGGGCGCAGGCGCATGTCGCACTCCGCAGGCATGAAGCGGGGCTCTGCTGCCCTGCCCGCATCGTTCACCGAGAAGGCGATCTGCGTGGCGATGCAGCCATTGTCCAGGCTGGCCGCGCCTTCCTCGTTGCCGATCCAGCGGATGTCCGCACCCTCCCGCAGCACATCGCCGAAGATCAGGATGCCCGGCTGCAACCGCCGGATCTCCGCGGTGATGCGGCAGTGGTCGTAGTTCTTGCCCTCGGAGCCGCAGCCGTCCAGCCACAGGTAGTCGATCTTCCCGTACCCGGTGAGCAGCTCGCTGAGCTGGCTGATGAAATACGCATCGTATTCCGCATCGGTCTGCTCCGCGTGCTCCTCGCCCCATTGGGCAGGGGAATAATACAGTCCCACCTTCATCTCCGCCCGGCGGCAGGCGTCCACAAAGGCCTGCACCACGTCGCCCCCAAAGGGCGTGGCCGCCACGGAATAGCTGGTATACTTGCTGGGCCACAGGGCAAAGCCGTCGTGATGCTTGCAGGTCATGATAGCGTAGGTGGCGCCCATGGCCTTGGCGGCTTCCATCCATTGGTCACAGTTCAGTTCCACCGGGTTGAAGGCCTCGGCGGGCATGGGCTTGCCGTCCCAGTCCTCGTGTCCCGGGAAAAAGCTGCGGATGCCGAAATGAAAAAACGCACCGATCTCCCAGTCCAGAAAATCCAGCAGCTGCTGTGTGGGTTTAAGCATGGTACGACCCCTTTTCAATCCTTGCGATTCTCATTTCCCCGTCGATCCGAACCCGCCGCTACGCTCCCCGGTGACCTCCGCTTCCTCGGCCAGGCCGAAGGGCAGGAAGATCCCCTGGCAGAAGCGCTCGCCGGGGCGGAGCGTCACCTCATGGTCACCGCCGTTCACCAGCATGACCAGGATGTGCCCCTCGTTGTCCGCATGAACATAGTCGCTGTCGATCACGCCCACGGTGTTGGCCAGGCGGATGCCATGCTTGCGCCCCAGGGACGAGCGGGGACAGTTCAGCAGCACCCAGCCCGGCTCCATAAAGCAGCGGACGCCCGTGGGGATCACCGCCGTGTCGCCAGGGCGCATGGTCACCTCCACCGGGCACACGAAGTCATAGCCCGCGCTGCCGGTGGTGGCGCGGCAGGGCAGCGGAATGTGGCTGATGTCCAGCTTCACCCCATAGGCCGCCGCGTCCTGCTGGTATTGCTTCTCAGATATCCTTGCAAAGCGTGCAATGCTCATGCCCGTCCCTCCCGGAATGCCGTGTAGGCGTCGGCCAGCCGCGCCAGTTCCTCCAGCGTCAGCTTCTCGCCGCGCACCTTCTCATCCAGCCCGGCCTGGCTCATCAGGCCAACGGCCTCCTCCCGGCTCATACGGAAGGTGGCGCAGAGGTTGTTGGTCATGGTCTTGCGGCGCAGGGCAAAGGCCGCACCGGCAACGCGGAAGAAATCCTCCTCGCACTTCACCGCCACGGCAGGCGTTTCCCGCACGGGCAGCAGTACAAAGGCGCTGTCCACCTTGGGCGGCGGCGTGAAAAGATGGGCGGGCACGTCCATGCCCAGCTCCGGCTCGCAGAAATACTGGCAGCGCACCGCCAGCATGCCCCAGCCATCGTCGCCAGGCTTGGAGAGGATCTTGTCCGCCACTTCCTTCTGTACCATCAGCGCCAGGCGCTTCATGGGCAGGCCGCAGGTGAGCAGCAGGGTGATCAGCGGCGTGGTGATATAATAAGGAATATTCGCCACCACGGACAGGGGCTTGCGCAGCGATGCGGTCACCTCCGGCAGGTTCAGCTGCATCACGTCCCCCTGCACCAGGGTGAAATTGGGCTTATCGTGCATAAAGGCCTGCAAAAGCGGGATGAGCCGCTCGTCCAGCTCCACAGACAGCACATGATGCGCCGCAGCGCACAGGTGCTTGGTCATGCTGCCGCTGCCGGGGCCGATCTCCAGCACGTCGTCCTCCTGCGTCACGCCGCTGCACGCCACCAAAGCGGCCAGCAGGTCTTCGTCGTAGAGGAAATTCTGGCCCAGGTTCTGCTTATATCTCAATTGACTGTCGCGAATGCGTTCCTTGGTTTTGCTCATGGGTCTCACCTCCCGATGAGTATACCACATTTCCCCCGCCGGGACAATCTTGAATCCATGCCCGCTTTGTGGCATAATGGACGGGAGGTGAAGGATATGCGACCAGTTCACATTCTTGGCGGCCGTGCAGGGCAGGTGCTGCCCCACTTGCTGCAATTGATCGGCCAGCGTTATGCCCAGCGCCAGCGCATCGTGCTGCTGGTGCCGGAGCAGTATACCCTCCAGGCCGAGCGTGAACTGATCCACGGGCTGAACCTGCCCGGCCTCATCGACCTGGATGTGCTGTCCCCCCGGCGGCTTTCCCGCCGCGTGGCAGAGCGGGGCGGCCGGGGCAAGCTGGCTCCCCTGGACGACCGGGGGCGCTCCATGGCGCTGAGCCAGGCGCTGAACCTTTGCCGGGAGGAACTGGTGTATTACCGCCGGGTGGCTCAGTCCCCCGGGTTGCCGGACAAGCTTTCCAGCCTGATCGCCGACATGCAGCGCTGCGGCATGACCCCGGAGGCGCTGCTGGAGCACGCATCCACCCTGCCCCAGGGCGCCACCCGCGCCAAGGAGACCGATCTCGCCCGCATCTGGGCTGAATATAACCGCATTCTGGAAGGCCGCTTTGCCGATGAGACCATGCAGCAGCAGGAGCTTTTGCACCGCCTTGCCCCCAGCGGAGTGCTGACGGACGTGTGCCTGTTTGTCTACGGCTTCGATGTGCTGCCCCAGCCCATGTGCGCCCTGCTGGCCGAGGCGGCTACCCTGGCGCAGGAGATCACCGTGACGCTGACCATGGACGCCAAGGAAGCCTACGATGGCCGCATTTTCCTGACCCAGCGGCGCAGCGCGGCGGAGCTGATCCGCCACCTGAAGGAGCGCGATATCCCCTGGGAGATGCGCTACCTGCCCCACCGGGACATTCCCGGCAAGGATGCCGCGCTGACCCACCTGGAGCAGTACCTGTTCACCCGGCAGGACAAGCCCTTTGCGGGCGAGGGCAGCGCCATCCGCATCCACGCCGCTGCGCACCCCTTTGCCGAGGCAGCCCACGCCGCCCAGGTGCTGCGCGCCTGGCACGATGGGGGCATCCCCTGGAGCCGCATGGCCGTGGCGCTGGCCTCCCCCGCCGGGCTGGACGGCATTTTAGCGGTGACTCTGCAGGCGGCGGGCATCCCCCACTACCTTGCCCGCAAGGACAGCGCCCTGCGCCATGGCCTGTGCCGACTGCTGCTGGCCGCCCTGCGCTGCGTGGGCAGCGGCTATGCCCAGCAGGATGTACTGGACGCCGCCAAGAGCGGCTTCTCCCCCCTGACGGACGAGGAATCCCTTCTATTAGAAAACTACGCGCTGGAGAACGGCATCACCCGGGGCAAGTGGCAGCGCCCCTTCACCCGGGGCGCTCAGGCCGAGGAAATGGAGCCCCTGCGCCAGCGCCTGATGGAGCCGCTGAGCATCCTCCACGATGAACTGAAAAGTGCCCGCACCGCCACCTCCTCGGTGGAGGCTGTGTTCCACCTGCTGGAAAACGTGGGCGCTTACGACCGCCTGCTCCACCGGGAGGAGGAGCTTCTCCGCCGGGGTATGCAGGCCGAGGCCGCCCAGAACCGGCAGGTGTGGACGATCATCATGAATCTGCTGGATCAGCTCCACGCCCTCTTGGGCGAAAGCCGCGCCGCCATGAAGGACATGGCGCGGTTTATCGAGTCCGGGCTGACCAGCGCAGCCATCAGCTCCCTGCCGCCCCAGCCCGATACCGTAATGGTGGGCGAGGCTGGCCACCTGATGACCGGCAGCATCGATGCGCTGCTGGTGATGGGCTTGCAGGACGGCGTGCTGGCCTCTGGCATGGACAGCCTGATCACCGAAAGCGAGCGCGCCGCCCTGGCAGACGCCATGCGCCGACCCATCGGCCTGACCCGCCAGGAGCAGTCCGCCCTGCGGCAGGCCGACTTCTACCGCACCATGGCGCTGCCTTTGCAGCACCTGACGCTGACCTTCTCCCAGGGCGGCCAGGACGGCGCCGCCCTGCGCCCCGCCAGCCTCATCGCCGATGTGCAGGCGCTGTTCCCGGACGTCCACATCACCGGCGGCGTGACTGCCGATGGCTCTGACGAAGCGCCCCTCTCCCCCCTGCTGGCGCTGGACGGCCTGGCTCTGCGGCTCCGCGCCCTGGCCGACGGCCAGGATACCGACATGGACGCCCACTGGCAGGAGGCGCTGCGCTGGCTGTGGCAAAGCGAAGCCTGGCACGGGCGCATCCGCCAGGTGGTGGACAGCCTGAACACCCGCATGGATGCAGGCACCCTCACCCCGGAGCAGACCCGCCGCCTCTTCACCCAGGACACGGTGTCCATCTCCCGATTGGAGGAATTCGCCGCCTGCCCCTATCGGCACTTTGTGGATTACGGTCTGAAACCTGTACAGCGCCGCCCCTTTGTGTTTGAGGCAGACGAGCGGGGCTCCTTCTTCCATGCCGCCTTGCAGGGCTATGCTACCTTAGCCTCCGCCCTGCCCAACTGGCCGCAGGTGGAGGATGATGAAATTGACCAGATGCTGGATCGGGTGCTGTCGCCCCTGACAGCTGAGTGGGAGGGCGGCCCCCTGCGGGAGGATGCCATGGGTCGCCAGCTGGGCGAGAGCTACGTCCGCGCTGTGCGCCGGGCGGCCTGGCTGTTCACCCGCCACTTGCAGAACAGCCGCTTCACCACCTGGGGCGCGGAGGTCTCCTTTGGCACCGAGGGCGGCCTGCCTCCCGTGGTGCTGACCCTCCACGACGGCCGCCGCATCGCCCTGCGGGGTACCATCGACCGCATCGACCGCTACGAGGGCGACAAGGGGCTGTACCTGCGGGTCATCGACTACAAGAGCAGCCAAAAGGGGCTTGATCCGGTGCGGATGTGGTACGGTTTGCAGCTGCAGCTGCTGCTCTACCTGCGCGCCGCCACGCAGATCCGCCAGGGCGCGCTGCCCGCCGGCGCCTTCTACTTTACGGTGAAGGATCCCATGGTCAGCGCCGATGAGGACGTGAAGGCCACCGCCGAAAAGCTCATTGCTCGCAGCCTGCACCTGAAGGGCGTTGTCCTGGCCGAGGCCGAGGTGGTGGACGCCATGGACATGGACGAGAAGCAGTATTCCATTGACAAAGTGTTCAACCAGGACGGCACGGTGGCCAAGTCCGCCAATGCCCTGGAGCTGGAAGAAATGAACGCCCTGCTGGATCACGCCCAGCGCACCGCCGCCCTTTTGGCCGACCGCATCCGGGAAGGCCGCATGGAGGTCTCCCCCGCCCAGGTGGAGCAATGGTCCGCCTGCGATTATTGCGAGTATTCCGCCGTCTGCGGGCTTGACCCCAAGCTGCCGGGCTGCGAGAAAAGGAAGCTGGAGAGCATGAGCAGGGGCGAGATGATGGAGAAAGTGCAGGATGAATTCGGAATGCGGAATTCGGAATGCGGAATTTAGTTTGTGGCACGGCGGGCGATCTACACTTGCCTGAACAAGCAGCATGGCCTGCCTGCTGCTTTCCACCTCATCAGTCCCTTCGGGACAGCTTCCCCTCAAGGGGAAGCCTTGTGCACAGCCAAGCTGCTGAGCGGCCCAGAAACAAAAGAAAAACAAAGCAGCATTCCGCCCCGAAAGGGAGTCCAGAGGGCTGAAAGCCCTTTGGTCAGGGAGTCCAGAGGGGCAGAATGCCCCTCTGGTGGGGTTTGGAAAGGGGCAAAGCCCCTTTCCCCGAAACGTTTTCAATACCTATTGCATATTTGGGGAAAATGGGTTATAATGGGGTCAGAGAAAACAACTCACAAGGAGGCGTTTCCCATGATTCAGATTATTGCAGGTAAAAAAGGCTCCGGCAAGACCAAGCGGCTTATCGATATGACCAACGAGACCGCCAAGCAGGCGACCAACGACGTGATCTTCCTGGATGACGACAACCGCTATATGTTCGACATCGATCACAAGGTTCGCTTTATCAACGCCGGTGACTACCACGTTCACACCCCTGAAATGTTCCTGGGCTTCCTCAGCGGCATGCTGAGCCAGAACTTCGACGTTGGCACCATCTTTATCGATGCCTTCACCAAGCTGTGCAAGACCGACCTGGCCGATGCCGAGCCCCTGTTCAAGACCATGGAAGAACTGTGCGCCAAGCACGATGTGAAGTTCGTCCTGTCCGTGAGCGAGGATCCCGCGGCCATGCCCGAGTTCATGAAGGCTTACATCATCTGAGCCGATCAACTGACGAAGTGAATACAAGGGCGGTTGGTCATTGCCCGCCGCCCTTTTTGCATTCTATCAAATTTATCCGGTCAGGAGCTGATCCCCATGTCTTTCTTCTCCACCCGTGGCGGCGCATGCGTCACCGCATCCCAGGCGATCCTTTACGGCCTGGCCTCCGATGGCGGCCTGTACGTTCCCGCCATGTTCCCGCAGATCTCCCGGCAGAAGCTTTCCGAGCTGGCCAACATGAACTACTGCCAGCGCGCCTCCGCCATCCTGCGCACCTACCTGGAGGACTTTACCATTCCGGAGATCGACGCCGCGCTGGAGGCTGCCTATGCCCCCGCCAAGTTCGACGATCCCGCGGTGGCCCCCCTGCGCAAGCTGAACGACAATACCCACGTACTGGAATTGTTCCACGGCCCCACCCTGGCCTTTAAGGACATGGCGCTGCAGCTGCTGCCCCACCTGACCACCCTCTCCGCCCGCAAGAACGGCGAAGAGCGGGAGGTGAGCATCCTGGTGGCTACCAGCGGCGATACCGGCAAGGCCGCCCTGGAAGGCTTCAAGGATGTTCCCGGCACCAGCTGCACGGTGTTCTTCCCCACCGATGGCGTCAGCGATGTGCAGAAGCTGCAAATGACCACCACCGGCGGCGACAACACCCACGTCATCGCCATCAATGGCAATTTCGACGACGCGCAGACCGGCGTGAAGAACCTGTTCTCCTCCGAGCAGTTCAATGCGGATGTGAACAGCCGCGCCAAGGTGCTGTCCTCGGCCAACTCCATCAACTTCGGCCGCCTGGTGCCGCAGATCGTATACTACTTCAGCGCCTATGCCGATCTGATGAATTCCGGCGATATCCAGCCCGGCGACACGGTGAACTTTGTGGTTCCCACGGGCAACTTCGGCAACATTCTGGCGGCATACTACGCCCGCAGCATGGGTCTGCCCATCGGCAAGCTGATCTGCGCCAGCAACCGCAACAATGTGCTGACCGATTTCTTCGCCACCGGCACCTACGATGTGCGCCGTCAGTTCTTCAAGACCAGCTCCCCCAGCATGGATATCCTCATTTCCTCCAACCTGGAGCGCCTGCTGTTTGAAGTGGCCGACCGGGAGGGCGAATTAATCGCCCAGTGGATGAAGCTTTTGAAGGAATGCGGCAGCTACGCCGTGGGCGAGCAGCGCCTGGACTGGCTGAACAGCATCTTTGCCGCCGGCTATGCCGACGATATGCAGACCAGCGCGGAGATCCGCACGGTGTTCGAGCAGGAGGACTACCTGATGGACACCCACACCGCCGTGGCCAGCCACGTGCTGCGCGAATATCGCGAAAAGACCGGCGACCAGACCATCACCGTGATCGTCTCCACCGCCAGCCCCTACAAGTTCGCTGCCGACGTGCTCTCCGCCCTGAAGGGCAAGGAAGCCGTGGACGGTCTGGACGCCTTCCAATGCTCCGAGGAGCTGGAGAAGGTCTCCGGCATGCCCGTTCCCCAGCAGGTGAAGGAGCTGCGGGAGCTGCCCGTGCGCCACAAGGCCAAGTGCGAGAAGGACGGCATGGCTCAGGCTGTGCTGGATGCCTTTGACGGCAAGTAAGTTGTAACAGTTTTTTCCTGGATGAACAAAACCTCCCTTTCGACCGTTGTATGGGCAGAAAGGGAGGTTTTTCCATGAAGCAAAAGATATTCTGTTTATGCCTGCTCCTGTGCCTGATGTTCACTTCCACCGCCCTGGCTAATGAATGGGGCGCCCCCGGCAGCACCGTTGATCTGTTCAACGGCACAGACTACAATGATTATTCCATCGAGGCTCATGATCACAGCAAGAAGCGGGACACCGTTCACTTTGTGGTCAGCACCCGCTACCACCAGCAGCTGCTGATCGCCGAAAAGGTCAACAAGAAGTGGCAGGTCGCCCAGACCTCCACCAAGGCCGTGTGGCAGCCCGGCGATCCCCAGGTCACCACCAAGTGGCCGGAGACCAAGCAGGACGACAAGGGCTTTACTCTGTTGTATAAGGACGAGAGCTATCGCTTTGAAAACAGCGAGCTGACCCAGGCCGCGTGCGGCAACCTGACCTGCACCCTGCGGGAGGACGGCGATTATGAGGTCAGCGATGGTTCCTCCACCGCTCTGTGGCACACGCCCCATGGGCTGTTCATCAGCAATTTCAACATTCGCCTGCTGCCCCGCAGCATGGAGGATGTGACCCGCCTGAACCAGTTCTACGACCTGGCCGTGGATATGTTCACCCCCGTCCCCATGGAGGCATCCCAGGGCAAGCCCGCCGTGTACAGCGCACCCACCGATGAATCCTGGCGGGCGAAAAGCGGCAAGGCCTACGTCAGCCTGAAAGACCCGGACGGGCTGTACCGCTTCGGCATTGTGGAGGATGGCTGGGAGCTGATCCAGTACAAGGTCAGTATGCGCACCAGCCGGGTGGGGTATATTCAGACCCAGGAAACGCAGATTGCCCCCGCCTTCGTCCAGGGCTGGCAGAGCATCCCGGTGACCACCGTGACCGATACCTATTTCACCGATGACCCGGATGTATCCCAGTTCCAGCAGGGGGCAATTCCCGCCGGCACCGACATGATCCTCCTTGCCCGCTGGGATGATTTCTACGCCTATGTGGATTTCGCTTTCGAGGGCAAGGCTGCCCGGGGCTTCGTTCCCCTGCGCGACCTGGCCGTGCATGAGTAAGAGAACATGCGCAGGTGATTATATCGAACAATAATGAAGAGCCGCACAGCTTATCGACTGTGCGGCTCCTTTGTTATGCTTATTCCTCGCTGGTCTCAGCCTCGGCTTCCGTTTCCACGGCTTCCTCCGCTTCTTCCTCTTCCTTGTCGGCGCGAGCCACGGCGATCACCTGGCTGCCCTCGGCCAGCTTCATGATGCGCACACCCTGGGTGGCACGGCCGCACAGGCGCACATCCTCCACGCTGGTGCGGATGATGGTGCCGTCGTCGGTGATCAGCAGGATGTCCTCCTCCGGGTTCACCAGCAGCAGGGCTGCCAGGTCGCCGGTCTTTTCGGTGAGGTTCATGGCGCGGATGCCCTTGCCGTTGCGTCCCTGCTCGCGATATTCATCGGGGCTGGTGCGCTTGCCATAGCCCAGGGCGGTGATGGCCAGCACCTCGCTGCCAGCATTCAGGGGACACATATCGATGATGCAGTCCTCATCGTCCAGCCTCATGGCGTGAACGCCCATGCTGGCGCGACCCATGGGACGGATGTGCTTCTCGTTGAAGCGGATGCTCATGCCCTTGCGGGTACCCAGCATGATCTCGTCCTGGCCGTCGGTCAGCTCCACGCCCACCAGCTCGTCGCCTTCCTTGAGAACGATGGCGATCAGGCCGTTCTTGCGCAGGTTCTGGAATTCCTCGAAGGGGGTCTTCTTGATCATGCCGCCCCGGGTGGCCATCACCAGGTTGTGTCCCTCGGTCACACTGGGCACAGGCACGATGGTGGTGACCTTTTCCTCGCCGGAGATCTGCAAGAGGTTCACAATGGCCGTGCCGCGAGCCTGGCGGCCTGCCTCCGGGATCTGGTAGCACTTGAGGCGATACACACGACCCAGGTTGGTGAAGAACAGGATCTCGGCGTGGGTGTTCACCACGCGCATCTGCACGGCATAGTCCTCGTCCTTGGTGGTCATGCCGGAAACGCCGCGGCCGCCGCGGTGCTGGGCACGGTAGGCAGACTTGGCGATGCGCTTCACATAGCCCTCGTGGGTCAGGGTCACCACCATGTCTTCCTCGGCAATCAGGTCTTCCACGTCGATCTCGCCCTCGATGGTGGTCAGCTCGGTGCGGCGCTCGTCGGCAAACTTGTCGCGGATCACGATCAGCTCGTCCTTGATCACACCCATGAGCAGCTGCTCGTCAGCCAGAATGGCACGCAGGCGGGAGATGGTGCGCTCCAGGTCCTCGTATTCCTCCATCAGGCGCTCCCGCTCCAGGCCGGTCAGGCGGGCAAGGCGCATGTCCAGAATGGCCTGCGCCTGCTTCTCAGAGAAGTCGAAGCGCTCCATCAGGGCAGCGCGGGCGGAAGCGGTGTCCCGGTTGGCGCGGATGATGGCCACGATCTCGTCGATATGATCCAGCGCCTTGATCAGACCCTCCAAGATGTGGGCGCGGGCTTCGGCCTTGTTCAGGTCGAAGCGGGTGCGGCGGGTGACCACATCCTTCTGATGCTCCAGATAGTAGTAGATCATCTCCCGCAGGGTCAGGATGCGGGGCTTGCCGCCCACCAGCGCCAGCATATTGGCGCCGAAGCTTTCCTGCAGGGAGGTGTGCTTGTACAGGTAGTTCAGCACCACCTGGGGGTACACGTCCTTCTTCAGCTCGATCACGATGCGCATACCGTTGCGGTCGGATTCATCGCGGATATCGCTGATGCCCTCCAGCCGCTTCTCGTGCACCAGCTCGGCGATCTTCTCCACCAGGCGAGCCTTGTTCACCTGATAGGGGATCTCCGTCACGATGATGCGGTGGCGGTTGTTGGACATAGATTCGATGTTGGTCTTGGCGCGCACGTCGATCTTGCCATGGCCGGTGTAATAGGCCTCGCGGATGCCGCGGCGACCCAGAATGGTGGCGCCGGTGGGGAAATCGGGGCCCTGGATATGCTCCATCAGGTCGTCGATGGTGCAGTCCGGCTTGTCGATCATGCAGATCACGCCGTTGATCACCTCGCCCAGGTTGTGGGGCGGGATGTTGGTGGCCATGCCCACGGCAATGCCGCTGGAGCCGTTCACCAGGAGGTTGGGGAAGCGGCTGGGCAGCACAGAGGGCTGCATCAGCGTCTCGTCAAAGTTGGGGTAGAACTCCACGGTGTCCTTCTCAATACCCTCCAGCAGGTAGGGCGTCAGCTTGGACATGCGTGCCTCGGTGTAACGCATAGCGGCCGCGCCGTCGCCGTCCACAGAGCCGAAGTTGCCCTGGCCGTCCACCAGGGGATAGCGGATGTTGAAGGGCTGCGCCAGGCGCACCATGGCGTCGTACACGGAGGAGTCGCCGTGGGGGTGGAACTTACCCAGCACGTCACCCACCAGACGGGCGGACTTGCGGTACGCCTTGTCGGGGGTCATGCCCAGCTCGTTCATATCGTAGAGGATGCGGCGATGCACAGGCTTCAGGCCATCGCGGACATCGGGCAGGGCACGGTCGATGATAACGGCCATGGCGTAGGAGATGAAGGAACGCTTGACCTCCTGTTCCAGGTTGACCGGGATCAGTTTATCTTGAATGCTGCTCATGTTGCATAGGCTCCTTTTCTATCGGAGGAGGTTGAATGAATTCGGAATGCGGAATTAGGAATTCGGAATTGATGGTGTTCTCTGTGCTTGCCCAATGCGGCGCCAGGTCACAAACTAAATTCCGCATTCAGCATTCCGAATTCCGAATTAAATATCCAAATCCTTCACAAGGTCGCTGTTCTCCTGGATGAACTGCTTTCTGGGTTCCACCTGGTCGCCCATGAGCAGGGTGAAGATCTCGTCGGCCGCCATGGCGTCCTCTGGGGTGATCTGCATCATGGTGCGGGTGGCTGGGTTCATGGTGGTCTCCCACAGCTGCTCGGGATTCATTTCACCCAGGCCTTTGTAGCGCTGGATCTCCGGCTTGGGATCGCGGCCGATCTCGTCCAGGGTCTGCTGCAGCTCTTCATCGCTGTAAACATACTTTTCAAACTTGCCCTTGGTGACCTTGTACAGGGGCGGCATGGCGGCGTACACATAGCCCTTTTCCACCAGGGGGCGCATATAGCGGTAGAAGAAGGTCAGCATCAGGATGCGGATATGGGCGCCGTCCACGTCCGCGTCGGTCATGCACACGATGCGGTGGTAGCGCAGCTTGCTCTCGTCAAAATCGTCGCCGAAGCCGCAGCCGAAGGCGGTGATCATACCCTTGATCTCCGCATTGCCCAGCGCCTTGTCCACGCGGGTCTTTTCCACGTTGAGGATCTTTCCGCGCAGGGGCATGATGGCCTGGAAGCGGCTGTCGCGGCCGCCCTTGGCGGAGCCGCCTGCGGAGTCACCCTCCACGAGGAAGATCTCGCACTTGGCGGGGTCGCGCTCGGAGCAGTCGGCCAGCTTGCCGGGCATGGTGGCGGAGGCCAGGGGGCTCTTGCGGGTGGCTTCACGAGCCTTGCGGGCAGCCTCGCGGGCGCGCTGGGCGCTGAGGCAGCGATCCAGGATGATCTTGCCCACGGAGGGAGTCTCCTCCAGGTAGGTGGCCAGGGCGTCCTTCACGATCTCATGCACCGCGCCGCGGGCCTGGGCAGAACCCAGCTTGGACTTGGTCTGGCTCTCGAACTGGGGGTCCTCCATCTTGATGGAGATGATGGCCGTGAGGCTCTCGCGGACGTCCTCGCCCTTGAGGTTCTCGTCCTTCTCCTTGAGGATCTTATACTTGCGGCCATACTCGTTGATGGCGTTGGTGATAGCGGTGTTGAAGCCCATCAGGTGGGTGCCGCCGTCGGGGGTGGCGATGTTGTTCACGAAGGTGTACACATTCTCCGCATAGGAGTCGTTGTACTGCATGGCGGCCTCCACCAGGATGCCGTTCTTCATGCCCTCGGTGTAGATGGGTTCGGCGAAAAGTGCCTCCTTGTTGCGGTTGAGGTACTTCACAAACTCCTTCAGACCGCCCTCGTAGTAGAATTCCTTCTCCACGCTCTCCTCGCCGCGCTCGTCAGTGAACACGATGCGGATGCCCTTGTTCAGGAAGGCCATCTCCCGCAGGCGGGTCTTGAGGACGTTGTAATCGAAGGTCACGCCCGGCTCGAACACGCCCTCCGGGTTTTCCTCGGAGCGCACATCCGGCCAGAACTGGATGGTGGTGCCGGTGCGGTCGGTCTCGCCGATGACCTTCAAGTCGTAGTCGATCTTGCCCAGGGAGTATTCCTGGCGGTGGATCTTGCCATCCTGATACACGGTGACCATAAAGTGGCTGGACAGGGCGTTCACCACGGAAGCACCCACGCCGTGCAGGCCGCCGGAGACCTTATAGCCGCCGCCGCCGAACTTGCCGCCAGCGTGCAGCACCGTGAGGCACACCTCAACAGCGGGGCGACCCATCTTGGGATGGATGCCCACGGGGAAGCCGCGGCCATCGTCCTTCACGGACACGCTGCCGTCCTTGTGCAGCGTCACGTCGATGCGCTTGCAATAGCCCGCCAGCGCCTCGTCCACGGCGTTGTCCACAATTTCATATACCAGGTGATGCAGGCCGCGGGCGTCGGTGGAGCCGATATACATGCCCGGGCGCTTGCGGACGGCCTCCAGGCCCTCCAGCACCTGAATTTGTTCCTCGCCGTAGTCCTCGGTGACCACGGTCGCGTTTTCCAATGCCTGATCCAATTCGTCAGCCATGCTGCACCTCTCTCAACTCAATCAGCTGCCGCTCCTCCATGCGCCTGCGCAGGGTACGCACCCCCACGCTGCTCAGGTAGCACACATCCCGTGTGCGCTGGCGGCAGATCACCAGCGTTTTCGTTTTCCCTGCCAGAACACGCAGCTGTCCCTTCCGCCGGAATTGGCCGATCAGCGCTTCGTTCTGGAGGGATTGCTGGCGCTGCAGGTCGCTTAAAGCGATGATATCCTCGCCGCGAACAGACACGCCCCCGCCCAGATGCACCAGCACAGGGAACGCCCCCTTCCCGGCGAAAAACCGCCTTTTCGCCATAGTAATCCAACATAAATATTATACCAAAAATCAGTTCAAAATGGAAGAGGGTTTCTTCATTATATTGCACGTTTTTTCGGGACTTTTCTAAAACGTTTTCAACCGGGGAAGAAAATCAGCTTTTCAACGGATTATCCTTGCACTTTCTGGCATTTGAGGATATAATGGTCTGTACGCATGATCTTCATGCAATCAGGGAAAAAGGAGGAACTGTTTCCTATGGAAATCAACAACACGGAAACCACGACGCGCAGCAACTTCATCTGGGACGCCATCGAACAGGACTTGAAGGAAGGCAGGTACCAGCAAGTACACACGCGCTTCCCTCCCGAACCCAACGGTTATATGCACATCGGCCACTGCAAGGCGCTGATCATGGACTTCCTGACGGCGGAAAAGTACGGCGGCAAGTGCAACCTGCGCTTCGATGATACCAACCCCGCCAAGGAGGACACCGAGTACGTCGAGGCCATCAAGCGTGATATCAACTGGCTGGGCTTCCATTGGACCGGCGGCCTGTACTACGCCAGCGATTACTATGACAAGTGCTACGAGATCGCCGAGGACTGGATCCAGCGCGGCCTGGCCTATGTGGACGAGCTGACCCCCGAGCAGATGCGCGAATACCGCGGCACGCTGACCAAGCCCGGCAAGAACTCCCCCTGGCGCGACCGCCCCGCGGAGGAAAGCCTGGACCTGTTCCGCCGCATGCGCAAGGGCGAGTTCCCCGAAAAGAGCCTTACCCTCCGCGCCAAGATCGACATGGCTTCCCCCAACATCGTTATGCGCGATCCCGCCATGTACCGCATCCTGTATAAGGAGCATTGGCGCACCGGCAGCAAGTGGTGCATCTATCCCATGTACGACTTTGCGCATCCCATCGGCGACGCGCTGGAGGGCATCAGCCACTCCCTCTGCTCCCTGGAGTATGAGATCCACCGCCCCCTGTACGACTGGGTGGTGGAACACAGCGCCCATATGCTCCCTGCCAAGCCCCGGCAGATCGAGTTCGCCCGCCTGAACATGACGCAGACGGTCATGTCCAAGCGCAAGCTCCGCGCCCTGGTTGAGGGCGGCTACGTCAAGGGCTGGGACGATCCCCGTATGCCTACCCTGAGCGCCCTGCGCCGCCGCGGCTACACCGCCGCCGCCATCCGCGACTTCGTGAGCCGCATTGGCCTTTCCAAGGCCGACTCCACCGTGGATACCCAGGTGCTGGAGGCCTGCGTGCGCCAGGATCTGGACGACAAGGCGCTGCGTGCCTCCGCCGTGCTGCACCCCATCAAGGTGGTGCTGACCAACTGGCCGGAAGGCGAAGTGAAGACCATCGAGGTGGAAAACCACCCCAAGAAGCCCGAGCTGGGCACCCACACCGTGACCCTGGGCAAAGAGATCTACATCGACACAGAGGACTTCATGGAAGTTCCCGTGGGCAAGTTCCTGCGTATGCACCCCGGCTTTGAGGTGCGCCTGAAGGCCGCCTGCATCGTGAAGTGCGAAGGCGTTGTGAAGAACGACGACGGCTCCATTGCCGAGATTCATTGCACCGTGGACTTCGATTCCTTCGCTGGCTGCGAGGGCGCTGCCCGCAAGATCAAGGGCAAGGTGCTGCACTGGGTCAACGCCGCTGACGCCGTCCCCTTCGAAGCCCGCCTCTACGATCCCCTGCTGGCCGCCGAAACCGAGCTGGAAGAGGAAGCCGAGGTGGTGACCGAAGAGACCGAGGAAGCCGCTGAAGAGGCCACCGACGCCCTCACCCGCTCCGACTATGAATTCCTCAAGAAGGTCGACCCCAACAGCCTGACCATCTGCCAGGGCGTTGCCGAGCCTTTCATCCGCGATTGCGAACCCGGCACCACCTTCCAGTTTGTCCGCGTGGGCTACTTCTGCAAGGATCCCGATTCCACCGCCCAGCTGCCCGTGTTCAACCGCACCGTGGGGCTGAATGGCATTAAGCTGTAAGGCGCTTTGACCAATGTAGTGCGCTGCCGCAGGTAAACTCCCTCCGTCAGCCGCAAGCGGCTGCCACCTCCCTCGAGAGGGAGGCTTCGTGCAGTAGCCAACCTGTCAACACGCCCCAGCTATGCACCGCCCAGTGCATTATCAAGCCGGGTCACCGCCAAAAGGCTCCCTCTCGAGGGAGCTGGCTCCGCGCTTGCGCGGAGACTGAGGGAGTTCACGCGCCGGATAAGCACTCTGCAAGAGGAGGGATCATATGCGTCTTCCCTATGATCACAAACTTGTTCCCCTTGCCAAGTCCCTCCGCAAGCGCGCCACGCCCCAGGAAAACCACCTCTGGTATGACTTTCTGCGCAGCCATCCCGTGCGGTTCCAGCGGCAGAAGACCATCGGCCAGTTCATCGCTGACTTCTACTGCGAAAAGGCCCGCCTGGTCATCGAGCTGGACGGCTCCCAGCACTATACCCCAGGGCATATGCAATACGATGCCCAGCGCACCGCCGCTCTGGAGGCGCTTCATCTGGAAGTGCTGCGCTTTTCCAACAGCGACATCGACCAGCGCTTTCCCGCTGTATGCAAGCTGATCGATACCACCATCAACACCCGTATTCTCCAACCGGAACAAGAGAAAGAAGGATCACCATGACCAAAGTACGTACCCGCTTTGCGCCCTCCCCCACGGGCTTTTTGCACCTGGGCGGACTGCGCGCGGCACTTTACGGATATCTCTTCGCCAAGAAAATGAACGGCGATTTCATCCTCCGCATCGAGGATACCGATCAGGAGCGCTTCGTCGAGGGCGCCACCGAGGTCATCTACGACACCCTGCGGGACTGCGGCATGAACTGGGACGAAGGCCCCGACGTGGGCGGCGATTACGGCCCCTACATCCAGTCCCAGCGCAAGGATACCTACCTGCCCTACGCCCAGCAGCTGGTGGAGAGCGGCCACGCCTACTACTGCTTCTGCACCAAGGAAGAACTGGATGAGCGCCGCGCCGCTGCCGAGGCCAGGGGCGAGGTCTTCAAGTATGACAAGCACTGCATGCACCTGACCAAGGAAGAAGTCCAGGCCAAGCTGGATGCAGGCGTGCCCTACGTCATCCGCCAGAACGCCCCCACCGAGGGCGAGACCAGCTACCACGACGAGGTCTTCGGCGACATGACCTTCCCTAATGACGTGCTGGACGATATGATCCTCATCAAGCAGGACGGCATGCCCACCTACAACTTTGCCAACGTCATCGATGACCACCTGATGGGCATCACCCACGTGATGCGCGGCATGGAGTACCTTTCCTCCACGCCCAAGTACAACCTGCTGTACAACGCCTTCGGCTGGGACATCCCCACCTACATCCACATGCCCCCGGTGATGCGCGACGCCACCCACAAGCTCTCCAAGCGCGACGGCGACGCCTATTATTCCGACTTTGTGAACAAGGGCTACCTGCCCGAGGCCATCATCAACTACCTGGCACTGGTGGGCTGGAATCCCGGCAACGACCGCGAGTTCTTCACCCTGGAGGAGCTGGTGGAGGCCTTCGATGTGGGCCGCATCAACAAGTCCCCCGGCATCTTCGACGTGGAGAAGCTCACCTGGTTCAACTGGGAGTACATCCGCAAGATGGACTTCGAGAAGTACCTCGCCATGGTCACTCCCTGGTTCGACAAGGTGCTAGCGGGCAAGGGCATCGACTACCGCCGCCTGGCGCAGCTGATGCAGGAGCGCACCGAGGTCTTCAACCGTGTGCCTGACATGGTGAAGTTCCTGGGCGAGCTGCCGGAGTACGACATCGACCTGTATACCCACAAGAAGATGAAGACCAACCCCGAGGTGGCCAAGGCCGCCCTGGAGATGGTCAAGCCCGTCATCGAGGGCATCGATAACTGGACGGAGGAGACCATCCACGACGTGCTGATGGCCGCCATCGCCCAGGCTGGCCTGAAGAACGGCGCCGTCCTCTGGCCGCTGCGCATCGCCATCTCCGGCCAGGCCTCCACCCCCGGCGGCGCCATCGAGATCGCCTGGCTCCTGGGCAAGGAGGAGACCCTCCGCCGCCTCGACGCCGGTCTCGCCAAGCTGGCGTAACCAGAGGGGACGTTGTCCCCTCTGGACTCCCCTACCAAAGGGTCTTCGACCCTCTGGACTCCCGTTCGGGGATGGCGTTTCGTACGCATATAAGCAGGGGTCACGGCGCAAATACGGTTGCGCCGCGACGCGGGGACTGTAGGGCTATGCACCCGCCAAAAGCCTCCCTTGTGTAAAGGGAGGTGTCAGCCGCTTGCGGCTGACGGAGGGATTGGGTGCCACACTCTAAATTCCGCATTCCGAATTCCGCATTCCGAATTTGTCACCGGAGGTGACTCCCATGAGCGACAAGCAAGTTCGCCGCCTTGCCATGAGCGGCGTGATGGCTGCCCTGGTGTTCGTGATGACCTACCTGCCCAAGGTGCCTGTGCCGGTTACCGGCGGCTATGTGCATCTGGGCGATGGCATGGTGTTCCTGGCGGCCATGCTGCTGGGGCCTATGGGCGTAGCTGCTGCGGCCGTAGGCAGCGCCCTGTCCGACCTGGTAGGCGGGTACATGACCTATCTGATCCCCACCTTCCTCATCAAGGGCGTTATGGCGCTGGTGGCCTGGAAGCTTTACAAGCCCGGCAACTGGCTGCAGATCATCATTGCCTTCATCCTGGCTGAGGTCGTGATGGTGGCTGGCTATTTTGCCTTCGAGGCTGTTCTCTATGGCGTGCCTGCGGCGCTGGGTGCCGTTGGCCCCAATGCCATCCAGGGTGTGGCCGGTGTGACCGTGGGGCTGCTCTGCGCCACGCTGGTGCCGCGGCTGAAGGCTGTGACCAAGTAAAAATTTACAAAGCATCGTCCTTTGGGCGGTGCTTCTTTTATTGACGGCATATCCATCACCCGCTATAATAGAGAGCGACCGCAAAGGAGGTTTTTCCATGAAGCGACTTCTGGCTCTGCTGATGGTGCTGCTGCTGGCCATCCCCACCGCCTATGCCACGCCTATCCCCCTGAACGACATGACCGAAGTGCCCGAGACCAACGACGAGGGCTTTCTGCCCGAGGGCAGCGACCCGGTGTATTTCAAGGATTTCGAGGGTGGGTACTGGTTCTATCTGGATCACGCCCTGCGGCTGGAAATCACCCGCACCCAGACCACCAAGCCGCTTCTGACCTACTACACCGCCGATATCTACCTGGCCTCCGGTGCTTCCATGTACACCGTGACCTACAATCCTGACCATCCCGGCCGCACCAACGGTCTGCCCCAGACCATGGCGCAGGAGCACAACGTGGTCTATGCCCAGAGCGGCGATTTCTACTCCTACCGCATCAGCCACGACAACTATCCCGGCCACATCGTCCGGGATGGCGAAGTGCTGTACAAAAAGAGCTACTCCAAGCTGCTGGAGCGCGTCCCCAACCTGGCCACCATCGGCTTCTTCCCCTCCGGCCGTGCCGAGGTGAACGAGGCCTGGGAGGTAACTGCCCAGGACTATGTGGATCGCGGCGCCACCACGGTGATGGCCTTTGGCCCCCTGCTCATCCGCGATGGCGCAATGGCCGACCTCACCGCCGACGCCTACAGCCACAAGGAACCCCGCAGCTGCTTTGGCATTGTGGAGCCCAACCACTTTGTGGGGCTTCTGGTGGAAGGCCGCAAGGATCACTCCGACGGCGCTACCCTGGCCACCTGCGCCCAGATCCTCTACGACATGGGCTGCTGGGACGCCATCAACCTGGACGGCGGCAACACCGCTGCCATGCTCTTCATGGGTGAAAGCGTCCAGCTGAGCAACAGCGGCGGCGTGGGTGAAAACGACCGCGCCATTCCCGACATCCTGTGCGCAGGCACCTATTAAGAAAGGACGATTTCCCATGATCCGCCTGAACTGCGACTACCTGGAGGGCTGCCACCCGGCCATCCTCCGCAAGCTGACCGAGACCAACATGGAGCAGACCGTGGGCTATGGCCTGGATCCCTATTGCGACCAGGCTGCCGCCATGATCCGCGAAACCTTTGCCTGCCCTGAGGCCGCCGTGCATTTCCTGGTGGGCGGCACCCAGGCCAACACCACCGTCATTGCCGCCGCCCTGCGCCCCTATGAGGGCGTTCTCTGCGCCGAGACCGGCCACATCAACGTGCATGAGACCGGCGCCATCGAGTCCAGCGGCCACAAGTGCCTGGCGCTGCCCCACAAGCATGGCAAGATCACCGCTGCCCAGGTGGCTGCCGCCGTGGCCGCCCAGTGTGACGATGAGCACATCGTGAAGCCCGGCATGGTGTACATCAGCCTTTCCACCGAGCTGGGCACCCTGTACACCCTTGCCGAGCTGCAGGAAATGTACCGCACCTGCCAGCAGCTTGGCCTGTACCTGTTCATCGATGGCGCGCGCCTGGGCTATGCCCTCGCCGCCCCCGCCTGCGACCTGACCCCCGCCGACCTGGCCAAGTGCTGCGATGTGTTCACCGTGGGCGGCACCAAGGTGGGCGCACTCTTTGGCGAGGCGGTGGTGATCAGCCAACCCGGGCTGAACCGCAACTTCCGCTACATGATCAAGCAGCGGGGCGGCATGCTGGCCAAAGGCCGCCTGCTGGGCGTCCAGTTCGTTGCGCTGATGGAAAACGGCCTGTACTTCACCATTGCCCGCAAGGCTGTGGAGCAGGCGCTGCGCATCCGCCAGGCGCTGGTGAACAAGGGCATCCCGCTTTTCATCGATTCCCCCACCAACCAGCAGTACCCCATCTTCACCAAGGCACAAATGGCCGCGCTGTCCCAGCAGTTTGACCTGGCTCTGTGGGAGCCGGTGGATGACACCCGCGACGCCATGCGCGTGTGCACCTCCTGGGCGACCCCAGACGAGTACGTGGATGCCTTCATCGCTGCGGTGGAAGAGCTGTAAACCATTCGATCACATAAGCAAAGCACACTTGCTGACCGCCCCTGTGGAGGTGCAAGTGTGCTTTTTTGTTTGATAGATTGCGCTTGTAATCACAGCGCAACCCCTAATTCTCTGCATTTCTCAATTGCCAGATCATGGTCTTGCAGCGCCGCGAGGTGATACCAATGCTTCGCCTGTTCGATGTCCTGTTCGACCCCGATAGCCTCTTCATAAAACCAAGCCAAATTGCATTGTCCATCTCGATCGCCATGCTCTGCTGCACGCCGAGTCCAATACAATGCTTTCGCCAGGTCTTTTTCAACGCCAAGACCACCATAATAAAAGTAGCCTATCTGGCATTCAGCAAGGGGATATCCCCGTTCTGCCAGAACCAGATGCCCTTCGAAGCACTTATCATATTGTTTTGATTCCCAGTATTTTTCAATCAGCTCGTTGCAAATGTCCAATTCTTCACACGGCTTATAATAACTGCTTGCCATTCTTTACGATTCCTCCACCAGCTTGCCGCAGATATGCTCCGGGGTCAGCTCCAGCAGCAGGGTCTTGTCGGCATACTGGGCGATCTCCCTCTGGATATACGCATCGTCCGAGGTGAACTTGTGGCTCAGCTTCGTGGTGATATCGATGATCCTGTCCATGTCCTCCACCACCTGCATCCGGCCGAAGACGATCACGCTTTTCACGTTCAGCGCCCAATGGCCGGGGTTGCGATAGCCCTCGTCATAGGTGCAGAAGGACACCTTGTCCCCCTTGCGCAGGGCGTCCAGCCGGTGGCCGACCTTGCCGCTGTGGAAGTAGATTTTGCCGTCTTCTTCATTGTACCAATGGTTCATGGGCATGCCGTAGGGATAGTCGTCGTCGCCGATCACCGAAAGCACGCCGCGCTTCTCCGTTTTCAGCACCTGGAGGCATTCCTCCATGGGCAGCTGCTTTTTCTTGCGGATCATTTCCCTGAACATTCGTCCACGCCTCCCGTATCTTTGGTTAAGCAAAGCAAGCCACGACAGCAATTTGTCGTGGCTTGGCTTGTTGGATGGTTTACTTTTCGCTGCGGAAGTTACTCCTCGGTCTCCTCGTCGTCCTCTTCAAGCTCGGGGAAAACGGGCTTGTTGCAGGCGGGGCAGAGGTAGTCCTCGTCGAAGTCCACATCGGAGGCGCGGAACTCGATCTCGTGGCCGCAGGAAGGGCAGGCGTAGGAGATCAGCTCGTCATCCTCGTCATCCTCGCAGTCGCAGCAATCGCAGTCGTCGTCCTCGCAATCGCAGTCGTGGCAATGGCATTCATCGTCTTCGTCGTCGCCAAAGAGGGTCTCCTCCAGGTCGGCCAGATCGTCGTCGATGGACTCCACATACTCGTTCAGCTCTTCGTGAGCCTCACCCATCACTTCCAGCTCTTCGGCCATGTCGCTCACCAGCTCCAGCAGCTCCGCCAGGAGCTTGTTGGAGTCCTTTTCCATGTTGAGCTTCATGCCAGCGGCCAGACCCTTGATGTAGCTTGCCTTGTCAGTCAGTTTGCTCATGGTTTTCCTCCTGAAAAAACATTTTCAGTCACTTACCCAAGGATTCCGCACCTGCGGGTGCGGCCAAAGGGCTTTCCGATCGCCCTTTGGAAACCTTCGGCCGAAAACACTACTTGGTTGATTATTATTGGATAATTAGGCGCGCTCCATGTACTCACCAGAGCGGGTGTCGATACGGATCATATCGCCGGTGTTGATGAACAGCGGCACCTGCAGGCTGTAGCCGGTCTCCAGGGTGGCGGGCTTGTAGGTGTTGGAGGCGGTGTCGCCCTTGAAGCCGGGCTCGGTGTCGGTGACCTGCAGGATCACGAAGTTGGGAGCTTCCACAGAGAAGGCGCTGCCCTTGAAGAAGCGCATGGTCACGTTGGTGCCTTCCTTCACGAAGGGGATGGCGTCTTCCACCTGGTCAGCGGACAGGGGGATCTGGTCGTAGGTCTCCACGTCCATGAAGTAGTACAGGTCGCCATCGTTGTACACATACTGCATTTCCTTGGTCTCGATGATGGCCTTGGGCATCTTGTCGGTGGGGTTGAAGGAGCGCTCAACCACAGCGCCGGTCATCACGTTCTTGATCTTGGTGCGCACAAAGGCAGCGCCCTTGCCGGGCTTCACGTGCTGGAAATCAACGATGTTCCACACGCCGCCATCCCATTCAACAGTAATGCCCTTTTTGAAATCGCCAGCAGTAATCATGATTCATTCCTCCATCTATTTCTTTTGATTTGTTTAGCGGGTTTTTTATTGAGAGCCCATCGGGCAAACAACCATTGGTTATCGCCATTATGCACGCGGAGCACAAGCCTGGCTACCAGCGCCATTGGCGGATTGGCCGCGGCCACTGGCCGCTCAAAGGATAATGAGTTCCTTGGTGGGAGTGGTCAGCGGCTCGCAGCCGGTCTCGGTCACCAGGCAGGTGTTCTCGATGCGCACACCGCCCAGGCCGGGGATGTACACGCCGGGCTCCACGGTGATCACCACGCCGGGCTCCATCACATCGTCGGAGAGGTAGGACAGACGGGGATTCTCGTGGATGTCGATGCCCACCGCATGACCCAGGCTGTGGCCGAAGCGGCCTTCGTAGCCCTGGCTGTGGATGTAGTCGCGGGCGATCTTGTCCAGCTCGGCGCCGGTCTTGCCGGGCGCCAGGGCTTCCTCAGCCAGGATCTGCGCCTGGAGCACGGTGTCGTACACGCGGCGCATTTCGGTGCTGGGCTCGCCCAGAGCCACGGTGCGGGTCATGTCGGAGCAATAGCCGTCCACCTTGGCGCCGAAGTCCATGGTGATCATGTCGCCCTTGCGCAGCTTGCGGGGGCCGGGGATGGCGTGGCACAGGCTGCCGTTCTCGCCGGAGGCGATGATGGTCTCAAAGGCGTTGCCGTCGGCGCCCAGCTTGAGCATGGTGAAGTCCAGCTCGATCTGCAGATCCTTTTCGGTCATGCCCTCTTTGATCTTGGGCAGCAGCGCCTCGAAGGCGGCGCTGGTGATGGCCGCAGCACGGCGCATGGCCTCAGCCTCGGCAGGGGTCTTGATCTGGCGGAGCTTTTCAGGTGCGCCGGCCAGGGAGAGATAGCTCACGCCATCGCCCACGGCATTGCGCAGACTTTCGAAGCTGCGCACGGTGAGGTAATCATCCTCATAGCGCAGGGTATCGACCTGATCCTCCTGGCACAATTTGGCCACCCACTGGTTGTGACCCAGGCCACGGTCGGTCATGTTCACCTGGAAGCCGGGAGCCTGCTGCTCGGCCTGCTCCACATAGCGGAAGTCGGTGATGATCACCCGGCGGGTGCCGGAGATGAACACACAGCCTTCACCAGTATACCCCTGCGTCAGGTAGAACATATTGGAAGGATTGTGCACCACCACAGCGCTTTGCGCCGTGAGGCTCAACTGTTCTACGAGCTTATCAGAAGCTGTCAAAATTGTTCACTGCCTTTCCCGGATTGTCCAGCACAGCTGCGCGCAGACATATCCATCGGATAGTATACCATAAAACGCCGCCAAAGAAAAGGATTTTTTTGTGCTTCCGGGCGAATGAAATACCCTTTTCGCTTTCTTCCCTTCCAAATGACAAAAAAATGTGTTATAATAGACAATAAGGACTTCGTTCGTTTTGAATCAGGAGGGTTTTGCCATGTCGCGGAAGATCATCGGCGTTTTGGCTGCAACGCCGGAGACTATCTATGCCACCCGCATCCTGGACGCCATCGGTACTCGTTGCCAGGCCTATGGCTACGATGTAGCGGTGATCGCCACGCTGTGCGATATTTCCCTTTCCCAGGAAAAATATCTGGCCGGCGAAGAGAACATCTACAACCTGGTCAATTTCGACCGGCTGGATGGCGTGATCGTGGATTCCCTCTCCCTGATGGACAGCGTCACCCGCACGATCATCCCCCAGATCCCTCAAATGCTGAAGGAAAAGTGCCATAAACCCGTGGTATGCCTGGGGCCGCTGCTGCCGGAGTATCCCTGCTTTATCACCCGCAACCAGCATATTTTGAAGGACATTACCTCCCATGTGATCGATGCCCACGGCTGCCGCAATCTCTATTGCCTCACCGGCCCTGAGGGCGACGCCGATGCCACCGACCGTCTGGCGGGCTTCCTGGCCGCGCTGGACGCCCACGGTATCCCCCGGGAGGAAAGCCAGGTCTTCTATGGCGATTTCTGGTTCCCCGGCGGCGCCGAGCTGGGACGGAAGATTGTTTCCGGCGAGGTGCCCATGCCCCAGGCGGTGATCTGCGCCAGCGACCACATGGCGCTGGGCCTGACCAACTACCTCACCAAGCACGGCGTCCGCGTGCCGGAGGATATCATCGTCACCGGCTTCGACGCCACCCCCGAGGGCAGCATCAACACCGTGACCCTCACCAGCGCCGTGCCGGACTATGAGAGCGTCATCGTCAGCGCCATCGATGCCCTGCGCAGCCAGATCGACCCCGGCGCACCCATCCTGCCCTATGCCTACCAGGCCGGGGAGCATCTCCGATTGGGCATGAGCTGCGGCTGCAGCCACGATATCAGCACGGTGATGACCCAGATGCGGGAGTCCTTCTACAATGTGAACCAGGATCTGTCCGACGGCCAACTGACCATCGACATGGGCGTGCTGCTGGAAAGCAGCATGATGGAAGCCCTGTCCGACACCGCCTCGCCCCAGGAATGCATTTATCAGGTCTACATCAAGACCTATCTCATGGGCCAGTATGACGAGTTTTTCCTCTGCCTGGACGAGAAATGGCTCCACGCTGACCAATGCTGCAAAAACGGCTATCCCCAGCGGATCAAAATGGTGCTGACCAACAACCATCAGCCCGATTCCGGCCACTACGAAAACGGCCCCACCTTCGAAACCAGCCTCATGCTGCCCACCCTGGGCAGCGAGGAGCACAAGCCCTCTATTTTCTATTTCATGCCCGTGCATTTCCTTGACCAGTCCATGGGCTATGCCGTTTTGCGCTTCGAGCTGGGCAAGCCCCACCACATGACCTGCGTGATCCGCAACTGGCTGAAGAACGTGAACTCCGGCCTTCACATTTCCCGCACCGCCCACCGGCTGGAGTCCCTCTCCACCCGCGATGGCATGACCGGCGCCTACAACCGCCGGGGCATGGAGCTGATGCTGGATCACATGCTGCGCAAGGCCGCCCCGGAGGACAATGTGCTGGCCTTCGTTATCGACATGGACAGGCTGAAGCACATCAACGATACCTTCGGCCATGCAGATGGCGACTTTGGCATCAACGCCATTTGCAGCGCCGCCATGAGCATCACCCGGGACGACGAGCTGTGCGTCCGCGCCGGCGGCGACGAGTTCTACGTCATCGGAATCGGCGCTTATGATCCCGCCGAGGCAGAAAAGCGCATTGCCCGCTTCTACGAGACCCTGGCCGAGGCCAACGCCAGTGCCCACAAGCCCTATACGCTGTCCGCCAGCATCGGCAGCGCCTGCATCCCCCTGGCCAGCGGCATGACGGTGATGGGCATCATTCGCATTGCCGATGCGAAGATGTACGAAAACAAGGTGCAGAAGAAGATGCAGCGGAAGGACTGAGCGCCATGAATATTAGGCAGCAATTGCAGCAAGCGCTGGGCGCACATCCCCACATCCAGCTGAACGATGTGGAGGTCGACCCCGCCGCCATCCGTGCCATCATGATCAACGAGGTCGTGCCGGAGGATCCTGCCCAGGACTTCTACGGCAGCAGCGGCGAGCAGTACCTTTCCACCACCATCCCCCTGTTCCAGAAGGCCGGGCTGCCCGTGGAGACCGTGGCGGATATCCTGCGCATGGGCGTGTACATCACCAATGCGGTGAAAACGCCCAAGACCGCCTATGCCATCGAGAAAAGCAGCATCGAGGAAAGCCTCCCCTGGCTGGAGGCGGAGCTGGCGCTGTTCCCGAATGTCAAGGTCGTTATGCTCATGGGCGATGTGGCCAAGAAGATGTTCAACCAGATCGTCCGCAAGACCACCAGGCGCAACGTCATTCCCTCCGGCGCCACCTACAAGCTGCGCGCCACGCCCTTCTATTATGGCGATGTGCGGGTCATGCCCTCCTACATCATGACGGGCGGCAATATCCTGATCGAAAAAAGCAAGGTCGCCATGGCCGCCCAGGACATCGCCGCCATGGCAGAGATCATCAAATAAGCTTCACGCCGGACGCCATGTCCGGTTTTTTCTTTGTTCCAAAACACCTTCCACCGTTGACGCGCCCCGCCCCGCGTGGTAGGATGAAGCTTGTTCCATTATACGAAATCGAGGCGAATTGACCCATGAACCGCTTGTTTCTCAAGGGCGTAAAGCACGGCATCCCCATTGCGCTGGGCTACCTCTCGGTGTCCTTCACCTTCGGCATGAAGGCCGTGAGCGACGGCCTCACCTGGCAGCAGGCCGTGCTGATCTCCATGACCAATGTGACCAGCGCCGGACAGTTTGCCGGCCTGCCCCTGATGCTTGCCCAGGCCTCCCTCATCGAGGCCGCGCTGACCCAGTTCATCATCAACCTGCGCTATGCGCTGATGGGCGTGTCCCTCTCGCAAAAGCTGGATAAGACCATGACCACCCTGCACCGCATGGCCTTCTCCTTCTGCAATACCGACGAGATCTTCGCCGTGGCCTCCTCCCAGCCGGAAAAGGTGGGCAAAGGCTACCTCTATGGCCTCATGTCCACGCCCTGGTTTGGCTGGGCGCTGGGCACGCTGCTGGGCGCGGTGGCCGGGCAGCTGCTGCCGGAGTTCTTCCGCACAGCGCTGGGCATCGCCATTTATGGCATGTTCCTGGCCATCATCCTGCCCCCTGCCCGCAAGGAGCATCCCGTGCGGGTGGTGGTGGTCATCGCCGTGGCGCTGAGCCTGTGCTTCCGCTACATCCCCGTGCTGAACCAGCTTTCCAGCGGGTTTGTGATCATCATCTGTGCCGTGGCCGCCTCCACCGTGGGCGCGCTGCTGTTCCCGGTAAAGGAGGGTGACGCATGAGCTGGTCGAGCTTCTTCCCCTATCTGCTGGTGATGGCGGGCGTGACCTACCTGATCCGCATGCTGCCGCTGACGGTCTTCCGCAAGGAGATCAAGAGCGTGTTCGTCAAATCCTTCCTGCACTACGTCCCCTATGCGGTGCTGGGCGCCATGACCTTCCCGGATGTGCTCTACTCCACCGGCAGCCTGTGGACGGCGCTGGTGGGTCTGGTGGTAGCCATCATCATGGCCTGGCGCGGCCGGAGCCTTTTGAGCGTGGCCATCGGCGCGTGCCTTGCCGTTGCCGCCGCGCAAGCTGTGATGCTGCTGCTCTGACCATTCATTCCGCATTCCGAATTCCGAATTCCGCATTCTCAATTCCCCTCCCCTGTGGTATAATGTACCCACACAGCATTGAAAAGGAGGGTTGCCTCCATGAACATGGTCAACATCATTACAAAAAAGAAGCTGGGCCAGGAGCTGACTGCCCAGGAGATCGACTATTTTGTGCAGGGTGCCGCCAGGCAGACTATTCCGGATTACCAGCTGGCCGCGCTTTTGATGGCCATCCGCCTTCAGGGCATGACCGACCAGGAGACCACCCACCTCACCCTGGCCATGCGGGATTCCGGCGACGTGTGCGACCTGTCCGCCATTCCCGGCATCAAGGTGGATAAGCACTCCACCGGCGGCGTGGGCGACACCACCACCCTGGTGCTGGCGCCCCTGGTGGCTGCCTGCGGCGTTCCCGTGGCCAAGATGAGCGGCCGCGGCCTGGGGCACACCGGCGGCACGCTGGATAAGCTGGAGTCCGTTCCCGGCCTGAGCGTGGAGCTGACGGAGGACGCCTTCATCCGCCAGGTGAACAGCATCGGCGTGGCGGTGATCGGCCAGACCGGCTCCCTCGCCCCGGCGGACAAGACCCTCTACGCCCTGCGGGACGTGACCGCCACCGTGGACAGTCTGCCGCTGATCGCCTCTTCCATCATGTCGAAAAAGCTGGCCTCCGGCGCGGATGCCATTGTGCTGGACGTGAAGACCGGCTCCGGTGCCATTATGCAGACGCTGGAGGGTTCCATCCAGCTGGCGCAGGCCATGGTGAACATCGGTGCGCTGGCGGGCAAGCCCGTCACCGCCATCGTCACCGGCATGGAGCAGCCCCTGGGCACCCACGTGGGCAACGCCCTGGAGGTGAAGGACGCCATCGACGTGCTGTCCGGCCGAACCACCGGCGCGCTGCTGGAGGTCTCGCTGCTGCTGGGCAGCCATATGCTGGTGCTCTCCGGCCGCTGCGCCACGCCGGAAGAAGGCCGCGCCCTGTTGCAGGAGGCGCTGGACTCCCGCCGCGGCCTGGCCAAACTGAAGGAAATGTTCGCCGCCCAGGGCGGCGATCCCGCCGTGTGCGACGATGTGTCCCTGCTGCCCCAGCCCGCGGTGATCCGCACCGTGCAGGTGGGTCGCAGCGGCTATGTGGCCGAAATGGACACCACCGCCCTGGGTCTGGCTGCCCAGGCCATGGGTGCCGGACGGGTGCAGAAGACCGACGCGCTGGACTACTCCGTGGGCTTTGTGCTGCCCGTGCGCATCGGCGACCGGGTGCAGCCGGACACCACGCTTTGCACGCTTTATGCTCGCAGCGAAGAGGATGCAGACAAGGCCGAGGCGGCCATTCGCAAGGCGATTGTGTTCGCTGATGAGCCCGTGGAAGCGCCCCCGCTGTGCTATGCCATTGTGACGAAGGACGGGATAGAGAGAAAATGAAGGAATGAAGACGCTGCTGCGCAGCTAATGAAGAAATGAAGCGCCTCGCTGCGCTCGGCATGAAGGTAAGTGAACGGAAAACCACTCCATCATTCCTTCATTTCTTCATTAGCGAAGCGTCTTCATGCCCGAAGGGCGCTTCATTCACGCATGAAAAAAGCTCTTTGCATTTGCAAAGAGCTTTTTTTCGTGCGTGCGGGAAACAGGACTTGAACCTGCAAGTTCGTGCGAACACATGAACCTGAATCATGCGCGTCTGCCAATTCCGCCATTCCCGCAGAACAGAAATGATTATACCTCCGATGCGGAAGATTGTCAAGCGGTTTTTTTGTTTTTCTGGCGAATGCCTTTTTGATGTTCTTTCTCCCGCAATCGGTTGACATGGCCGCCCTCTTGCCGCTATGATGGATGAGCAACAATTGTATACAATACGAAATCATACGTATTATGGAGGCATTACCATGAACCTTACACAGAAAATCCTCGCCGCCCACCTTTTGACCGGCGAGCTTGTCCCCGGCACGGAGATCTCCATCCGCATCGACCAGACCCTCACCCAGGACTCCACCGGCACCATGGCTTATCTGCAGTTCGAGGCCATGGGCGTGGATCGGGTCAAGACCAAGAAGTCCGTGGCCTACATCGACCACAACACCCTTCAAACTGGCTTTGAAAACGCCGACGACCACCAGTACATCCAGTCTGTGACCAAGAAGCACGGCATTTATTGCTCCAAGCCCGGCAACGGCATTTGCCACCAGGTGCAATTGGAGCGCTTCGGCGTGCCTGGCTACACCCTGCTGGGTTCCGACAGCCACACCCCCACCGGCGGCGGCATCGGCATGCTGGCCATCGGCGCGGGCGGCCTGGACGTGGCCGTGGCCATGGGCGGCGGCGCGTATTTCCTCTCCTGCCCGAAGGTGGTGGGCATCAAGCTCACCGGCAAGCTGAGCTATGGCGTGGCCGCCAAGGACATCATTCTGGAAGTGCTGCGCCGCCTCACCGTGAAGGGCGGCGTGGGCAAGGTGATGGAATACATCGGCGACGGTGTGGCCACCCTGACCGTGCCGGAGCGTGCCACCATCACCAACATGGGCGCTGAGCTGGGCGCTACCACCTCCATCTTCCCCTCTGACGAGGTGACCCGCGCTTTCCTGAAAGCTCAGGGACGCGAGCAGGACTGGACGGAGCTGAAGCCCGACGCCGACGCCACCTACGACGAGATCGTGGAGATCGACCTGAACACCCTGGAGCCCCTGGTGGCCAAGCCCCACATGCCCGACATTGTGGAAACGGTGAAGGAATGCGGCCCCATCAAGGTGGATCAGGTGTTCATCGGCTCCTGCACCAACTCTTCCTATACCGATATGATGCGCGTTGCCCGCATCCTGAAGGGCAAGACCGTGCATCCTGATGTGAGCCTGGTCATCGGCCCCGGCTCCAAGCAGGTGCTGACCATGCTGGCCCGCAACGGCGCTCTGGCAGATATGCTGGGCGCAGGCGCCCGCATCCTGGAAAGCGCCTGCGGCCCTTGCATTGGCATGGGACAGGCACCCAAGTCCAACGCCATCTCCGTGCGCACCAACAACCGCAACTTCTTCGGCCGCAGCGGCACCAAGAGCGCGGGCATCTACCTGGTCTCCTGCGAAACCGCGGCCATCACCGCCCTCACCGGCGTGCTGACCGACCCCCGCTGCCTGGACATCGACCTGGATATCCCCCTGCCCGAGGCCTTTGAAGTCAACGACAACCTGGTGATCCCCCCGGTGGAACCCGGTGCCGAGGACACCGTGGAAGTGGTGCGCGGCCCCAACATCAAGCCCTTCCCCATGGGCAAGGCGCTGGCCGAAGACGTGACCGGCAAGGTGCTTTTGAAGATGGAAGACAACATCACCACCGACCACATTGCGCCCTCCGATGCCAAGCTCCTGCCCTTCCGCTCCAATGTGCCCTACCTCAGCGACTTCTGCCTGACCCCCGTGGACAAGGACTTCCCCGCCCGTGCCAAGGCCGAGGGCGGCGGCATGCTGGTGGCTGGCAGCAACTATGGCCAGGGCTCCAGCCGCGAGCACGCTGCCCTGGTGCCGCTGTATCTGGGCATCCGCGCGGTGATCGCCAAGAGCTTTGCCCGCATCCACCAGGCCAATTTGATCAACAACGGCATCCTGCCCATGACCTTTGAAAACGAGGCGGATTACGACCGCATCGACATGGCCGATGTGCTGACCCTGCCCGGCGTTCGCGCCCTGGTGGAAAAGGGCAGCGAGAAGTTCGTCCTCCGCAACGAGACCAAGGGAGAGGAATACACCGTGCTGCTGCCCCTCACGGAGCGCCAGAAGGGCTGCATCCTCTGCGGCGGATTGCTGAACTTTACCCGCGAGAGCGCCAAGTAAGGAGGCACCATGCGTTACCGCTATCTCCTGGCCGATAACGACAACACCCTCATGGACTTTGATGCCGCGGAGCGCAAATCCCTCCGTGATGCGCTGACCGCCTTCGGCAAGCCCTTTTCCGATGAGGTGTTCACCACCTACCACCACATCAACAAGCTTTTGTGGGAAGCCCTCGAACGGGGCGAAACCACCCAGGCCGCGCTGAAGATCGAGCGCTTTGCCCAGCTGTGCCAGCACTACGGCTGGCAGGACATTGATGCCAAACAGCTGGCGGTGGTTTTCCAGGATAACCTCTCCACCCATGCCGACCTTCTGCCCGGCGCCATGCACCTTTTGCAGGCCGTTCACGGCAAAATGAAGATCGCCCTGGTGTCCAACGGCGTCAGCGCCACCCAGCGCGGCCGCCTCAGCGTGTGCGAGTTCACGCCCCTGCTGGACGCGGTGGTGATCAGCGAAGAGATCGGCGTCAGCAAGCCCAATCCCCTCATGGTGGAAAAAGCCCTTGAGCTGCTGGGCTGCACCGACAAGCGGGAGGCCGTGTTCTTTGGCGACAGCCACTCTGCGGACATCACCGCCGCCCACAATGCGGGCGTGGACAGCATCTGGCTCACCCGCCACGGCAAAGGCCAGAGCGACAAGGCCACCTACATCGTGGAAAGCCTGGAGGAAGCGGAAGCGCTGCTGCTGCAATAACTCCCCGACCCCATGGGAGGTACCCTATGGAACTGACCATCACCCTCAAGAATTTCCTGAATGCATCCGGCAAGCTCACCGTGTTCCCCGCCAAGCGGAAGATGAAGCTCTACGCCCTGCTGTACCTGGCGCAGAAGTTTGAGCCGGGCAGGGACTACGCCGAGCGGGAGATCAACGACATCCTGCTGGACTGGCACACCTTCGGCGATCCTGCCACCCTGCGCCGGGAGCTGTACGACTACCACTTCCTTGACCGCAGCACGGACGGCAAGATCTACCGACTGGCCTTGCAGCTGCCGGAGACGGACGTGGAAAGCTGGGTTCATGCACAATTGTGAATCAACACCCCTGGGGGCGATCACCGATCGCTCCCATTTTTTATGGCAGCGCCCCTTGCCAAGCCGCCCACGCCATGCTACACTAACAAAAAATGATCGTTTGGAGGTACTCCCATGGCCTTTCTGCAAGTGCAATTCTTTTCCGAGACGCTGAACGTGGCGTCCACCGTGAACGTCATCATGCCGGAGCCCAGCCAGGGCATCGGCATCACCGCTGCCCAGGAGGGCGATCTGCCCAAGGTGCTGTATCTCCTGCACGGCTACAGCGACGACCACTCCATCTGGATGCGCCGCACCTCCGTGGAGCGCTACGCTGCCGAGTACAACCTGGCGGTGATCATGCCCGCGGTGAACCACAGCTTCTACAGCAACGAGCTGCATGGCGAGCGCTACTGGGATTACGTCAGCGAGGAGCTGCCCCGCGCCATGCACCGCTTCTTCCGCCTGTCCGACAAGCCCGAGGACACCTTTGTGGCCGGGCTTTCCATGGGCGGCTATGGCGCCATGAAGCTGGCGCTGACCCACCCGGAGCGCTTCGGCGCAGCGGCCAGCTTCTCCGGCGCCACAAACATCTGCGATATGACCGGCCGCAGCAAGGAGCGGCTGGACGGCTTCAAGCGGGTGTTCGGCCCCCTGAGCAAAATGAAGGGCAGCCAGCACGACCTGTTCCACCTGATGAAGACCAAGCCGGAGAACGCACCCCGGCTCTACGTCTCCTGCGGCACGGCGGACTTCCTGTATCACCAGCACCAGAAGTTCATCCCCGCGCTGAAGAAGTACGGCTGGGACGTGACCCACTACGAGGAGCCGGACGCCGTGCACGAGTGGGGCTTCTGGGATCGTGAGATCAAGAAGTTCATTCCCTTCGCCATGAACAAATAAGCATAAAAAGACTGCTCAGCCCCGAAGGACTGAGCAGCTTTTTTGTGTGTCTTACTTGGACAGAGCAGCGGACTCACCAGCAATGCGACCGAACACGATCGTATCAGCCAGAGCGTTGCCGCCCAGACGGTTGGCACCGTGGATACCGCCGGTCACCTCGCCAGCAGCATACAGGTTGGAGATGATCTCGCCGTTCTCGTCATACACGCGGCACAGGGTGTCGATACGCACGCCGCCCATGGTGTGATGCACGGTGGGCACGCGGGCACCGGCGTAGAAGGGACCATTGTCGATGGGCTGGCCAAACAGGGTGCGGCCGAACTGGTCAGCCTGGCCCTCCTTGGAGCCGCCGATGCAGTACTCGTTGTACTCAGCAATGGTAGCCTTCAGGTTGGCAGCGTCCACGTTCATCAGCACAGCCAGCTCGTCCAGGGTGTCGGCCTTCACAGCGCGGCCGGCTTCCACCAGCTGGTTAGCGGTCTCGCCGAAGTTGTTCAGCTCGTCGCCGGTGGGATAGGTATCGGAGTCCATCACGATCCACATGAGAGCGTCTTCCTGAGCAAACAGGTCGCGGGTCATGTCGTCGCGGCGGCCGCCCTCGTCGCCATAGCGCAGGCCGGACTTGTTCACGAAGATACGGGAATCAACACCGTGCTCGATGTTGCCGGACAGGGAGCCAGTCACAGGATCGCCCAGGGGCAGCAGCTGAATGTTGCCCATCTGGATGAAGTCGGCATTCAGCTTCTGGAGCATCTTCACGCCGTCACCGGTAGCGCCGGGGTGGTTGGTGGACAGCACCTTCTCGTCCAGGATGCCCCAGATGGCGTCGTAGGCCATGCGCAGCTCAACGTTCTTGGCAAAGCCGCCGGTGGCCACCACAACGCTCTTGGCATTGATGGTGATGGTGTTGCCGGTCTCGCCCGTGCAGACGATGCCGCAAGCCTCGCCCTTTTCGTTCACCAGGATCTCTTCAGCCTTGGTGTTCAGCATCAGGTCGATCTTGTCGGTGTTGTCGATGTAGTTGCCATAGGTCTCAAAGAAGCCAGCGCTGGCCTTGCCGGCAGGCTTCCAGGCGCGGGGCCACAGGCCGCCGGACACGGTGAACACAGCGTCCTCGCCCAGCCATTCCATGCCCAGTTCCTTGGTCCACTGGATGCCGTCGTAGGCGTTCTCCACCAGGGTCATCACCAGCTCGGGATCGCCCTGCCAGTCGCCGCCGTCCATGGTCTGCCAGTAGTGCCAGTACACGGAGTCGTTCTGCTTGATGGCGAACTCGCTGCGGTCTTCCACAGCGTTCACAGCGCCGCCAGCCAGAATGGTGTTGCCGCCCACCTTGGGCATCTTTTCCACCACGATGACCTTCGCGCCGTTCTGCTCGGCAGTGATGGCAGCAGCCAGGCCAGCGCCGCCAGCGCCGATCACGACAACGTCGGCTTCCAGGGTCTGGTCAGCGCCCTTTTCCACCACAACTTCCTTCTTTTCCATCAGGGCAGTGGTGTCAACGCCGTTGTTCTCCAGGGCGTTCTTAACAGCTTCCAGGATGCCCTTGGAAGTGAAGGTGGCACCGGAAACGGTGTCCACGTTGATGGAGTTCAGGGCCTTCATATCAGCAGGCACCTTCTCCAGAGCCAGGTCGCACACGCCGGGGGTGTCGTTGCACTCGTCCACCACAACGTCCACGATGGAGCCGTCGTCAGCCAGGGTCACGGTGACCTTGATGTCGCCCGCGAAGCCCTTGCCGGTGCCGGTGTAGCTGTTGTCAGCCAGAGCCAGACCAGCAGTCATCATCATGGCCAGAGCCAGAATCAGAGCCAGGATCTTCTTCATGGTATCTTCCTCCTTATTTTTTGCACGGATTGACAATTCTTTGTCAACCTTTGGTATATATTATACCATAATTCATACTGGAATCAATAGTATTATCTTGATATACTTCAGGACTTTTTTAGCCTTCCTGAGGATGCCAGAAGCCGCCGGTGTGGAAGATTGCCAGCAGGCACCATTGCGTCACTTATGTGCCGGTAGGGGCGAACTGTGTTCGCCCGCCACGTTCCATTTCCCGCCTACTATGCATTTGTGCAGCGTGCGGGCGATCACAGATCGCCCCTACATCTATCCGCCGACTGCGATATCAAAAAGCCGCAGCAAAAGCGCTGCGGCTGAAGTATTATTCGTCTGCCAGTTCCTCTTCCAGAAGCGCCAGGTCGTCCTCTTCCTCCTCGGCCTGCTGCTTCATGGCAGCCTCGTCCTCGGGAGCGGGCTCGGAGAACAGCTCCTTGCGCAGAATAGCGTCGATCTCGTCGGTGATCTCCGGGTTGTCCCGCAGGAACAGGCGGGTGTTTTCGCGCCCCTGGCCGATGCGCTGATCCTTGTAGGAGAACCAGGCGCCGCTCTTGTGGATGATGTCGCGCTCCACGGCCATATCCAGCAGGGTGCCTTCCTTGGAGATGCCCTCGCCGTACACGATGTCGAACTCAGCCACGCGGAAGGGCGGAGCCACCTTGTTCTTCACGACCTTCACCTTGGTGTGGTTGCCCACCACGGTGGTGCCATTTTTGAGCTGCTCGCCGCGGCGCACGTCCAGGCGCACGGAGGCATAGAACTTCAGGGCGCGGCCGCCGGGGGTGGTCTCCGGGTTGCCGTACATCACGCCCACCTTTTCGCGCAGCTGGTTGATGAACACCGCCACGCAGCCGGTCTTGTTGATGATGCCCGCCAGCTTGCGCAGCGCCTGGCTCATCAGTCGGGCCTGCAGACCCACGAAGCTGTCGCCCATTTCGCCGTCGATCTCGGCCTTGGGCACCAGGGCGGCCACGGAGTCGATGACCACCACGTCCAGCGCGCCGGAGCGCACCAGCGCCTCGGCGATCTCCAGCGCCTGCTCGCCGGTATCGGGCTGGGAAACGTAGAGCTCATCGATGTTCACGCCCAGCTTCTTGGCATACACAGGATCCAGCGCATGCTCCGCGTCCACAAAGGCCGCAATGCCGCCCGCCTTCTGGGCTTCGGCCACAATGTGCAGCGCCACGGTGGTCTTACCGGAGGATTCGGGGCCATAGATCTCCACGATACGGCCGCGGGGAATGCCGCCCACGCCCAGGGCTGCGTCCAGGGTGAGGCAGCCGGTGGGGATCACCTCGATATTCTGGGTGCTGGCCTCGCCCAGCTTCATCACAGAACCCTTGCCAAACTGTTTATCCAGATCAGCCAGCGCGTGTTCCAGCGCCTTGAGCTTCTCTGCCTGCGCCTCGTTTTTCACGGGGGCAGTCTTCTCGGCCTTCGCCGCTTTCTTCGTTGCCATGTTGAACACATCCTTTCAACTCGATAGAATTATCCTATCATGCTCTGTTCGCATTTGCAAGGGGAACACGCGAAAAAAGTCGAGCGATCTGCCCGACTTTTTTCATCTTGTTCAGGCGGCTGAACCCGCCGTCATTCCTGGCTTTATTCCACTTCAAACACGTCCACGCCATAGGGCGGCAGGGTCACCTCGCCCTGGCAGATCTCGCCGCTCAGCAGCGACTTCATGGGCTTGTTCAGGCGAACGCTTTCCGCCCAATGCTTGTAGTTCAGCACAAACAGATACTGCCTGCCGTCCTTCTCGCGCACCACCAGCTCCACGTTCTCCGGCGCCTCCACCAGATGGCGGAAGGGCTCTGCCGCGCCGGTATAGGCCAGTAGCTTGCGCACCGCCGCCACCGAGAAGCCCGCGCCCCAATGCAGCACACGTCCCGCGCCATAGGGATGCTCCGTCAGGGCGGGCTGACCCTTGAAGTAGCTGGTGTTGTGGCAGGCCAGCACCTTCGCGTCCTCCGCAGGATGGAGGATGTCGGCAAAGATCGGTGCGTCCAGCGCCTCCCCATCCCAGAGGATGGTGGGTGCTTCCTCCGCCGGGCTGGCGAAGGTGAAGTCCGTCACATCGCTGCCGGAAAGCTTGCCCAGCAGGCCGGGCTGGGGCAGCATGACGCACTTGCCCGTCTCGTCCTTGTAGCCGGTTCGGCAGCCGATGATCAGCGTGCCGCCCTGCTGCACATAGGCTTCCAGCAGCTGCGCCCGCGCTTCCGTCATGATCACCGCGTGGGGGTAGAACAGCACCGGGTACTTGGCCAGCTCGGCCACCTCGGTGTCCTTGCCCAGCCACACCTCGTCGTAGGGGGCATGGCTGCGCTGGGCGCCCTCGAAGATCTCCCAGCGGCTGGGGTCATGCAACCGACCATGCCAGGCGTCCACCCGGGCGTCCCACTCGTTGTCGTAATCGCGGATCACGCCAAAGGCGGCCTTGCAGTCAGCACCGCACAGGGGCTGCAGCTTGCGGAGCATCTCCCCCACCTGCGCTACCTCGCCCAGGCGGCGGTTGTCGCGGTTGTCGTAGTCCAGAATGCCGTGCCAGTAGATCTCCGTGCCCATGATGCTGGTGCGCCAGCGGAAGAAGGAAATGCAGTCCGCGCCGTGGGCAAGGCTCTGCATCGCCCACAGGGTCAGTTGGCCGGGGCGGGGCGCAGGCGCTTCCAGGCGGGTCGTCCAGCCATTGCCGCCGGACTGCTGCTCCATGATCATAAAGTGGGGCGAGATCGCCCGCACATTGGTCAGCTTCATGGACCAGGAGCGGTCGTTCAGGTCGCTGTGGTCAATGGTTCTGCCCAATTCAAAGGCGAAATCCGGGTAGGAGTCGTAGCTGTAAATGTCCAGCGCCTCGTCAGTCATGCGGTGGTTGTCCACATAGTCAAACAGGCCGTTGGTGGTGATGAAGCACCCCTTGCGCAGGTGGCGGCGCAGGATCTCCGACTGCATGGCGCAGAACCCCACCGCGCTTACCGAAATGAAGCGCAGGTAGTCCAGGTGCAGGTGGGGATTGATGGTGCCGCGCACCGTGGGGCGGGGCAGATGCACCTGCTGCCAGTCGGTGTAGCCCTGGTTCCAGAAGGCCGTGCCCCAGGCCTTGTTCAGTTCCGGCAGAGTGTGATACTTGTCCCTGACCCACGCCCGGAAGGCGTCGTCATCCGCCTGGGAATAGAACTCGTCCACCTCGCAGTTCAGCTCGTTGTCGATCTGCCAGCCGATGATGGCCGGGTGCTGCCCATAATGAACCGCCAACTGCTCCACGATGCGGGCGCACAGCTGCTGATACACCGGCGAATTGTAGTTGTAATGCCTGCGCAGGCCATGGCGATAGAGCACACCCTCCCTGGTGGCGTTGAGTACCTCCGGGTACTTTTCCGTGAGCCAGGCGGGCGGCGTGGCCGTGGGCGTGGAGAAAATGACCTGCATCTTTTCCTCCATGCACAGGTCAAGGAAGCGGTCGAAGAAATCGAAGTTGAACTCGCCCTCGTTCTCTTCAAACTTGCTCCAGGCAAACTCCGCCACGCGGATCACCGTGATCCCGGCCTTCTTCATCCGCTGCAGGTCGCTGCGCCACAGGGATTCATCCCATTGCTCCGGGTAATAGCAGGTGCCCATGGTCAAGGCTGGCCAAAGGAATTTCTGTGCCTGTCTCATACACTTTCTCCTTTATCAGAAACGTAAGCTGTCCTTGCTGATGTAGTTCGCGGCCAAGCGCGAAAAGCCTCCCTGCCCCACAAAAAAACTCACCCGATTGCAAGCGGGTGAGTCAATCAACTGAATGAACCAGGAAGCAAGGGAATTTCCCTTACTCCTCCTCTTCCTCCTCGGGAAGCTCGGCGTTGTGGTACACATTCTGCACGTCGTCGTTGTCGTCCAGCATGTCCAGCAGCTTCTGGATATTCTTGAGGGTGTCGGGATCGTCCACAGACACGGTGTTCTGGGGGATCTTGTTCACCTCGGCAGACAGGAACGACAGACCCTGCTGCTCCAGCGCCTCGCGCACGGCGGAGAAATCGGCGGGAGAGGTGTAGATCTCGTACACGTCTTCCTCGGCCTTCATGTCCTCGGCACCGGCGTCCAGGGCCAGCATCATCATCTCGTCCTCGTCGCTGCCGGGGGTGCGCTCCACCACCAGCACGCCCTTCTCGTCAAACATGAAGGACACGGAGCCGGCGTTGCCCAGGTTGCCGCCGTTCTTGGCGAAGCAATGGCGCACATCGGACACGGTGCGGTTGCGGTTATCGGTGATGGTATCCACGATCACCGCCACGCCGCCGGGGGCATAGCCTTCGTAGGTGATCTGCTCGTAGGTCACGTCGCCCATTTCACCGGAGGCCTTCTTGATGGAACGCTGGATGTTATCGTTGGGCATATTGTTGGCCTTGGCCTTGGCGATCACGTCGCGCAGCTTGCCGTTGGACTCGGGGTTGGCGCCGCCCTCGCGCACAGCGATGGCGATCTCGCGGCCGATCTTGGTGAAAATAGCGCCGCGCTTGGCGTCGGCCTTGCCCTTCTTCGCCTGAATATTATGCCACTTGGAATGACCGGACATTGTATTCCCTCCTACATATATCAAAAAAGATATTCAAAACAGAAACGTGTTATTATACCACTATTCTTGTGGGCGCGTCAAGTTTTATCCTGCATTCCTGTCATTTTTGCAGGGGAAAATGCATTCTGCGGCGAAATCATACCCAACATCACAAAAGATATGAGGCGACCCTATGTCATACGAGCTTTATCTGAGCCAGATCGCAGCTGCCCTGGCTGAGTCCACCGGCTGCACCGAACCCTCCGCCATTGCGCTGAATGCCGCCACCGCCCGCAAGCATGTGCAGGGCGATATCATCAAGGTCACCGCCCGGCTGGATGCTTATCTTTTCAAAAATGCCATGGGCGTGGGCATTCCCGGCGCGGACGAGCGCGGCGTGGAGCTGTGCGTGGCGCTGGGCATCACCGCCGGTGACAGCGATGCAGGCATGAACGCCCTGCACACCGTGACCGCCCAGCAGCTGGCCGAGGGCAAAGCCCTGCGGGAGAAGATCACCGTGGAGATCAACCAGGAAGCCCAGGGGCTGTACATCGAAACGGTGATCGAAACGGAATGCGACTGCGTGCGGGTCATCACCAGCCAGAACCACGACCGCATTGCCCGCATCGAACACGCGCCCTTCGCCCCCTTCGTGGAAGAAGTGCAGGAAGCCGAGGCCGCCGAGACCGTGTGCGGCGACGTGGCTGCCTACCTGGACTTTGCCAACCATGTGCCGCTAGAGAAGCTGACCTTCCTGAAAGCCGCCCTGGACATGAACCGCCGGGTCTACCGCACCGCCGTGGAGAAGGGCATGGATCGCCAGGTGCTGCCCTCCATGATGCTGAAGGATCCCTCCGTGTTTGTGCAGGCCAAGCGCATGGCGGGTGCCGCCAGCTATGCCCGCATGAGCGGCGTTCCCCTGCCGGTGATGACCGCCACCGGCAGCGGCAACCAGGGGCTGACCCTGTTCCTCACCGTGGACGCCGCCGCCCAGGCCTTCGGCGCTGGAGAAGAAAAGCTCCTGCGCGCCCTGGCGCTGGCCAACATGGTGAACATCTACATCAAGAGCCACATCGGCCCGCTGAGCAGCGTGTGCGCCTGCGGCGTGGCCTCCGGCCTGGGGGCGTCCCTGGGCGCGGTGTACCTGCTGGGCGGCGGCGAAAAAGAGATGCTCCAGGCCGCCCGCAACATCCTGGGTTCCGTCAGCGGCATGATCTGCGATGGCGCCAAGGAAGGCTGCGCCAACAAGGTCGCCCTTTCCGCTGGCCTGGCGGTGGAGGCCGCCTGCCTGGCCATGGAGGGCTGCGGCATCCACGCCCAGGACGGCATTCTGGACAACGATTTCGACCACCTCATCGCCCACCTGGGCGAACTGGTGCTGGAGGGCATGGGCAAAACCAACAGCACCATTGTGAACATCATGATGAACGAAAAGAGGTGCTGATACATGACCATCCAGCAGGAACGCATCACCCCGGAAGCCTACATCAGCTTCCTTGCCCGCACCGATCTGGGTTCCCAATATCCCAGGGAACGCTTTGAGGAGCGCATTGCCAAGCTGGTGCAAAACGTCTCCATCAGCCTCACCGCCCGCACGGACGAGGGCGAGCTCATCGGCGTGTGCTTTGGCATCACCGACTTTGCCTACTGGCTCTTCATCACCGACCTGGGCATCGACCGCCGCTACGTGCGCCAGGGCATCGGCAAGCAGCTGATGCAGCGCGCCCTGGACATCGCCGGCGGCGAGAAGGACATCATCATGTACACCTGCGCCAACGAGAACGCCGTTGAGTTCTACCAGAAGCAGGGCATGAGCTTTGCCGATGATGTGCTGGTGTATAACCGCGTGGAATGGACGGGGTTTGTGGTGGGGGATTGCAAATAACATGTTGGATCAACTTGAATTTGAAGGAGATAAGTGATGGATAAAAGCAAAGTCGTAACTTATACAAGCATAACCTTTGCAATCACATGGATATGTTGGTGGGGATTAGCACTACTGACCAATAACAATATCGTTGATTCTTCGCAAGGCATCTTTACTTTGATTTACTTCATTGGCGGGTTCGGCCCAACGATTGCTTCCCTCTTGATATTACCTCAAAAGTCGCTAAGATCAGTGTTTGATTTTGTTTTTTCTTGCAAGAAAAACTCTGTTGGGTACTTATTGTTGTTCTGTCTGATGCAAGGATTGATTATCGGACTCTCCTCAATGGAAACAAATCCCTTGATCCCGTGGTTTTCAACTCCCATTGTTATGCTCTCCACAACCTTTCTTGGTGGAGGGAATGAGGAATTGGGATGGCGTGGTATTATGCAACCTGAACTCGAGAAAAGATTCTCGTTCCCGATTGCGACGCTGATTACTGGATGCGTGTGGATGCTTTGGCACGTTCCTCTATGGTTTGTGGTTGGCTCTTCACAGCAGAACATGAATTTTTTGCTTTATGCAATTTACGGGTTGATTCTAAGTTTTTGGCTTGCAACAATTCACAAAAAAACGAAAAGTATCTTTTTCTGTTGTGTGTTCCATGGGTTTTCTAATTTGATGCTATCTTTCTTTATAATAAAAGTTAATTGGACGCTTATTGTGGGACTGATTGCATCATTAGTATTTACCATTTGGCTTTACTATAAAGAAACAGTAAAAGCAAGTGATTGAAAAATTCCAATTTGACAAACAGAAACACAGCCGCCTCCCACCGGAAGCGGCTGTGTTTCTTGTTTCATTCAAATGTGCTATGCGCACTCATTCATCCCGTTCCATCACCCACGCCAGCAGCGCCTCGCACCCCTGGCGGATGTCCCGGTACGCAATGTCAAACCGATCCGAATACCACGGGTCGGACACCTCCCCCGGCCGGGTGGTAAAGTCCATCAGCCGGTGGATCTTCCCCTCCGGGTCGCCGCCCAGCATCCGGTGCATATTGCGGATGTTGGCATTGTCCATGCCGATCAGCAGGTCGTACTCCTCATAATCCCTGCGGGTCAGCTGCCGCGCCCCGCGCTTCTCCACCGGGATGCCCTGCCGCGCCAGCTCTGCCCTTGCCGGCGGATACACCGGGTTGCCGATCTCCTCGGTGCTGGTGGCCGCCGAGGCAATGCTGAACTGCCCCTCCAGCCCGCGCTCGCGGACGAGGTGCTTGAGGATCATCTCCGCCATGGGGCTGCGGCAGATATTGCCGTGGCAAACAAACAGTACCTTCCTCATACCGCTCCCCTTAGCGCCCGGTGGTGTAGATTTTCTTGGCGGCGGGGCGCTCCTTGGCCTTGTCGGCTTCGGCGGCGTTCTTGCGGGCGGCTTCCTTGTCGGCGGCCATTTCCTCCACCGTTTTGGTGTGCAGGCGGGCGGCGCCTTCGGTCACAATGGGCGGGATCAGCGTGCCCTCGGCCTCGGCTTTCACCCAGCGAGCCTTGGCGCGTTCGATTTCCTCGGCGTACTGGGGCAGCCATTCGGCCTGGGCGATGAGCATCTCGTCCACCATCTGCCAGATCTCCTCGGTGTTGCACACGGCGCCCACCAGGGGATCCATCATCATGGCCTGGCGCAAAAGGTCGATGTCCGCATGGGCGGCGGCTTCCATGGCCAGGCGCTGCACGGTGATGTTCGACTGGCAGCAGGCGGCGCAGCCCAGGGGCAGATCGCCCAGCACCGGGGTGTTGATACCGAAGGTGTCCACAAAGCCGGGAACCTCCACCACGCAGTCGTCGGGCAGGTTGGTAATGACGCCGTTGTTGATCACATTGAAGTGGCCGCGGTAGACGCGCCCGGTCTCGATGGACTCGATGATCCAGCTGCCGTGCTCCTGGGAACGGTTTTCCTGGGCATAGGTCTTGGGCGGCTCCTTGAGCCAGTTGGGGAAGTCGGTCTCGAACCAGTTGCGGCCTTCGGTGCACACGCGGAGATAGCCGCCGGTCTCGCCGTTGATCCACACACCCAGGTCGATCCAGCGCTTGATCTCGTCGGGGCGCTTGCGGTACCACGGCACATACTCGGACAGGTGGCCGTTGGACTCGGTGGAGAAGTAGCCGAAGCGCTTCATCATGTCGATGCGCACCTTCTCCGTCTGGGCGATCTCCACATCGGCCTGCAGGGCTTCCAGCAGCTTGCCGTTCAGCTCTTCGCCCTTGTGCTTCACAGAGAGGTACCAGGTCATGTGGTTGATGCCTGCGCACACGATGTCGATCTCTTCCTGCTTGTAGCCCAGGGCACGGGCAATGAGCGCGTGGCCGCCCTGCACGCCATGGCACAGACCCACCGTGGGCACGCCGCCATACTTGTTGCAGTACCAGGTCACCATGGCGTTGGGATTGGTGTAGTTCAGCAGCATGCAGCCGGGGGCAGCCACCTCGCGGATGTCCCTGCACATGCCCTCCAGCATGGCGATGTCGCGCTGGGCATACATGATGCCGCCCGCGCACAGGGTATCGCCCACGCATTGGTCAACGCCGTATTTCAGGGGGATGTTCACATCCAGCTCGAAGGCGTCCAGCAGGCCGATGCGGGCGCAGTCGATGACGTACTTGGCGTCCTTCAGCGCCTCGCGGCGATCCAGGGTGGCCTGGATCCTGATGTTCAGGCCGTTGGCCTCGATGTCCCGCTGGCAGAGCTGATACACCATGTCCAGGTTGCGGGGATTGATGTCCATAAAGGCGACCTCGATCTCCTGGAACTCCGGCACCGCCAGCAGGTCGGACAAAAGGCCGCGGGTGAAGCCGATGGAGCCCGCGCCGATAAAGGCGATCTTGAATTTCTTCTGTTCCATAAATAAACTCCTTCCAATCATATATGCTTACCAGGGATATTCCTCACCGGCATAGGTCACGAAGATGGGGCCGGTCTTGTCATGGCGCTTGGTCTCGAACATGAGGCGCATGGTCTCGGCATGCTCGTAGGGATCAAAGGGCGCCTTGGCGTTGCCCGCATTGGTGCGCATCCAGCCGGGATGCACGGTGATGATGTTCAGCTTGGGGTCGTCCTTGAACTTGTTGTACAGGGTCTTGGTAGCCATGTTCAGGGCAGCCTTGGCCATGCCGTAGTCGATGTAGGTGCTGCGGTAGCAGGCGCCGATGCTCCCCGCCTCGGAGGAGATGTTCACGATCAGCGCATTCTCGGACTTCTTCAAAAGCGGCAGGAAGGCCTTGATCACCCGCAGGGGGCCAACGGTGGCCACGTTCAGGGCGGGCATCACGGTATCCAGGTCAAAGTCCTCCAGCTCCTTGTTGGTATCGGGAGAGGTGGTCACAGCGTTGTTGATGATCAGATCCATGCAGGGCGCATACTCCGCCACCGCAGCCGCCGCAGCGTTCACCGATTCGGTGCTGCCGATGTCCATCAGCTGGATGTGCAGCGTCTCCGGCCATTGGGTCTGCAGCTTTTCCAGCGCCTCCGAGGGCTTGCGCACTGTGGCAATCACATGGTCGCCCTGCTCCAGGTAGCGACGCACAAAGTTGAAGCCCAGCGCCATTTCGCGCCCGGTTCCGGTGATGAGTACATACTGATTCATAAAGCTACCTCCTGTATTTATCCGCTTGTTCAGATCAACGTACCCATGATGTTGGCCTCATTATAGCACAGCCGTCTGCGGCAGACAATCGGTTTTTTCAAAAGAAGTTTTCCATGCAAAAAGCACCACCCGGGCGGATGGTGCTGTGCGTCTTGGCCTTCAGTTCAGCTGTGCCTTGATGGCCTCGAAGGTCTTTTCGGAAATATCATGCTCGATCTTGCAGGCGTCCTCGCGGGCGGTGACGGGATCAACGCCGATCTGCACGAAAAAGGAGGCCAGCACCTTGTGCCGCTCGTAGACCCGGCGGGCAATGGCCTCGCCCTGCGCGGTGAGGGTGATCAGGTTTTCCTCGTCCATGACAATATAGCCGTTCTCCCGCAGGCGCTTCATGGCAAAGCTGACAGAGGGCTTGGTAACATTCAGGTGCGCAGCAATATCAACGGAGCGGACATAGCCCTTCTCCTCCTGCAGCATCATGATCGTTTCCAAATAGTCCTCAGCGGATTCATGTATGTTCATGGGTGGGCACCTTCTTTCTCCATGGGTTTCTACTATAGTACCATGAAGTGGAGATTTTTGCAAATCTTTTGCAGAAAAGCCTCCGCTTGACAAATCCGCCCCCGTCCGATAGGATGGAAAGGATCATTGCACGAAGGGACTTGTTAGGCTTGTTACCCCGACTGAAACCGTTCAACTGCTTCCTGGCGCTTCTGGGCGCGGCCATCCAGGCGGTGGGCGTGAGCAACATCCATGCCTTTTCCGGCGTCACCGAGGGCGGTGTGCTGGGGGCAACGCTGCTCATCAACCATTGGCTGCACATTTCCCCCGCCCTTACCAGCCTGGTGCTGAACGCCGCCTGCTACCTGCTGGGCTGGCGCACCCTGGGGAAGGATTTCATCTGGTATTCGCTGCTCTCCGGCGGCGGATTTTCCCTGTTCTATGCCCTGTGCGAACCCTTTGCGCCCCTGTGGCCTGCTCTGGCCGCCTCGCCCCTGTGGAGCGCGCTGCTGGGGGCGGTGTTCATCGGCGTGGGCGCGGGCATGACGGTGCGGGCCGGTGGCGCCTCGGCCGGGGACGACGCCCTGGCCATGAGCCTGAGCCGCATTCTGGGTTGGGACATCCAATGGGTGTACCTCTTCACCGACCTTTCGGTGCTGGGGCTGTCCCTGACCTATATTCCCCTGCAAAAGCTGGCCTATTCCCTGCTCACCGTGGTGCTGAGCGGGCAGATCATCGGGTGGATCCAGAAGATGCCGAGCAAGAAAGCCACATAAGAAAAACAGCCGCCGGACATCACGCTCCAGCGGCTGTTTGCTTCTGTTAGTCCTCCCAGATCTCCTCGCCCAGGGATTCAATGAACCCGCTCAGCTCCTGCGCCATGATCTCCGCCTCGGAGGCGCGGATGTGGCCGGGGGTGCCGCAGCCATTATTGCTGTACAGGAAGTGGTGGATGCGCCCATCCGTCTTGCGCAGCTCATTGCACACAGCGTCGATGGCCTTGTCCCAGTTCTCGTGGTGGTTCAGGATGGTGGTGGTCAGCACAAAGGTGGCCTTGGGGTACTTCGCCCGCAGGCTGCGGATCCATTCGGCGTACTTCTCGCGCCAAAGCTGGGCTGCCTCGCCCTCGTAATCCTGCTCCATGATGTTCACGGGGTTATGGTCGTTCTGGCCGATGGCCAGCACCACCACATGGGGGGTGTAGCGGGTGAAGTCCCAGGGCTTCACCTGACCGAAGGCAGGGTTGTAGCGCACCTTGTCATAGCTGGAGAGCATACCCACATAGTCCGGGCCGTTGAAATAGCCAGTCTTATCCAAGAGGGCAATGCCGCCCTGGGCAATATCGTGCAGCTCCGCGCCCAGCTTGCGGGCGGTGAGCCAGGAGTAGCTCCACCACACGTTGGAGTATTCGCCATTGTGCTGGGGGTCGGGCTTGCCCCGGTATTCCTCGGCCTCGCTGACCTCGCCTGCGGACACGCTGTCGCCATAGACCTCCATGCGGCGGGCGGGGCGCTGGGGCGGGGGCAGCAGCTGGCCGTTTTCAGCAATGATCAGGCCGTGGAAGGTGAAAGCGTGGCTGGAATCCTGGCGCTTGAAGATATGCACCGTGTTCTCGCCCCCGTGGAGGAACTCGCTCAGGTCAATGACCGCCTCGCCGTTTTCCGGCAGCAGGGCGGCATGGAGCTGACCATCCACCAGCACGCCCAGGCGGCTCTGCCAGTAGTTGGTGCGGTTGGTGAGGCACACCTTCAGCACGCCGCCGGTAACGCGGATGCGCAGCCCAGTGGCCACGAATTCAAAGCCATAAGCGGCGGGGTCTTCATCGTCGATGCGGCCAACGTACTGGATCATGGGATCGCTGGGCATGATAAGCTTCTCGCCGGGATTGGGAACAATATCCATGGAAACGCCTCCGTTTCTTTCATCTGTACTCATGATAAGACCCGGCGCGCCGATTGTCAATGCCGGGAAGATGTGTTATAATAAAAATTGGTGCGCTTTTTCCGCGCACGAAATCAAAGAATAGGATGTATGTATGACGTTTGAATCCCTGGGGCTGATCCCCCAACTGCTTACAAATGTAAAGCGCTCCGGCTATGAGGAGCCTACCCCCATCCAGAAGGCCACCATTCCCCTGGTGCTGGAAGGCAAGGACGTGCTTGGCTGCGCCCAGACCGGCACCGGCAAGACTGCCGCCTTCGCCCTGCCCATGATCCAGAACCTGTGCAAAGCGCCCCGCAAGGAAAACGACCCCTGCGTGATCCGGGCGCTGATCCTCACCCCCACCCGCGAGCTGGCCATGCAGATCTACGAGAACTTCGTGCAATATGGCAAGAAGCTGCCGGTGACCCCGGCGGTGATCTTCGGCGGCGTGGGCCAGCAGGCGCAGGTGGACGCACTCCATCGCGGCGCTGACGTGGTGGTGGCCTGTCCCGGCCGCCTTTGGGACTTGATGAACCAGGGCTATGTGCGCCTGGACTGGATCGAGACCTTTGTGCTGGACGAGGCCGACCGCATGCTGGACATGGGCTTCATCCACGATGTGCGCCGCATTGCCCAGAAGCTGCCGCAAAAGCATCAAACGCTGCTGTTCTCCGCCACCATGCCCGCCGAGGTGGAAAAACTGGCCATGGACTTGCTCCACGACCCGGAGAGCGTGAAGGTGGACCCGGTGTCCTCCACGGTGCAGGCCATCGATCAATGCCTGTACTATGTGGACAAGGCCAACAAAAAGCACCTGCTGGCGCACCTGCTTTCCCAGCCGGATGTGGAGAACGCCCTGGTGTTCTCCCGCACCAAGCATGGCGCTGACCGCATCGTGCGCGAACTGAAGAAGGCGGGCATCGAAAGCTGCGCCATCCACGGCGACAAAAGTCAAAATGCCCGCCAGGCCGCGCTGAACAAGTTCAAGTCCGGCCAATGCAAGGTGCTCATCGCCACGGACATCGCCGCCCGGGGCATCGACATTGCAGGCCTGAGCCATGTCTTCAACTACGACCTGCCCATGGAGCCGGAGGCCTATGTGCATCGCATTGGCCGCACCGGTCGCGCAGGCCGCGAGGGCAAGGCCATCTCCTTCTGCTGCATTGATGAGATCAAGCAGCTGGGGCAGGTGGAGAAGCTGATCAAAAAGAACCTCCGCGAGGAAAAGAGCGACTGGCCCATGCAGGTGCTCACGCCCACCGACCCCAAGGAGAAGGAAGCCGCCCGCCAATTGGCCAAGGCTGCCCGCCTGGCCAGGCTTGGCCGCACCGCGCCCCTGCCCAAAAAGGTCAGCGCCAGCGGCGAGGCCGTGGTGGAAAAGCGCAAGCCCCTGCCCAAGGCAGGCCAGCCCATCACCATCGGCAAGGACGGCAAGGTGAAAAACGCCCAGAAGCCCTCCACCCTGGCCAAGCCCGTGCAGCGCGTGAACCGCCACCGCGGGCAGAATGGCAAGCGGGGCTGAGCAAACAGTTGAATGTATCAAAAGAGCTGCATCAAGTGATTGATGCAGCTTTTTTTCCGGCAAAAGATATTTCAATTACTGTTCCACATCTTCCTCCACACAGAGCGTGCAAGCGATATCAAAACCAATGGTCGTTAACTCATTCTGGCTGATTGATGTTCCTTCATTGTTAAGCGCAAGCATAATTGCAACGCCCGTCCCCTGGGAACAATGTGCCAGAATCACCAAATTTTCGGCACTGAAAACCTTCCATTCTCGTTCCTGAAGATTAACTTGTTTTGATGTCTGCACAAAAGTTTGAGCCGTTTCTCCATCAAGACCCGCAAACAGCTGCAATGACCAACTCAAAACAGTGGCATTATCATCTTCAAGCTGATCACGGCTCAAAGAATAGGCATCGCCAACAAGCCCCATTTCCAGCGTGTTAACGGTCACAGAGTAGTCTTCACATAGATAATTGGTTATTGACAGGCCTTCCTCATCATTGGAATAGAACCCTGCACCCTCCAGCCCCGCCGGAAGCAGCAAGCTCATCTTGCCAACTTTGATCTCCTGTGTTTCCTCTGCCACCGCACAGGTCATGCTGCACACCAGGCACAGCGCCAAAACCAAAGCCGTCAGTTTACGCATAGTAAAACCTCCTTCAATTTTCCAGTTTGGTTTCTTTTATTATAGTAAAGATATTTACTAAAGTCAACAGTAAATTTCTTTACTATGTAAAATCATTTGAAAGGAGGCGAGGGCATGGAGGCGTATTGCAGGATCATCCGCGACCTGCGGGAAGATGCCGACCTGACGCAGGCGCAAGTCGCCGCAATTCTCGGCACATCGCAAACGATGTACGCCCGCTATGAGCGCGGTGCCAACGAGATGCCCATTCGCCACCTCCTCGCCTTGTGCCGATATTATCACGTCAGCTCTGATTACATCCTTGGCCTGACCAAAGAAAAGAACCCCACACTCAATTCCTAATTCCGCATTCCGCATTCCGAATTAGTTTGTTTTGTTCTCCTTGTGTACTTCCCTTGACATTCGCCCTTTTCCGGGCGTATAATCCACCCATGGATACAGAAACGTATCCGCAGGAGGAAACACCATGCGCCATTGCTTCTACTTTACGTTTACCATCCCGGGCGGCTTTGCCGTGCCGGGTGTTTGAGCGTACCGTTGAAGCAGCGCCTTGTGCTGCCGCCTTGCTGCGGCGCATACCCGGGTGGCCTTTAACGGCCTCCCGGTTTTTATTTTCTGATATAAGGAGAGATTTCGCATGATCATCGTTCTCAAGCAGGGTACGCCCCAACAGGAAATCGACAAACTGACAAATATCATCACCGGCAAGGGCATCAACGTGAACCCCATGTTCGGTTCCGATCTCACCATTCTGGGTCTGATCGGCGACACCAGCCAGGTCGACCCCGCCCAGATCGAGTCCTTCCGCTGCGTGGAGCGCATTATGAAGGTGGCCGAGCCCTTCAAGAAGGCCAACCGTATGTTCCACCCCGGCGAGAGCATCATCAAGGTGGGCAATACCGAGGTGGGCGGCAAGAAGCTGGCCATCATGGCTGGCCCCTGCTCTGTGGAGAGCAAGGAGCAGATCACCTATGTGGCGCAGGAGGTCAAGAAGGCCGGCGCCACCATCCTGCGCGGCGGCGCCTTCAAGCCCCGCACCTCCCCCTATGCCTTCCAGGGCTTGAAGTACGATGGTCTTGCCCTGCTGGAGGAAGCCCGCGCCGCCACCGGCCTGCCCATTGTCACCGAGATCATGAGCCCCTATGACATCGAGATCTTCGACGAGAAGGTGGACTGCATCCAGGTGGGCGCCCGCAACATGCAGAACTTCGACCTGCTGCGCCTGCTGGGTCAGACCAGGAAGCCCATCCTGCTCAAGCGCGGCCTGTCCTCCACCATTGAGGAGTGGCTCATGAGCGCCGAATACATCATGGCGGGCGGCAACCCCAACGTGATCCTGTGCGAGCGCGGCATCCGCACCTACGAGACCTACACCCGCAACACCCTGGACCTCTCCGCCGTGCTGGCCGTGAAGCGCCTGAGCCACCTGCCCGTCATCGTCGATCCCAGCCACGCCACCGGCAAGTTCTGGATGGTGGAGCCCCTTGCCCGCGCCGCCATCGCCGTGGGTGCCGACGGCGTGATGATCGAAGTCCACAACGATCCCGCCAACGCCCTGTGCGACGGCGCCCAGTCCATCAAGCCCGACCTTTTCGCCGAGGTCATGAAAGACATCCGCACCATCGCCGCCTGCGTAGGCCGCGAGGCATAAGGGGGCTTTGCCCCCTTATGGATCCCCCACCAGAGAGGGCGCTGCCCTCTCTGGACTCTCCCGCGAAGGGTCTTCGACCCTTTCGAAACCCATGCGGGGGACTGTTGCTTGGCAATCTCCGAGCAGGGGTCACGCCGCGCAACGGGCGCGCCGCGACGCGGGGGAAGTAACTAAGGCTCCCCTTTATAGGGGAGCTGTCCCGAAGGGACGGAGGGGATGAGCCTCCCTTGTGTAAAGGGAGGTGGCTCGCCGCAAGGCGAGACG
>JAFTPN010000066.1 GCA_017463245.1 Clostridia bacterium
GGTGGCCAAGGTAGCGGGGATGAACAAATTTCTGCGCATCTACTACGCCCGCGTAAAGGCCTGCTATCCCCTTGAATTTGGCCACAAAAAAAGCGGCTTTACGCCGCAATTTGCCTCTTGAATTTATTTAGCAGGTTTTTTTTATTCGAATTATCCAGTCTCGACGAAATGCCGATAATTCATTATAGGGTTATTATTCGTTTCCTTCTATGCAAATCCTGCTTGATATTATGTGAAAGATGCAAATTTTGTTCAAATTCTTTCGCAATTTTTCCAAATCGATTCATGGTAGTATTACCAATGGTTTGTTCATCCTGACGCAGGCATTCCTCCATTTCTGTTGAAATACCACAAATTGCCTCCATTTCGCACGCTGTCCCCCTCAACAAGATACGCATGATTTGTTTTCACGCCCACGGCGCGTTTTTTTCTTCAACAAATTGGCACTTAACCCTTGCAACTTTGCCGCAACTGTGATATAACGGCATTGGTAACGTTTCCATAGTGTTGAAAGGGGGCGCTCCTTATGCAGCGCAGCGCAGGTATCCTGCTGCCCATCACCAGCCTGCCGTCCAAGTACGGCGTGGGCTGCTTTTCCCAGAGTGCATACGATTTTGTGGACTGGCTCCACGATGCCGGACAGACCTACTGGCAGATCCTGCCCATCTGCCCCACCAGCTATGGCGATTCGCCCTACCAGAGCTTTTCCACCTTTGCGGGAAATCCCTATTTCATCAGCCTGGAAGCGCTGATCGAAGAGGGCGTGCTGTCCCAGGAGGAATGCGACGCCGCCGACTTCGGCTCCGATGCTGCGGACGTGGACTATGCCAAGCTGTACGAAAACCGCTATCCCCTGCTGCGCAAGGCCTACGAGCGCAGCGATATCAGCAAGAATGCCGATTATCAGCAGTTCCTTTCTGAAAACCATTGGTGGCTGGAGGACTATGCCCTCTTCATGGCACTGAAGAACTTCTTCTGCGGCCAATGCTGGAACGACTGGCCCCAGGACATCCGCCTGCGCTGGGACTTTGCCCTGGATCACTACCGCCGGGTGCTGTATTTCGATATTGAATTCCAGATGTACCTGCAATTCAAGTTCTTCCAGCAGTACCGCAAGCTGAAGAGCTACGCCAACAGCCGCGGCATCAAGATCGTGGGTGATATCCCGATCTACGTGGCCATGGACAGCGCCGACACCTGGGCAAACCCCCAGCTCTTCCAGCTGGACGAGAGCAACACCCCCATCGCCGTGGCGGGCTGCCCGCCGGATGGCTTTGCCGCCACCGGCCAGCTCTGGGGCAATCCCCTCTACCGCTGGGAATACCACAAGGAGACCGGCTTCCAGTGGTGGGTCACCCGCCTGTGGTATTGCTACCAGCTCTACGATGTGACCCGCATCGACCACTTCCGCGGCTTTGACGAATACTACGCCATCCCCTATGGCGAGGAGACCGCCGTGAACGGCTGGTGGGAGAAAGGCCCCGGCATGGATCTGTTCAACGCCCTGGAGCAGAGCCTGGGCAGGCACGAGGTCATTGCCGAAGACCTGGGCTACATGACCGACACCGTACGCCAGCTGGTGAAGGACTCCGGCTTCCCCAACATGAAGGTGCTGGAGTTTGCCTTCGACGCCCGGGACACCGGCTCCGCCAGCGACTACCTGACCCACAACTATCCCGAAAACTGCGTGGCCTACACCGGCACACACGACAACGAGACCCTGGTGGGCTGGATTGATGTGATCACCAAGGCCGAGGTGCAGATGGTGCGGGACTACCTGTGCGACTACCACACCCCCAAGAAGTACCTGTACAAGTCCCTCATCGCCCTGGTGCTGCGCAGCGCCGCCAAGGACTGCATCATTCCCATTCAGGACTACCTGGGGCTGGACAATTCCTGCCGGATGAACAAGCCCTCCACCATCGGCACCAACTGGCGCTGGCGGCTGACCCCCGGCCAGCTCACCGATGAGGTGCAGCATTGCATCTACACCCTGTGCCAGCGCTATGGCCGGTTGAACCCCATTCTCTATTGGGAAGAGCAGCAGGCCAAGCTGGCTGAGAAAGCCGAGAAGGAGGAAACCTGTGACACAGATTCTGCTCCGTCCCATTGAGACCGGCGACGCCCCGTTTCTCCACACCCTGATGAACACCCCCGCCCTCATGGCTCGCCTCCACCAGCCCGCCACCACCCTCCGGGATTGGGAGGATGCCATTGCACTCTGGCACAGCGACCCGGATGAAAAAGGGTACATCGTCACCGAGGACGAGCAGCCCATCGGCTGGTTTGCCGTGAACGACCTGCTTTCGCCCAGCCGCATCCCCTACATCAAAATGGCCGTGCTGCTGCCGGAGCACCAGCACCGGGGCATTGGCCGAAAGGTGATCGAGCAGCTGTGCAGCCAGCTGCAATCCGAAGGCTACCCCGCCGTGCGCCTCTTTACCGATGCGGATAACCTTCCCGCCCAGCGCTGCTACCAGGGCTGCGGGTTCCGCATCATCGCCACCCTGGAGGAACCCTGGCCGGACGGCTCCACCCTGCTGCGGTGCGAAATGGAGAAAAAGCTTTAACACAAAATCCCGCCACAAGGCCAGAAACCTTGCGGCGGGATTTTCCTATAGCACACCATATATGGCTCCCTTGTGTAAAGGGAGGCTTTTGGCGCTGTCCTACAGTTTACACATGCAGCTCAAAGCTCTTCATGGACAGCGCCCCGCTGCCCTCAAAGGTGAAGTACAGCGCGTTCACCCCATCCGGCAGGGCGATGTCCGCCGTGGCGGTGACCCACACATTGCTGTTCTGCACCGGCAGGCGGCACAGGGTCTCGCCGTCCCAGGCGGTTTTCACGGCCACATGGCCGTTGGCATAGGCGCGGGTGGTGATGCTGATGGCTTTCACACCCTTGCAGTCGAAGTACTTGAAGCCCGCGGTGGCGCCATCCTTCAGGTTCTGGATGTAGCCCGGCTCCTCGTCGCCGTCCCGGCCATCCTGGGTGATGCGGGGCACCAGGCAGTCCGTCCAGATGCGGGCGCCATCGTCATAGGCCTGGGGCTTGGTGGTGAACAGAGCGCAGGCGATGTAGGCCGGCCACTCGCCCACGCCGGGCAGGGGCGTGGAGCCGCAGGAGGTCATTTCCACCTGGGGGATGTGGCCATTCTCGTCAAAGTAGATCTTCTCCACGCAGCCCTGGCGGGAGAAGGAGGTGCCGTTGGTGTGGCGGTGGTAGAAGATATACCACTGGTCGCCGATCTGCACCATGCTGCCATGGTTGTTGCCGCCAAAGTACATGGGCTTTTCCGCAGGCTTGTAGGTGCCGATGTTGGTATCATCGTTGGCCACGATCACACCGCCGTACTTAAAGCCGGAGGTGGGCTTGTCGCTGACGGCGTAGCACAGTTCGCAGAAGCGAATAGAGGAATAGATGAAGTAATACTTATCTCCCCGCTTGCGGATGGAAGCCGCCTCGAAGTACTCATGCCCTTCATAGCCGCTGCCCGCGCTGTAGGGCACGCTGGGGGCGATGAACACCGGCTCCTCCAGGATGGTGAGCATATCCCTGTCCAGCACGGTGGCCATGGGGCCGTGGCGCTCCTTGTTCCAATACCAGCAGAAGCCGGTGTACAGATAGGTCTTGTCCCCTTCCGTCAGCACGCCGGGGTCGAACTGCGCCTCGTCGCCGGGGCGCTCGCCCAGCAGGCCGCCGTCCTTGTCGTGGACGTAGCCGTAGAATTCATACTGGCCTGCGGGGGTATCGCACACGGCTACGGAGACCACGTTCTCCTTGTCCAGCACATAATACAGGTAGTACCGGCCATCGGGACCCACGGTCACGTCCGGGGCATAGAGGCAGGCGCGGCCATGGGCATTGCGGGGATCCTGCTCCTTGCGGTAGATCACGCCCTCATAGCGCCAGTTGCCCAGGTCATCCACGGGGGCAGACCAGCACACGTAGTCGTTCTGGCAGAACACCCAGCCGTTGAAGGCATCGTGGGAGCCATACACATACACGCGATCGCCAAACACATAGGGCTCGCCATCGGGGATGTACTCCCAGCTGGGCAGATAGGGATTCAGCAGCGGCTTTTTCATGGAATCAGCTCCATTCGGCTTTTTTCTTATTGTCGCACATTTTGCCAGGTGGAACAACCCATTTGCATAAAATGCGCAACAATCAGGCGATAAAAAACCAGCCCTGGCAAAGCTCAGAGCTGGTTGCTTGTGTGGTTACAGATACTTGATCAGCTCGTCCCGCACGCCGTCCAGTTCAGGACGGCTCAGGCCGAAGTTCATTTTCCGGTAGCTCCACAAGGCGCGGGCAATGCCATGCTTCTCCAGCACGGCGTTGATGGTCTTGAGCCACTTCACCGTATCCTCGGGGGTGGCCACGTCGATCACGCCATACTCGCCGCAGTACAGGGAGGTGCTGTGTTTTTCTGCCGCCTCGATGGCGGAAGCGAAGCGATTCTCAAAGAACGCCTCGGTGGCGCCGCTTTCGGCAAAAGGAACGCGGGCGTCCACATCAAAGTTCTCCACCCAGGGCGCACCCTGATGGGTGAAGGGCATGGGATCGTAGCAATGGAAGTTGTACAGCACCTTCTCGTCCGTGGGGGCGGCCAGATCCTTCACCGCGGGGGCAGCGTTGTTCCAGTAGCTGCCCACCAGAATGATCATCTCCGGCGCAATGGCGCGGATGCGGCGCACCGCCTCCTGCCACACACGGTTCCACACGTCGATGAAGCGCTGGTCGGTCACCTCGTTCAGCAGCTCGAACACGATCAGGTCGGTCATGCTGCCGTAGCGGCGGGCAATGTCCTCCCACAGAGCATAGAAGCGCTCCTGATAGACTTCGTTATCGAAGAAGCCCGTCTCGGCCTCGCCCTTGTCGAAGGAGAAGCCCGCGGTCTTGTGCAGATCCAGCACCATTTTCAGGCCGTACTTGCGGCACATTTCCACTGCCCAGTCCAGCTTCTGGTAGCCCCGGCCGTCGTCCAGCACATTGTAGTCCACGGGGATGCGCACATGATCCAGCTTCCAGCTGGCGATCTGCGCAAAGTCCTCTTCCTTGATGAACTCATTCAGCCGCGCGTCGCTGTAGTCGCACTGGCTCAGCCAGCCGCCCAGGTTCACGCCCCGGTAGATGCCCATTTTCTTCAGCATGATTGACCCTCCTGATGCAAAATAGCGTTAAGTTCCTTCATTTTTTCTCCTTCCGGCTCCGGCAGATGGCCGAAGGCGAAGGGAATGCCCAGCTTGTCGTACTTCACCTGGCACAGCTTGCGGAAGGGCAGCAGCTCCACCTTGTCCACGCAGGGGTGGCGGGCGGCGATCTCCCGCAGGGCAAGCACATTCTCCGGCGTGTCGTTCAGCGTGGGGATGATCACCTGCCGCAGCGTCACGGGGATGTGCCGCGCGTTCAGCTCCTCCAGGAACGCCAGGGGTGCAGCCATGCCGCAGCCCACGTGGCGGCGGTAGTCCACATCATTGGTATACTTGATGTCCAGCAGCACCCGGTCGGTTTCATCCAGCAGGGCGCGGACGGCATCGTTCATGATGGAGCCGGAGGTGTCCAGGCAGGTGTTGACGCCCGCCTCATGGCACAGGCGGAACAATTCCCGCACGAAATCCGCCTGCAAAAGCGGTTCGCCGCCGGACACGGTGATTCCTCCCGCCTGGCCGAAGTATTCCTTGAAGCGCACCACCCGCTTCACCACGTCCTCCGGGGTGTAGGGCGTTCCGTCGGCGCAGTCCCAGGTATCAGGATTGTGGCAGCAGCCGCAGCGCAGGTTGCACCCCTGCATGAATACCACAAAGCGCACGCCGGGGCCGTCCAGGGTGCCCAGGCTCTGGAAGGAGTGGATGCGGCCTTCCATTACACCACCTCGTGGAAGGTGCGGCTGATGACCTCCCGCTGCTGCTCGCGGGAGAGCTTGTTGAAGTTCACCGCATAGCCGGAAACGCGGATGGTCAGGTTGGGGTAATCCTCCGGGTTCTCATAGGCCTTGAGCAGGGTCTCCCGGTTCATCACGTTCACGTTGATGTGGTGCGCACCCTTGGCAAAGTAGCCATCCAGAATGGTCACCAGGTTGCCGATGCGCTCCTCCTCGCTGCGTCCCAGGGCCTGGGGCGTGATGGAGAAGGTGTTGGAAATGCCGTCGCGGCAGTCGTTATAGTCCAGCTTGGCCACGGAGTTCAGGGCAGCCAGCGCGCCGTTTTCCTCGCGGTTGTGCATGGGGTTGGCGCCGGGGGCAAAGGGCGCGGAGGCCTTGCGGCCATCGGGGGTGGCGCCGGTGTGCTTGCCATAGGCCACATTGGAGGTGATGGTCAAAACCGACAGGGTATGCTCCGCATGGCGATAGGTGGGCGTCTTGCGCAGCTCGGTGATCACCTTGTGCGCCATATCCTTGGCGATGCTGTCCACCCGGTCGTCGTCGTTTCCGTACTTGGGGAAGTCGCCCACCGTCTCAAAGTCGGTAATGAATCCCTCGCTGTTCTTCAGGGGCTTGACCTTGGCGTACTTGATGGCGCTCAGGCTGTCCGCCACCACGGAAAGACCAGCGATGCCAAAGGCCATGAAGCGATGCACGTCCGTATCATGCAGCGCCATCTGGATCTTCTCGTAGGCGTACTTATCGTGCATGTAGTGGATGATGTTCATGGTGTTGACATACAGGTGGGAAAGCCAGGCAATGTAAATGTCATAGCGCTCCATCACCGTGTCATAGTCCAGCTGATCCCCCTCCAGCACGGGCATCTGGGGGCCGATGTGCATACCGCTGGTGTGGTCATAGCCGCCGTTGATGGCAATGAGCAGCAGCTTGGCCAGGTTGCACCGCGCGCCGAAGAACTGCATCTGCTTGCCCACCTTCATGGCGGAAACACAGCAGGCAATGGCGTAGTCGTCGCCATAGATGGGGCGCATCAGGTCGTCATTTTCATACTGGATGGAGTCCGTGTCCGCAGAAACCTTGGCGCAGAACTTCTTGAAGCTCTCCGGCAGGGCGGTGGACCACAAAACCGTCAGGTTGGGTTCGGGGGAGGAACCCAGGGTGTACAGGGTATTCAGCACACGGTAGCTGGACCTGGTGACCAGGGTGCGTCCATCCTCGCCCATGCCGCCCACCGCCTCGGTGATCCACATGGGGTCGCCACCGAACAGCTCGTTGTATTCCGGGGTGCGCAGGTGGCGAGCCATGCGCAGCTTCATCACAAAGTCGTCCATCAGCTCCTGGGCACCCTCTTCGGTGAGGGTACCGTTGGCGATGTCGCGCTCGAAATAAATATCAAAGAAGGTGCTCACGCGACCCAGGGACATGGCAGCGCCGTTCTGCTCCTTGATGGCGCCCAGGTAGCCGAAGTACGTCCACTGGATGGCCTCCCGGGCGGTGGTGGCGGGCTGGCTGATGTCATAGCCGTACATGGCGGCCATTTCCTTCAAATAGCCCAGGAAAGCGATCTGGCGGTACAGCTCCTCGTCCAGGCGGATATGCTCGGTATCGAAAGCGCCGCTGGACAGGTTGGCCTTGTCCTTCTTCTTTTCCTCAATGAGCTTATCCACGCCATACAGCGCCACGCGGCGATAGTCGCCAATGATGCGGCCGCGGCCATAGGCGTCCGGCAGGCCGGTGATCACGTGGCTCTTGCGGGCGGCGCGCATCTCATCGGTATAGGCGCGGAACACACCATCGTTGTGGGTGGTGCGGTAGCGGAACTCCTCCTCCACCTTGCGGGAGAGCTTGTAGCCATAGGCTTCGCAGGCCTGGCGCACCATGCGCATACCGCCAAAGGGGTTCACGCCGCGCTTCAGGGGGCGGTTGGTCTGCAGGCCCACGATCAGCTCATTCTCCTTGTCCAGATAGCCGGGAGAATAGCTGGTCAGCGAGGACACGGTGGCGGTGTCGATGTCCAGCACGCCGCCGAACTGCCGCTCCAGCTTGAACAAGCCCTGCAGGCGTTCCATCAGCGCCTTGGTGCGGGGCGTAGCGCCAGCCAGGAAGCTTTCGTCCCCGGTGTATTCGGTATAGTTTTTCTGAATAAAGTCGCGCACGTTGATCTCATTCTGCCATGCGCCGCCATTGAAGCCTTCCCACTGCTTAAATTCCATGTTTTTCCTCCTGAAAACAAAACTGGGCAATCCAGCTCTGCTGAATTGCCCAGACGGTCGGCATTTGTTGATCTTCCACACTTCCCCGCGGTGATCCGCGAAATCCGTCAGTCATGCAGAAGCATCTTTATTGTAGCCAAGAAGCGGTGGTTTGTCAAGCCGGATAGGTCGCGAAAGAGGTGTTATCTTTTTCACAAAAACCCGGCACGATGCGCCATCATGCCGGGTAAATATCCAATTTAGTACCGCACCCGCTTGGCAGGCAGCAGCATATGCGCCACATCCCGCAGGTTGCCGCTGTCGGCAGCGGTTTTCTCCATGCGAGGCACCAGCAGCATCGTGAAGCCGAAGCGCAGCACCACAGACAGCAGGATCAGCACCTTGTAGCGGTCGAAGAAGCCTGCGAACCAGCCCAGGCCGTTCCACCACTCCAGCAGCCAGCCGCCGCACATGGTGCCCAGCGCCGTACCCACCAGCGCCGTGATGCAGGAGAAAATGGCGATGTAGGTGGGGCGGCTCTCGTCCGGGGAGAAGGAGAGCTGCATGCCGTTGGCCGCCAGGTTGCTGCCGCACCAGAAGCAGGCGCCCACCAGGTTGTGCAGCAGGGTGGGCAGCACATTGCCGGGGGTGGAAATGAGGTAGAACAGGGGCGTCAGCGAGGCGCCGATGCAGCCCAGCAGCATCACGTTCCGCGCGCCGTATTGATCCAGCGCACGACCCCACCGGGGCACGATGATCACCGTAGCAATGGAGGACGCCACCGTGCCGAACACGGTGATCTCCATAAAGTTCAGCCCCATGCTGTTCATGGCGTAGGGCGTGAGGTACGCACCGGACAGGTTGGCCGTGAAGCACCAGGCCGTCCACATGATGGTCAGCTGGCGGAAGGGTCTGTTCTTCATGGCTTCCACAATGGTCTTGCCCATCTGGATCTTCTTGGAGGAGGCGGGCTTCACCTCCGGCGCAAAGCCGAAGCACACCATGTCCATCACGCCCAGCGCACCGCCGATGAGGAAAATGACGATGTACTTGCTGTCAATGGGCAGGATATCCAGCAGATACGCCACCAGGAGGCCAAAGAGCAGGCTGCCCACCGCCAGAATGCTGTCGCGGAAGGAAAGCCAGCGCCCTCGGATGCGGATGGGACACATATCCGAAAACCAGGGGAACCAGCACACGTTGATCACCGAACCGCAGATGGAGGAAATGCCCAGCAGGGTGATGAGGGTATACAGCTTCATGGTGCCCGCCTCCATGCCGCCCAACAGCGGCAGGAAACCAAACAGCATCCACAACACGCGGGAGAAAAGGCCGATGGTCAAAAGCCAGATCTTGCGCTTCTGGGTCTTGTTCACCAGGGCAGAGAAGGGCAGCTGCATCAGCGCCGCCACCTGGGGCAAGGCCACCAGCAGGCCGAACTCCATGTCGCCTGCGCCCAGCGCACCCGCCAGACCCACCATGGCCGCCGTGCCGCCACCGCAGATGATGCCGTGCAGCGTGCCGAACATATTGCCGCCCATCACCCAGTTCAGGCCGCGGCGCAGGGGCTGCTCCAGGTGTGCTTCGTCATAAAGTACATTCAGCGGATTGGCGCTCAATCCCCTGGCCAATCGCTTCATGAGCAATGAGAACTTCATTTCACACTCTCCTTCGATCCTCATTTGCCTATACACGGATAAGGATTCGGGATGGCGCAAGCAATTCCTGCCTGTGAAAAAATTGTTTTATCATCATATAAAAAACCCTGGCGTTTTAGCCAGGGGTCATGCTCATACTTTTTTCAGATAATTCTCCAGCAGGAAGCTTTCCAGCTGCCCCGCCTCCCAGCGCTGGGGATTGGCGCTGTCTGCAAAGACCATCCAGGCGGGCTTGGCCGCGTCCAGCTCCGGCCACAGGGGCAGGGTGTTGCCCTGGCTGTCCGTGCCGTTGGGATCGCCGGTCTTGATGAAGTTCACCCAGTAGTCGCACATCTGCCGGGCCAGGTCGTAGTGCTTGCCGGTGAAGGGACGCCAGCACTTGGCCAGGGTCTCGAAGAAGAACCACAGGTCAACGGAGTGGAAGGTGCCGGGGTTATCCCAGCCGGGGATCTGAGCATCGAAGTTGTAGGCATACAGAGGCTGCGCGATGCCCAGCGCCTTGTTTTTGCAGGCCGCAGCGCGGATGGCAAAGCCGATGGCGTGCATCAGGCCTTCCTGCTTCAGGCTCTCCTCCGTTGCCGGATGGCTGAAGAAGCTCAGCAGCTTTTCCGCCTCGTCGCCGCAAAGTTCCTTGGCCAGGGCGGCCAGCTCTTCATCGTTCTTAGCCATGGGCGCGGCGGTGAATTCCGTGCTGGTCTGTCCCAGCATCACGGGGCATTGCACGCGCTCCGGGTGGAGATACCACTCGTTGCTGCGATAGGTGCTGAACACGCCGTCCACGGTTTCGCCCCAGCAGCCCCAGGGCCAGGTGAGGGACAGATCCTCAATGGTGCGGGCGTCGATCTTCCGGGCTTCCTCCAGGGTCTTGACCCCCAGCGCCTCAAAGAAGCGCACGCCCTGGGCTTCCGCCTCCGCCATGCTGCGGGGGAAGAGCCCCATCCTTGCCCCATAGGGCTGGGCGAAGGTGCCGCTTTCCACAATGGCACGCTGGAACAATCCCTGGTTTTGCGGGCTGGTCATCTGGGCGCAGACGCTCATGCCGCCAGCGGACTGGCCGCCGATGGTGATGTTCTCCGGATCGCCGCCAAAGGCCGCGATGTTGCGCTTCACCCAGCGGGTGGCGCATTGCTGATCCAGGAAGCCGAAGTTGGCCGGAGCCTCCGGCTGCTGGGCGGTGATCTCCGGGTGGCACAGAAAGCCGAACACATTCAGCCGATACCCCACCGTGACCACCACAATGCCCCGGCGGGCAAGGCGCTCGCCGTCGAATTCCATCTCGGTGGTATTGCCCACCTGCAGCCCGCCGCCGAAGTACCACACGTACACCGGCATATCCTTGCGGCCGTCCGCAGGCGCCCACACGTTCAGGTACAGGCAGTCCTCGCTCATGGGCAGCTCAGCATCCACCGCCCACTCGCGGGCGTAAATGTCCTTGGCCGGGTCGCCTGCGCAATTGGCCTGCATGGCAATGGGGCCAAACTCCGCAGCAAACAATTCGCCCTCCCAGTCCGGGCAGGGCTGGGGCGCACGCCAGCGGTTCTCCCCAATGGGCTTAGCAGCAAAGGGGATCCCCTTGTAGCTGGTGATGCGCGGATCTGCCGCCGGAATGCCCCGCACCCAACCATTTTCAACCTTCACTTTACGAATCATGTCTTTACCCTCCAAACGAAAATGCGGAATGCGTTCCGGATGTCACCATTCCGAATTCCGCATTCCGCATTCCTGACTTCGGCCATCACCCGGCATTATGCCGGGCGCTGGCTACACTCGGTCATTGACAAGCAATGACCTTCGTTAGTCGGGCCAAGGCCCTCCCTCCGATGTGAATTCCAAATTACCCCTTCACGCCGCCCAGCACCATGCCGGTAACGAAGTAGCGCTGCAGGAAGGGATACACCACCAGGATGGGCGCAGCGGACACAACGGTGATGGCGCAGCGAATGGTCACAGGGGTGGACTTCGTTGCGTTGACCAGAGCGTCGGCCGAGGTGTTGGCTGCATTCATGCTCTGCATGGAGGTCGCCAGCTTCATCTTCAGCAAATACTGCAAGGTATACAGGTTCTTCTTGCTGCCGTTGTACAGCTGGGTGTCGAACCACTGGTTCCAGGCGCCCACAGCCACGAACAGAGCCACCGTGGCCAGCACGGGGGTGCACAGCGGGAAGATGATCTGCCAGAAGATGCGCAGGTCGTTGGCGCCGTCGATGCGGGCGGACTCCGCCAGCGCCTCGGGCAGGCCGTTGATGTAGGTGCGGATCACGATCATGTTGAAGCAGGAGAACATGGTGGGAATGATGTATACCCAGAAGGTCTTCGACAGCTTCAGCGTTCTGGAGATCAGCAGATAGTTGGGGATCAGGCCTGCGTTGACATACATGGTCAGCACCATCAGCAGGGTGATGAAGCCGCGCAGCACATACTCCTTGCGGCTCAGGGTGAAGGCCAGCATGGAGGTCAGGATCACGTTGAGGATGGTGGTGATCAGCGTGCGGGACACGGAGATGAAGAACGCATTGAAGATCTGCTCGTCGCTGAGCAGGGACTTATAAGCCTCGGTGCTGAACACGCGGGGCCAGATGCCGATGCCGCCGCGCACAGCGTCCGTACCATCGTTAAAGGAGATGGCCACGGTGTTCAGCACGGGGTACAGGGTGATGAGCATCAGCAGGCAGAGGATAACGCCATTGATGAACGGGAACACGATGTCCCGCTTCTGGCCAGGCTTCTTCACTTTTTTCAAAGTTGCAGCAGTCACAAGACATCCCTCCTTAAATCAATGTATCTTCGTCCAGCTTCTTGGCAATAAAGTTAGCCGCAAACAGCAGAACGATAGCCACCAGGCTCTTGAACATACCGGCAGCAATGGCTCGGCCAAACTTGCCGTTGGAAATACCGTATTCCATCACGAACACGTCGATGGTACGGGAGTAATCGTACACTTGGGGGTTGCCCAGCAGATACTGCAGCTCGAAGCCGGCCTCCATCAGGTGACCGATGTTCATGATCAGCAGCACCACAAAGGTGGACTTGATGCCAGGCAGGGTAACGTGGAGAATTCTCTTGAAGCGGCCAGCGCCGTCGATGGCGGCAGCCTCGTAGAGGGTGGGGTCAATGGAGGTCATGGTGGAAATGTAGATGATGGAGTTCCAGCCAACTTCCTTCCACACATTGATAACGCCTACCAGCGGCCAGAAGTATTTGCCCTCACCCAGGAAGAACACGGGCTCATCCACAAAGCCCAGCTTGATCAGGGTGGTGTTGATGATACCGTTGCTGATGAACATGTTCTGTGCCATGCCCACAACGATAACCATGGACAGGAAGTGCGGCAGATAGGTCACCGTCTGCACGGTGCGCTTGAACCAGCGGGTACGAACCTCATTGAGCAGGATGGCCAGCAGAATGGAGGACAGCGTGCCGAAAACGAGGTTGATCAGGCTCATGGCCAGGGTGTTGCGAATGCTCAGCAAAAAGTCTTCGCGGCCAAAGAGCCAGGCAAAGTTTTCAAAGCCGATCCAGTCGGCGCCCTTTTTGATGGTGTTCAGGTCAAGGTTCTGGAACGCATAGCGCCAGCCCCACATGGGATAATAGTTAAACAGCAGAACATACAAAAGCATGGGAACAGACATCAGCAGTAAATACTTCTGGTCCCACAATGTTTTCCAGAGCTTTCTTTTTTTCTTTGGCAGAAGCACTTGGTTATTTGTGACCGCCTTATTCATGATTTCTGTCCCCTTCCGAAAAACCATGGGGAGAGGAAACCTCTCCCCATGGCATGAAAGTTATAGATTACTTGCCGATCAGCTTGTTGACTTCAGCCTGCATATGCTCGTCGTGCACGGCGGCGGGAGCAGCGATGCGATCAACGAAAGCAGTCCAGTTGGCTTCGAACTCAGCGTCATCAGCGGACATGATGATCTTGGGCAGATCCTGATCCTGGATCAGCAGGAAGTCATCATAGTCATCCTGGATAGCAGACTTGTCGATCTGCCAAGCCTCGCCCCAAGGAGCCAGCTCGCAGGGAGCGTTGAAGAAATCGGCGGGACGGCTGTAGCCATAGGCGCTCAGGAAGGCCTGGTCGTACTCGTTCATCTTCAGAGCCTTGAAGATTTCGCCCTGCTGGTCGGGAGACCAAGCATTGCCGTCATCCATGGTGCCCTGCTTCTTGGGCAGAGACTCCCAGATAGCGAAGGCCTGGTTGGCGTTCTTCCAAGCGGCGTTGGAGCGATTCTCATACTGTTCCTTGGTCATCAGCATGCGGCCGTTCTCAACATAGTAGTCTTCGCCTTCGATGCCCCACTGCAGGATCTTCTGCCACTCGTCGGAGAGCAGGGTCTCGTACAGCTGGATCATACGCTCAGGATATTCGCAGTTCACGGAGATGCCAGCGCCGCGATCCTTGTTGGGCACGGAGCCGTTCAGGTACTGCTCGGAGATGGTGCCGAAGCCATAGGACTCGTCATACACCAGGGGCAGAGCGATGTAGGTGTTCTTGTACATCTTGGCGTCGGTCAGAGCCGCGGTGGCGGTGCCGAAGTCCCAGGTCTGGTCGAACATGCCCAGCACGGTGCCGCTGGACAGCTTGGCGATGTACTGGTCATAGTTCATCACGAAGGTGTCGCGGTTGATCAGGCCCTTGTTGAACATTTCGTTCAGCTTCTTGTAGTAGGGCTTGGCATAATCCTTGTTGATGAAGGACTCAACCTCGGCAGTCTCGCGGTTGATGAACACTTCGCCTTCGTTGGGCTGGCCCATCAGGTGCTGCACGGGGTTGATCAGGCAGAAGTGACGCCAGCCTTCGCACAGGATGGCAAAGCCTTCATAAGCAGCGCCATTCTCGTTGGTGGGGTTGGCGGTGATGAACTTCTCGATCACGTCGAAGTACTGATCCAGAGTCTTGATCTGGGGATAGCCAGCCCACTCCAGAACCTGCTTCTGCAGGAAGAAAGCGGGGCCGTTGCACTCCAGGGTGATGATCTCGTTGTAGTTGATGCCGTAGTTGGGGATGATGTACAGGGCGTCGTTGCCGTCCTCATCCTTGGTCACCACGTCGTCGTACACCTTCTGCACGTGAGCGTACAGGTTAGGGGTGCCTTCCTCGGTGATGTAGGGCAGCAGGTTGATCAGAGCGCCGGCGTTGATCAGCTTCTCAGCAGAGTTGCCGCCGTCGAACAGATCGGGGTAATCTTCGCCCATCAGCTTGGTGCCCAGGGTCTCGTCCAGGTCGCCAGCCAGGAATTCGAACTCGAACTTGATGCCCAGTTCTTCTTCGATCTTCTTGTAGATCTTGTTGTCGCTCGTGGGCTGATCCAGGGGGTTGCCGACGAACATCGTCACGGTGATGGTGTCATCTGCCATGGCAAAGCTGCACATGGACAAAACCATAACCAGCGTCAGAATACCAGCCAGGAACTTCTTCATGGTTTTCGTGCCTCCAATTTGGTACATTAAAAGCGGATATGTCTGCACATATCCGCCCATCATCCGTTACAATAGGGATAGCCGTGGTGTGGCGTGGCCTCTTTAGGGACTTGTAAGCACCCGAATAAAAAACTGTCAGCCAGCTTTGCCTATTGCAA
>JAFTPN010000067.1 GCA_017463245.1 Clostridia bacterium
AGCTGGCCCCGCTGGTCCTCAGGGTCCCGCCGGCGAAACCGGCCCCGCTGGTCCTCAGGGTCCCGCTGGTGAAGTTGGCCCCGTCGGTCCTCAGGGTCCCGTGGGCGAAACCGGTCCCGCTGGCCCGCAGGGTCCCGCTGGTGAAACAGGCCCCACTGGCCCGCAGGGTCCCGCTGGAGCAACTGGCCCCGTCGGTCCTCAGGGTCCCGTAGGTGAAATTGGCCCCGCTGGTCCGCAGGGGCCTGCTGGTGAAACAGGCCCCGTCGGTCCGCAGGGTCCCGCTGGTGAAGTTGGCCCCGCTGGTCCTCAGGGGCCCGTAGGTGAAACTGGCCCTGCTGGCCCACAAGGCCCCGCCGGTGAAACCGGCCCCGCCGGGCCGCAGGGTCCTGCTGGTGAAACTGGCCCCACTGGCCCGCAAGGTCCCGCTGGTGAAACAGGCCCCGCTGGCCCGCAGGGTCCCGCTGGTGAAACCGGCCCCGCTGGTCCGCAAGGTCCTGCGGGCGGCGTGCTCAACTATGCAGATTTCTATGCACTAATGCCTGGTGACAACTCGGCAACCGTTGCTCCCGGCACGGATGTCAGCTTCCCCCAGGATGGGCCCAATAGTGGATCTGGCATTGCCCGTTCTGGCCCCGCTTCCTTTACGCTGGCAGACATTGGCGTCTACCAGGTGCTGTTCCAGGTGAGTGTGACAGAAGCCGGACAGTTGATTCTCACGCTCAATGGTGCGGACTTGGCATATACTGTTGCAGGCCGCGCGACCGGGGCGTCCCAGATCGTTGGAATGGCCATTGTAGAAACAACCGTTATCAATTCGATCCTGACTGTGCGTAATCCCGAAGGGACTGCTGCAGCCCTGACGATCACTCCCCTTGCGGGCGGAACACGGCCTGTTTCTGCGCACTTGGTCATCACGCAGCTTCAATAAGCGTCGCTCATATCTGTATGTACAGGTACTTCAGCTAAGATAATACCGGGCTCCCTACTCGTTGTCTTGCACAATCAACAAGTAGGGAGCAAACCTTTTTTTGCCTCCCGACACAAACGTCTCAACAGCCTGTGTCCCTTGAATTTGCTGTTTTTGCGTCATCTTTGACGCCGAGAGAGAATGCCCTTGTTTGATTTTCCAAGCGCTGATTTCAAGCGTGCATTCTGCATTCCAGTGCTGTTCACAGTTCTGGAATGTTTTTTCTCCCCTCTTGCTTTCGCTCCAATTCCCCATTTTCTATCTTCAAGAAGCGCAAAGCCCCGTTCTCCAAGCAGGAAATCGAGAGCTGCATGAAGAAAAATATTTATATGTAAGTAAGCGTTCTGTTATCGTGAATGAGAGGGTGTGATTCAATGACATGGCTGGAAGTGGCATTGAGGCTTGTGCTGGCCGTGGCAATAGGCTGCGTTATCGGTATTGAGCGCGAACATAAGAGCCGTCCCGCAGGCATGCGCACCCATGTGCTGGTGTGTGTTGGCGCGGCGATGATCGCCATCATTGAATGCCTGAACATAGCGGAAACATTGAACATGAATCAGCTCTACAGCGACAGCGGCATTGCCCTCAGCGTGGGGCGCTTGAGCGCGCAGGTGGTCAGCGGCATCGGCTTTCTGGGCGCTGGCACGATCCTCGTGTCCCAAAAGAAAATCGCAGGCTTGACGACGGCTGCGTCGCTGTGGTGTACGGCTTGTCTGGGACTTGCAGCAGGCATGGGACATTATGTGCTTGCTGTGGCCGGCTGCCTGATCGTGATCATCACCCTGACGCTGATGCAGCGGGTGGTGCGGGTGAACACCGTCAAGAACCTGGAAGTTCAGTTTGTCCGACGCAACGAGACGATCCCCTTCATCAACGCCTACTTTGAAAAAATGGGCGTGACGGTCATCGATGTGGATTTCCACATTGAGAGCAAGGAAAAGGGCAAGGGCAAGGAGAAGGTGTACACCAATCTCTACACGCTTGACATGCCAAGGAAAATCGCCTACAAGGACATCGTGAACGATCTTTCGGAGTATGCCAACATCGAGGTTATCCGCACCATCAGCCCGAACTGACGGCCTGATGCAAGCAGAGCGGGAACGCCGTTCCGATGAAGCAACTCTTTTCTGAAAGGGGATACCCCATGCTCCGTTTTCTGGTATTTGGCGACCTGCACCTGGAGGACTGCGCCGATGGTCTGGAGCGCCTGGACGCCATTCTCCGCCACGCAAAAGAGGAACAAGTGGATTTCATCGTGTCCCTGGGCGACCTGTGCCTCCCCACCGAAAGCTACTCCCCCGTCATGGACAGGCTAGATCATTGCGGCGTCCCGGTGCATCACACCATCGGCAACCACGACGTGCAGGACTGGGACATTGCCGAATCCCTCCGCTTTCTGGGAAAAGAGCGCCCCTATGAGGCCTTCGAGGCAGGCGGGTACAAGTTCATCATTCTGGATACCTGCTACTGGAAAAGCGAGGCTGGCGAGTTCCACTTCCCCAACAAGCAGCGCATCCCCTCCCTCTACCCGGTGCTGCCCCAGGAGCAGCTCTCCTGGCTGGAGGAGCAGCTCGCCGACGGGAAGCATTACATCATCTTTTCCCACATGAGCCTGGTGAACCCCTTCGCCCGCCGCGGCATTGCCAACAAGGAGGACGTGCAGCAGCTGTTTGAGGGCAAGGACATTCTGCTGTGCATGAACGGCCACGACCACGGCAGCGACCTGAAATGGGTGAACGGCGTACCCTACTGCACCATCAACTCCGCCTCGCAGTTCTGCTGGTGGGGCGGCGATCCGCCGCGGGTGGAGAACCTTTTCTACAAGGATCCGCTCCACGTCATCGTGGAGGTGGACGAAAGCGAGATCCGCATCCAGGGCATGGAGAGCGAGTTTGCCGGACTGAAGCCGGAGGATGTGGGCGTGTACGACTACCGCTGGAACGGCGTGGATGTGCATCCCCGCGCCCAGTCCCACGTTTTGCCCCGCAAAAAATGACACACAAAAACCCTCTGCATCATGCAGAGGGGTTTGTTTTTGCTTTTTAGCGCTCCTCGCGGAAATAGGGCAGACCCAGGGAGGCCGGGGGCTGGTTTTCTCGCTTGTTGCGGATGCTGGAAACGATCAGCACCAGAATGGTCACCAGATAGGGCAGCATTTTCAAAAGGGGCTTGGCTGCCATGGTCACGGTGATGCCCTCGATGTTGGCGATGTAGCTGGAGCAGCTGAACAGGAAGCCGAACACCGTGGAGCCGAGGATGGTCATGTGGGGACGCCACAGGGCGAAGATCACCAGCGCGATGGACAGCCAGCCGTAGGCCTCCAGGCTCAGGTACGCCTCCTGGGAGGCCATGTAGTCGATGATGCAGTAGAAGCCGCCCAGGCCGGAGATACCGCTGCCGATGCAGGTGGCCAGGTACTTGTACTTGGTCACGTTGATGCCCACAGCATCGGCGGTGCCGGGGTTCTCGCCCACGGCGCGCAGGCGCAGACCCACCTTGGTGCGGAACAGCACCCAGGAAGCGATGATGGCGATGGCCACGCCCACAAAGAACAGCACGCCCAGATACTGCAGGGCATCGGTGCGGCCAGCAAAGGGCCAACGGAAGATCTTCTTGGGACCCACCAGATACACCGTGGGATCCAGCTTGCTCATGATGACCTTCATCAGACCCACGCCGAAGGTGGTCAGCGCCAGGCCGGTCACGTTCTGGTTGGCGCGCAGCGTCACGGTGAGGAAGCTGTAGATCAGACCCATCAGCATGGACATGGCCAGCGCACCGGCCACACCCAGGATGATCACCAGCACGGGATGCAGGTTCAGGCCGCCGATCATGTTCAGCACCATGCAGCCACCCGCACCGCCCATGCACATGATGCCGGGGATGCCCAGGTTCAGATGGCCGGACTTTTCGGTGAGGATCTCACCCGTGGAGCCATACATGAACACCGCGCCAAAGGCCAGGGACTCGATCAGGAAATTCAGCCAGACGTTCATTTGGTGACCCCCTTTCCGGCCGCTTCGGACTTGCGGAACACGATCTTATAATTGATAAAGAACTCGCAGCCGATGATGAAGAACAGGATGATGCCCACGATCACGTCCGGCAGGGCGCCGCTGACGTTGAAGTCCTGGGAGATCTGCGCAGCGCCGGAGTTGAGGAAGGAGATCAGGCCGGAGGTGACGATCATCATCAGGGGGTTGAAGTTGGCCAGCCAGGAAACGATGATGGCCGTAAAACCCTGGCCGCCCACGGATTCGGTGGTGACGCTCTGGTCAAGGCCGGCGCCGATGAGATAGCCAGCCACGCCGCAGAGCAGGCCGGAAACCACCATGGTGCGGATGATGACCTTCTGCACATTGATGCCGCTGTACTGGGCGGTGCGCACGCTCTCGCCCACCACGGAGATCTCATAGCCCTGCTTGCTGTACTTCAGGTAGACAAAGAGCAATGCCGTCAGCGCCAGCACGATGAGGATGATCAGCAGATACTGGTTGCCAAAGGGCAGGGGCGGCAGCTTGCCGAACTTCAATTTGCCCAGGGTGGAAGAACCGCTGGGAACCCAGATCACCAGGAAGTAGCTCACCACATAGGTGGCCACATAGTTCATCATCAGGGTGAAGAGGGTCTCGTTGGTGTTCCACTTGGCCTTGAACAGCGCGGGGATCAGCCCCCACACAGCGCCGTAGATCAGCGCGGCAATGAACATCAGGATCAGCAGCTGCCACTCGGGGATCTTGCCGCCAAGGTAGAAGGCCACGGTGATGGAGCCCAGCACGCCCATCAGGGTCTGCCCCTCAGCGCCAATGTTCCAAAAGCGCATGCGGAAGGCCGGGGTCACCGCCAGGGAAATGCACTGCAGCACCGCCATGTTTTTCAGGAATTTCCACAGCTTGCGCTCGGTGCCAAAGGAACCCTTGATAAAGCAGTTGTAGAAATCGCCGATCTTGCCGGGGTTCTGGTTCAGCTTTTCGATCAGCACAAAGGCCACCAAGCCGCACACCACCATGCCCAGCACAATGGCCGCCACGCGGATCAGGGTCGCCCGCACAGGGTTCACGCTGGAGCGCTTGGCAAGATGGAACAGCGGCTCATGGACGGAAGTTTTCTTTTGCTCGCTCATTGGGCAGCCTCCTTTGCAGGGGTTTCCGTTTGGGTCATCATCAGGCCGATCTCTTCCTTGGTGGCGGTGCGGGCATCCACAATGCCGGTCACCGCGCCGGAGTTGATCACCATAATGCGGTCGCACAGCGCCAGCAGCACGTCCAGATCCTCGCCCACGAAGATCACCGCCACACCGTTCTTCTTCTGCTTGTTCAGCAGGTTATAGATGGTGTAGGAGGAGTTGATGTCCAGTCCGCGGACAGGATAGGCGGCCATCAGTACCTTCGGGGCAAAGGCGATCTCGCGTCCCACCAGCACCTTCTGCACATTGCCGCCGGAGAGACGGCGCACCGGGGTGTTCACGCCGGGGGTGGAAACCTCCAGCTCCTTGATGATCTCCTCGGCCAGCTCCCTGGGCTTTTTGCGGTCAACAAAGCCCGCATGACCCTTGCGGTAGCTGCGCAGCATCATGTTATCGGTGATGCCCATGCTGCCCACCAGACCCATGCCCAGGCGATCCTCGGGCACAAAGGAGAGGCGCACGCCCAGAGAGCGGATCTCCAGGGGCGTTTTGCCGCGCAGGTTCATCACTTCATCCTCGCGGAAGAGCACATTGCCCGCGGCCACCTGGGCTTTGATCTGCCCATTGCTCATGCCCTTGAGGCGCATGGGCTTGCCTTCCTTATCGTGGAAGGCGTCCTTGGCGGCCATTTCCTTCACCCGCTTCATGGACTTGTGGAAGAAGGTCACGGGCTTATCCTTCTTGGGATTGGTGAAGATGATCTGGCCGCTGGCAATGGGCTGCAGACCGGCGATGGCTTCCAGCAGCTCTCTCTGGCCGCTGCCGGCAATGCCCGCAATGCCCAGGATCTCGCCGCTGTTGGCGGTGAAAGACACGTCCTTCACCACATGGATGCCTTCCTTGTCCAGGCAGGTCAGCCCCTTCACCTCCAGGCGGGGCTGGGGATCCACCGGATCGCTGCGGTCGATGTCCAGGGTCACCTTCTTGCCCACCATCATTTCGGTGAGGCTGCTCTCGGTGGCGTCGCAGGTGTTCACGGTGGCGATATGCTCACCCTTGCGCAGGATGGCCACCCGGTCGGACACGGCCAGCACCTCGTGCAGCTTGTGGGTGATGATGATGATGGACTTGCCATCCTCCCTCATGCGCTTGAGCACGGTGAACAGGCGGTCGATCTCCTGGGGGGTCAAAACGGCGGTGGGTTCGTCCAGGATCAGGATGTCCGCACCGCGGTACAGCACCTTGATGATCTCCACCGTCTGCTTTTCGGAAACGGACATATCATAAATCTTCTTCTGGGGATCGATATGGAAACCATATTTCTCAGCGATCTGGGAAACACGGGAATTGACGGCTTTCAGGTTGTGCTGACCCTTTTCATCAATGCCCAGCACAATGTTTTCGGCAGCGGTGAACAGATCCACCAGCTTGAAGTGCTGATGAATCATGCCGATGCGCAGGTCAAATGCATCCTTGGGAGAACGGATGACCACCTCCTGGCCATCCTTGTAGATCTTGCCCTCGTCCGGGAAATAGATGCCGGAGATCATGTTCATCAGGGTGGTTTTGCCGCAGCCGTTTTCACCCAGGATGGAGAGGATCTCACCCTCGTAAACGTCCAGGTCTACATTGTGATTGGCAACAACGCTGCCAAAGCGCTTGGTAATGCCGCGCATGGAGAGAGCGATCTTCTTTTCCACGGTATACCCTCCGAAATACAAATCAATACAGAAACTGCTTGGACTGCCACCCCGGGGAGCAGCAGTCCAAGCGTTGCAAAAAACCTGTTGGATTGGAAATTAATACATCTGGTTCAGCAGCTCGATGCCATCGATGCGCACATCGAAGTAGGGAGCAGAGCGATACTCAGACTCGTGGAAGTAGCCGTCAGCCACAGCCTCGGTGTCGGGGGTGAAAGCATCGTCGGTGTCCACGTCAGCCATGTAGGTGGTCAGAGCTTCGCCGCCCACGGTGATGAAGCCCTCGGTAGCGGTGTCGAACACCTTGGTGGTGCCGGCAACCAGGGCAGCCTTCACTTCTTCCAGCTTGGCAGCGGTGCCAGCGGCAGCAGCCTGCTCGTTGATGGCGGTCAGCACAACGGAATTGGTGTCGATGGTGCCAGTCCAGTCAACGTCGATGGCTTCGCCAGCGGCGGCCTGGTTCACGATGTACTGGAAGTAGGGCGCCCAGTCGATACGGGAAGCCACGATGAAGGTGTTGGGGCAGGACTCCACGGTGGAGCCGTTGTAGGAAACGTTGGGCACATTGGCGTCTTCGCAAGCGGAGGGAGCGCCCATGGAGTCAGCATGCTGGGAGATCAGGTCGCAGTTGGCAGCGATCAGAGCGGTGGCAGCATTCTTCTCCTCGTTGTAGTCATACCAGGAGCCGGTGAACTGCACCTTCATCTCCACGTCGGGGCAAACGGACTTGGCGCCCAGGTAGAAGGAGGTGTAGCCGGAGATAACCTCGGCATAGGTGAAGGCGCCGACGTAGCCCATCAGGGGCTTCTCGCCCTTCAGCTTGCCAGCTTCCTTCAGCTCGTTCAGCTTCAGGCCAGCGGCAACGCCAGCCAGGTAGCGGCCTTCATAGATGGCAGCGAAAGCATTGTGGAAGTTGTCCAGCCCCTCGGTGTGAGCCCTGGTGCCGGTGGCGTGGCAGAACTGCACGTCGGGGCACTGCTTGGCAGCATCCAGCAGGTAGGTCTCGTGGCCGAAGGAGTTGGCAAAGATGATGGTGCAGCCTTCGTCAGCCAGATCCAGGGCAGCGTCGGTGCACTCCTGGGACTCAGGAATGTTGCGCTTCATGATGATCTGGTCCTCGCTCAGACCCAGGGCAGCGGCAGCGTCGTTCACGCCGTTGATGAAGTTGAGGTCATAGGTGGAGTTTTCGTCGTGCAGCAGGATGACGCCCAGCTTCACGTCAGCCACGTCAGCAGAGGCGGTGAAGCAGACAGACAGGCACAGAGTCAGCACGAGCAGCAGGGCTACGAACTTTTTCATGGTGATTGTCCTCCTCAGTTCGATTGTGGATGTGTTTTTGTGACACTTTTGTTCCCAGTATTTCGCAATTCAATGTTTTGATCGCAAAAATCCGAACATTAAATTGAAAATACGTTGTTATTTTACTCAAAACCGCTGTCGAAATCAAGCCCTTTTTGAGAATATTTCGGAAATGTAAGGTTTTCTTTATGGAGCGTACATATCATGGTATACAAAAGCGCCGCGCTCCCCGTTTGGGTGCGCGGCGCAGACGATATTAAAATAGGAAGTTACAGGCGTACCTGCACAGCGGAGGAGGCGTCCTTCTCCTTCTCGCGGGCTTCCTCCAGCTCCTTCTCCCAGGTCAGGTGGCGATACTCCTCGGCACGGGGATCGGTATTGAACCAGTTGATGAAGTCCTCGTACATGGCCACCGTCCACTGGGTGTCGATCTGGGCGGTGGTGTAGGTCTTGCTCTGCAGGCGGTCGAAACCGAAAATATCGCGCACATGGGACTTCTCGGCATTCTCCACCACCATCTCAGCGTGCTGGGCGGGGATGAAGATCACGCCGCTGAGGGTGCCCAACACCACGTCGCCGGGCATGCAGATGGCCTGACCGATGCGGCAGGGGGTGTTGTAGCCCGTCATGGAGCAGTTGCCGATGCCGGTGGGATCCACGCCGCGGTAGTAGACCTGCAATCCGTCGATCTTCACGATCTGCTGCAGATCGCGCACGCCGCCCCAGATCACCGCGCCGCCCCGCTTGGTGCGGGTCTTGATGGCGGTGGACAGGTTGCCGCCCACATAGGTGCCCTCAAAAATCTTGTCGTAGAGGTCGACCACCACCACGTCATCCTCCACCAGGTTGTCGATGACCCATTGGTTGTAGAAGCCCTTGTGACCCTCTTCCTTGATGCCGATGTCCATCAGCGCCTTGTCCAGGTCGGGGCGCTTGGGCACCATCACGGCGGTCACCGCGCGACCCACCAGCACATCGCTGCCGTGGCTCATGCGGAAGTTGGTCTCCCAGTTGTAGCGGTAGCCCAGGTTCCACAGGGGACCCCAGGCCTCCTCAAAGGTGATCTTGCGCATACGGCGCAGCACATCCTCGCTGACCTTGGGGCGGCCGTCGGGCAGGCGCTCGCCCTTCCATTCAGGCGTCAGACGGATGATGGTTTCCGGATCGTTGAAAAACATAGGAAAGTCCTCCTTAGTATATCAAATCAGTACAGCGCCGCGATCCAGCCGGATGCCGTCGCCGTTGATGTTCCCCGCATCCTCCGAGCAGAGGAACCACACCAGGTCAGCCACGTCCTTGGGCTCCACCTGCAAATAGCGGTAGGGCATCCGGGGGTTGGTGACCTCCACGGGGGTGAGGAAGTGCATCCTGGGGTTGCCGGTCTTGAACTCGATGCGGCAGCCGCCCAGGTCGATGGCGTTCACGGTGATGTTGTCCGGCAGCAGCTCCAGCGCCAGCTCACGGGTGAACATGCGGATGGCGCCCTTGGTCATGGCATAGCCCGCGTCAAAATTGGTGGGGCGCTTGCCGTGAATGCTGCTGATGTTCACCACCCTGCCCTGGCTGCTCTGGCGCAGGTAGGGCAGGCAGGCCTTCACCGCATGGTAGTAGCCGCCGATGTTCACATCCCACAGCCATTGCAGGGTTTCCACATCATATTCGTCCACGAATTTCATGGGCTGCATGGCGGCGTTGTTCACCAGGATATCCAGCCGACCCCATTTGTCGATGATGGCCTGCACCATTCCGGCCAGCTGCTCCGGCTTGGACACGTCCGCCTGATAGATGAACGCCTCGCCGCCCAGCACCTCGATCTCCCGAAGGGTGTTCTCGGCCATGGTGCGGTTGGCATTGCAGTTGATGCAGCAGCGGATGCCCTCGGCGCACAGGCGCTTCACGATGCCCGCGCCCACGCCCTTGCCGCTGCCAGTTACCAGGGCGACGCGTTGCTCATTCTTCATTAACATAGCGCCTCCCCTCTTCCTTGCTGCGATGGTTGTAATACATGGTCATGCCGCCATCTGCCCGCAGGTCGGAGCCGGAGAGCGGTGCCGCGGCGTCCGTCAGCAGGAAGGCCAGCAGGCCGTTGAGGTGATCCTTGGGCGGGATCTTCCGGGCGGGATAGCGCAGATCCACGCCGCAGTAGAGGGGGGATGCATCGCTGATGCAGCCTTCCTCCCCTTCGCCAATGCCCTGCTGCACAAAGTAGCAGTTCACGCCCTGCCGGCCGTAGTCCTGGTTGATCTCCCGGCAGAGCATCTGCACCGCGCCGCAGCCCATGGAGAAAAGCATGCCCTTGCCCACAGGCTTTTCGGCATGAATACTATTTAAATAGATGATAGCGCCCTGCTGCTTCTCCCGCAGGATGTTGCAGAACACCTTCGTGACGCAGAAGGCCGCCACGGGGCCCTCGTCGCGGGCACGGCGCCAGTCGTCCTCCGTCAATTGATCGATGCCGCCCAGGATCTTCTCCGGCGCGGGATGGATCACAGCATGGAGGGTCTCCGCCACGCCCTGGGCGAAGGCGGTCAGCGCCGCCTCGTCCCAGAGGCATACATTTTCAGGCACAAGCTGCACGTCCCAGCCCTGCGCCGCGAGGTATTCCGCCGCGCATTTGGCCGAAACCGACCGCGCGTCGGTTATGACAACCGTTTTCTTTTCGGTCATATCGATCAGCTCCACAGGCGGTCATGGGAATACACATCGTCCCAGCGGCTGGTCTCTTCCCACAGGGTGGGGTGCTGGGGATCCAGGTGTTCCTTGATGACCTCGTCGTTGTAGTCGTCCACACCCAGGCCGGGCTTATCCGGCACGGTGATGTAGCCATTCTCCACGATCTTCTTGGGGGTGCCGATGGTGATATCGTCCCACCAGGGGATATCCACCGAGTGGTTCTCCAGCACGAAGAAGTTCTCCGTGGCCGCCACAGAATGCACGCAGGCGTAGGCGGAAACGGGGCTTTCGGCCATATGCACGGCCATGGCCACGCCATAGCGCTGCGCCAGGTCGCCAATGCGCTTGTTCTCCAGAATGCCGCCGGAGGTGAGGATGTCGGGGTGGATCACGGACACGGCGCGGCTCTGCACCAGGGGCTCGAAGTTTTCGGCCAGGAAGATATCCTCGCCGGTGCAGATCGGCACGGTGGTAGCGTCGCTCAGGCGCTTGTACTGCTGGGTGTACTGCCAGGGGATCATATCCTCAGCCCAGGCAATGTTGTACTTTTCGATGCGGCGGCACAGCTTGATGCAGTCCTCCACGCCGATGTGGCCGAAGTGGTCGATGGCCAGGGGGATCTCGTAGCCGATGACCTCGCGGACATCATGCACATACTGCTCCAGCATATCGAAGCCCTTTTCCGTCACATGGATGCCGGTGAAGGGGTGGGGCACGTTGTACAGATCATAATTGCGGTTGCGCGCCCAGCGCTTTTCCTCAATGGTCTTGGCTTCCTTCATCTTGCCCCAGGAGGCGTTCATTTCTTCCACCAGACCCAGAGGGGCGCAGATGGTGCCGGGCTCGCCAAACAGTTCGCCCAGACCCAGGTCCATCTTCAGGAAGGTGAAGCCCATGTCCATGCGAGCCTTCAGCGCCTTGCCCATGTCGGTGCCGGTGTGCTTGCCTTCCACGTCCGTATCGCAGTACACGCGGATCTTATCGCGGTACTTGCCGCCCAGCATCTGATACACCGGCACGCCATAAGCCTTGCCGGCCAGATCCCACAGCGCCAGCTCCACGCCGCACACGCCGCCGCCCTGGCGGGCATGGCCGCCAAACTGCTTGATGCGGCGGAACAGGCGCTCCACATCGCAGGGGTTCTCGCCGATGAGGCGGCTCTTGAGCATTTCGGCATAGACGCGGTTGGCGCCGTCGCGCACCTCGCCCAGGCCAACGATGCCCTGGTTGGTGTAGATCTTCATCAGGGTGCAGGGCATGGGGGCGCCCACGATGTCCGTAAAGCGGATGTCGGTGATGCGCAGTTCGCTGGGATTGGACAGACGGTTAAAGGTGCCCTTCAGGATTTCTTCCATAATAATACTTCCTTTCCTGTACTGTTTTTCAGTTGTCTTTTTTGCCGTGGAAACGAACATCCCTCAATTGGTTGATACCATTATAGATGCATCAACAACAAAAGGCAAGAGTGAAAAAAGGTTAAATTATTTAACGAATACGTTTTCGCAAAATTTGCGAAATCGCTTGAAAACGCAGGACATTTCAACGAAAACATGAGTAAAAAAACATTACAGACACAAGAAATGGCCAATTTTTCTAAAAAAAACACTTGCAATCTGCATAAAAAAGTGTTAGCATAGTCGTGACGAGGAAAGCAGGTCGATCGCTTTCCTCCATAATCGTTTGAATACGGTTTCGTTAAAATCGCATCATTTTACAAGGGGGATGACACCGTGAGGGACTTTTTCAGCAACACATGGAGAAACCGAGCGCATGTTGTAATGGCGCTCCCCGGATTCCTGATCCTGTTCTTCATCATGTATGTTCCCATGGCCGGTCTGGTCATGGCCTTCAAGAAGTTTGACTATGCCTTGGGCATCTTTGGCAGCCCCTGGAATGGTCTGGAGAACTTCCAGTTCCTGGTCCAGTCCTGGAAAACCTTCGTCAACATGACCAAGAACACCGTTCTCTACTACCTGCTGTTCACCGTGGTCGGCACCCTGCTGAACGTCACCCTGGCCGTCGCTATTGACCAGATGCGTCTCAAGCGCGCCGCCAAGACGATGCAGACCCTGATGATCATCCCGGTGTTCATCTCCTACGCCGCGGTTCAGTTCATCGTTTATGCCTTCATCGCCAAGGACACCGGCCTGATCAACAACGCCTTTGGTCTGAATGTCAGCTTCTACTCCAAGGCTGCCTACTGGCCCTGGATCCTGCTGATCACCAAGATCTGGAAGGACACCGGCTACGGCTCCGTGCTGTATATGTCCGTGCTGGCCGGTATCGACACCTCCCTGTACGAGGCGGCCGATATCGACGGCGCCAACAAGTGGCAGCAGATCCGTCACATCACCATTCCTTCCCTGATCCCCATGGTCACCGTGATGCTGCTGCTGTCCGTGGGCAACGTGATGCGTTCCGACACCGGCCTGTTCTACCAGGTCACCCGTAATAACGGCATCCTGTACTCTACCACCCAGGTTATCGACTCCTACGTGCTGAATCAGCTGTTCAAGAGCTCCAACTTCGGCTTCCCGGCTGCGACCTCCTTCTTCCAGTCCGTTGTGGGTCTGCTGCTGATGCTCTTCGCTAACTGGATGGTTCGTAAGATCGAGCCCGAAAACGCACTGTTCTAATGGAAGGAGAGAGACAGATGACTGCTATGGCAACCAAGAAGCCCATGAAAGTCCGCACCGGCAAGCGGATGAACGGCAAGCAGGTCGTTGGTCAAACGATCCTCACCTTCCTCGTGCTGCTGTTCACGGTATTCTGCTTCGCCCCCGTTCTGCTGACCTTTATCTCCGCCTTCACCGATGAAATGACCATCAACCAGAACGGTTTCTCCTTCTGGCCTGCAAAGTGGTCCATGGTGGGCATGAACTCCGTGCTGAGGTACGGCAACAAGCTCTTCACCTCCTACGGTGTGACCATCTTCGTTACGGTGTTCGGCACGTTCTTCGGCCTGTTTGTGATGAGCATGTATGCTTACTCCATCAGCCGCCGCGATTTCAAGCTGAGCAAGTTCCTCTCCATCTTCCTGCTGATCCCCATGCTGTTCAACGGCGGCCAGCTCTCCGGCTACATGATCTTCACCCGCTACTACGGCCTGAAGAACAACCTGATGGCGCTGGTTCTCCCCCTGTGCGTGAGCACGATGAATGTTATCATTCTTCGTACCTACATCGCCAACAGCATTCCCAACGAGCTGATGGAAGCCGCCAAGATCGACGGCGCCGGCGACTACCGCACCTTCTTCCAGATCACCCTGCCCCTGCTGAAGCCCTCGCTGGCTGCTGTTGGCTTCATGCTGGCTACCACCTACTGGAACGACTGGCAGAACGCCCTGCTCTACATCTCCGATGATACCCTCAAGCCCCTGCAGCTGCTGCTGGTGAACATCCAGAAGAACATCTCGTTCCTTTTGAACAACACCAACGTGCCTGCCTCGGTACGTGCTGCCATGGGCGGCGCCATTCCCCAGTATTCTTCCACCATGGCCACCGTGCTGGTGGTTATCGGCCCCATCATGGTCGTGTACCCCTTCTTCCAGAAGTACTTCATCAAGGGTCTGACCGTGGGTTCCGTGAAGGGCTAATCAGCCCCCTTCCCTTTCGGTTTCTGGATATCCCGGAGCGTGGGATATTAGGAAATAAATATTTAATAGGAGGAAACCTACCATGAAAAAGCTCGTTTCTCTGGTGCTGGCTCTGTGCCTGCTGCTGTCTGTGATGGCCGTGGCCTCTGCCGAAGACAAGGTGACCATCAATGTGTGGCGCAAGACCTTCAACCTGGCTCAGCCTGATCAGGCTCAGGTGAAGAAGGTTCAGGACGCTATCAATGCCTACATCGCCGATAAGGGCAATGTGCAGATCGTTCTGACCGACATGGCCGGCGAGTACGAAGACCAGGCCAAGCTGGCCCTGGCCAACAACGAGATCGACCTGCTGTGGACCGCTTCCTGGGAAGCCACCATCGGCACCAACGATCTGGTTCCCGCCAATGCCGTGACCGATATCACCGATTATCTGCCCGGCACCGCTCTGTACGGCTCCATGGCCCAGGGCCAGTGGGACGCTTCCCGCTACAACGGCCGTAACTACTTCATCCCCGTTTACAAGGACAACGTGGAAGGCTATGACTTCATGTTCCGTAAGGAGCTGGTTGATCAGTTTGGCTGGGACATCACCACTGTGAAGACCCTGGCTGACCTGGAGCCCATGCTGGAAGACATGAAGAACGCCGGTCTGAAGTATCCCTACCTGACCCAGAAGACCGCCATGTTCTATCGCTGGTGCATCGACTCCTTCGATTTCTTCACTGCTGACGCTTCCACCAACTTCTTCGCCGTGGATCGCGACACCAACGAAGTCGTGAACGTGCTGGCCTCCGAAGAGTACGTTGCTTTCTGCAAGCTGATGGGCTCCTGGGCCGAGAAGGGCTACATCCACGAGGATGACTGGACCAAGGTTACCACCGATACCACCACTCAGTCCAAGGACTGGGGCGTGTCCTGGTGGACCGACATCCCCGTCAACGCCGAAGCTAACGCTCGTTACAACCAGGAAGTCGTCATGACTCCCGCCACCAACCGTTATGCTCACTCCACCTCTGCTCTGGGCTCCGTCTACGCCGTGACCACCAAGGACGAAGCCAAGATCAAGGCTGCCATCGAGTTCATGGGCCTGCTGTACACCGACGCCACCCTGGCTGATATGTACACCTTCGGCATCGAGGGCGAAGACTTCACCTACACTCAGGAAGAGGGCCAGACCATCAAGCACGTGACCCAGTCCTCCGAGCTGTACAACCACTCCATGTGGGAGTCTGCCTCCGCTACCATCGTGACCCCCCTGGCCAACGAGCCCGACAACAAGGCTGACCTGTACGACGACTTCAACGGCTCCGCCATCACCTCTTGCGCTGCTGGCTTCCGCTTCGACAAGACCCCCGTTGAAGCTGAGTACACCGCTTGCCAGGCTCTGTTCGATCAGTACGGCTTCGTGCTGGAGAACGGTGGCGTGCCCGCTGACGCTGTGGAAGACTACATCGCTCAGTATCAGGCTGACCTGGACGCCGCTGGCTTCCAGACCTGCCTGGCCGAGTTCCAGAACCAGTACAACGCTTGGAAGGCTCAGTAATCTGATTACTGGCTAACCAACGGAGAGCCGACGAAAGTCGGCTCTCTTTTCTTTTGCCTTTCATGGACAAATCTCCCCTGGTGTGGTATGATGATGACGGAATGAATCCCACCAGGAGGTTTGATATATGGAGCAATACAAGGCTGAGATCCTCATCGACCAGCGCCATCAGCTGGGCGAAGGCCCCGTGTGGGACAAGGACACCAATACCCTGCACTATGTGGACATTATGAACAACGCCCTGCACAGCCTGAACATGACCACCGGTGTGCGCAGCCGCATTGGGCTGACGCAGAACATCGGCTGCTTTGCCCTGCGGGAACGCGGTGGCTTCATCATGGGTCTGGCCGCCGGTGTATACCTGCGCAATGGCGATGGCACCCACATCAGCAAGCTCCCCTCCCCCGAGTTTGATCCCCACACCCGCGCCAACGACGGCAAGTGCGACCCCGACGGCCGCTTCTGGTGCGGCACTGCCGATCAGGTGGATGGTGTTCTGAAGGGCGAATTGTTCGTCATCACCCCTGATGGCCGCTGCGCCAAGCTGCTGGACAAGCTGGCCTGCGCCAATGGCCTGGCCTTCAAGGGCGACCAGGTGTACTTTATCGATTCTCCCCGCCGCCGGGTGGAGCAATACACCTTCGATGCCGAAAACCTCACCCTCAGCAACATGCGTGTGGCTGTGGAGATCGACCCCGCCCACGGCGTGCCGGACGGCATGACCATGGATACCGAGGGCATGCTGTGGGTGGCACATTGGGGCGGCGGCTTTGTTGGCCGCTACGATCCCGCCACCGGCGAGATGCTGGCCAAGGTCACCGTGCCTGCCAGCCAAAGCTCCTCCTGCTGCTTCGGCGGTGAGGATATGCAGACGCTGTTCATCACCAGCGCGGGCGTCGGCAAGGACGATGAACCCCATGCTGGCAAGATCTTCGCCGTCCACCTGCCCTACAAGGGTGTGGACAGCCCCAAATTCCCTGGATAATTGGAGGCCCCTATGAATTACGACGTGATCATCATCGGTGCCGGCCCCGGCGGTATCTTTTCCGCCTACGAGCTGACCCGCCTCAAACCCGAGCTGAAGGTGGCCGTTTTCGAGGCCGGCCACGCCCTGAACAAGCGCCGCTGCCCCATCGACGGCGAGAAGATCAAGACCTGCATCGGCTGCAAGAGCTGCTCCATTATGAGCGGTTTCGGCGGCGCGGGCGCTTTTTCCGATGGTAAATACAACATCACCAACGATTTCGGCGGCACACTGTATGAGTACATCGGCAAGCGGAACGCCCTGGATCTGATGCGCTATGTGGACGAGATCAACATGCGCTACGGCGGCGAGGGCACCAAGCTCTACTCCACCACCGGCACCCGCTTCAAGACCCTGTGCATCCAGAACGACCTGCACCTGCTGGACGCCTCCGTGCGCCACCTGGGCACGGACATCAACTATGTGGTGCTGGAGAACCTCTACGCCTACCTGCAGGACAAGGTGGCCTTCTTCTTCGATACCCCTGTGCAGCACGTGGCCATGGTGGACGGCGGCTATGAGGTGCAGTGTGCCGACAGCGCCTACACCTGCAAGGACTGCATCATTTCCGTTGGCCGCAGCGGCAGCAAGTGGATGGAGACCGTGTGCAGGGAGCTGGACATCCCCACGAAATCGAACCGTGTGGACATCGGCGTGCGCGTAGAGCTGCCCGCCGCCGTGTTTGCCCACCTGACGGACGAGCTGTACGAGAGCAAGATCGTCTACCGCACGGAGAAGTACGGCGACAAGGTGCGCACCTTCTGCATGAACCCCAAGGGCGCGGTGGTGAACGAGAACACCAACGGCATCATTACCGTGAACGGCCACAGCTACGAGGATCCCGCCAAGCAGACCGAGAACACCAACTTCGCCCTGCTGGTGGCCAAGCATTTCTCCGAGCCCTTCAAGGATTCCAATGGCTATGGCGAGAGCATCGCCCGCCTGAGCAACATGCTGGGCGGCGGCGTCATCGTGCAGCGCTTCGGCGATCTGATCCGCGGCCGCCGCTCCACCCATAGCCGCATTGAGGAAAGCTTCGTTGTCCCCACGCTGAACGCCACCCCCGGCGACCTGAGCCTGGTGCTGCCCAAGCGCATCCTGGACGGCATCATCGAGATGATCTATGCCCTGGACAAGGTGGCCCCCGGCACCGCCAACGAGGACACGCTGCTCTACGGCGTGGAGGTCAAGTTCTACAACATGGAAGTGGAGGTCAACGAAAAGCTGGAATCCCGCTACGATGGCCTGTACATCATCGGCGACGGCAGCGGCATCACCCACTCCCTGTCCCACGCCAGCGCCAGCGGCGTGCATGTGGCGAGGAATATTGCCAATAAGTAACAAATTTGGAAGAAAAGCAGGGCATCAGTCGTTGTATGGTCAGAATCCGATCCGGGAGGAATGACCATGAAGCGAACTGTTGCCCTGCTGTTTTTGTTGATGATGCTGTTTGCCGCCTCCACCCTGGCTGCTGAAGCCTTCACGCCGCCCGAGCTGCCTGAGCTTACGCCCACCTATGGCCTCAGCCAATTCTATGGCGACCTGGAGCGGCAATGGGGGCATGTGAAGCAATGGACGCTGGAGCAAAAGGCGTGGCTCTCCGGCGAACTGGATGCGCTGCTGGCAAAGGAGAACGCCCGCCGCGAGGCCATGGGTGCCGACCTTACCACCCGTTTTGCCTATCCTCTGGGCATCTACCGGCACGGCCTGCCGGATGAAACCGTCATTGACCAGGCCAGCGCCTTCGCCATGGCCTGCAACCAGTTCATCGCCCAGGGCGCTGTGCTTTCGCCCGACACCACGGCAGACATCGACTTCTACTATCTGGTGGACGATCCAGAGCATCCCGTGTGGTACCACGCTGTGTCCATCAATGGCACCGCCTACCGCACCTACATGGACGCCCGCACTGGCAAGTTTGCCAGCGCCTCCGTGTTTGAAGTGATCGACAAAGCCTCCGCCCAGCTGCCTGCCGATGTCCCGCTTCACCTCTATAACACGGTGGCACTCTATCGCCCAGCTGTTGAGCAATGGGAGGTTCAGTTCCACCATGTTGTTCCGGCGCATCCCCAATACGTCGTTACCCTCAGCGATGCGACGCTGGAAGTGTTGAACGTTCAGTAATACGCAAAGAGCCTTCTGACCTGTCGTCAAAAGGCTCTTTCTTTACAATTTCACCGCCGCTATGTGCAGATCCACCGTCACCGTTTCCGCTGGCCGCTGCGCCAGCGCTTCTTTTTCTTCATCGGTCAAGTCCTGGTTCAGCGGCGTCATCCACACAAAGTCACGCCACAGCTCCGGCGTCACGGCATGGCTCACCATCACCCGGCATTCCTCCACGATGTTCGCCTTCTCCCGCAGGTAGGCTTCCACCTGACCCTCGGCGTAAGGCTCCATGCCTCTTGCGGCGCGGATCTCCCGCAAATATTCGCTGCCGGGATACACCTTCAGCAGCAGGCCGCCCGGCGCCAGCACCCGGCGGAATTCCTCGTAGCTGGCAGGCGTCAGCACGTCTAAAATGGCCGTAAATGCCCCGCTGCGGAAGGGCAGCTTCCGCAGGTCGCCCACGCACCACAAGGCCGTGCAGGGCTGGTCTGTGGCCTGCAAAATGGCATCCCGGCTGATGTCCACCCCCGCGCCCTGCCAATCGGCATGCTTTTGCAGCAGCGCATTGAGGTACCAGCCATCGCCGCAGCCCGCATCCAGCAGGCGCTGCGCACCCGGCGGAAGCATGGCCTCCAGGGCATCGGCCACTTCCCTGTAGCAATCCGACGCAAACACCCGCCGCCGCGCCTGAAACAGCGCCGCATCATAGCAGCTGTCCACCGGCGCAGACAGGAAGTTCAGGCAGCCCTTGCGGTTCACGTTCACCCGGTGCCACTTTTCGCAGGCAAAGTCGTCCCCCACCCGCATCAAACTGCCGCCGCACACCGGGCAGCGCAGGGCGTTCAGCTCCTCCGCTGCCTGATACAGCTTCTCCCGCTTGCTGAGCATACCGCACCTCCACACAATTTGCTATGGACAAATCCACTTTAACGGAGTAAACTATTCCTTGTGATTGATTTCCCGCCGCCCAGGGTCAAGGGCAGATAGCATACGCATGACTATTCGCGAAGAATCCCTGCAAAAGCACTACGAGTGGCGCGGCAAGATCGAAGTGATCTCCCGCGCGCCCATCAACGACCGCACCGACCTCTCCCTGGCCTACACCCCCGGCGTGGCCGAGCCTTGCCTGGCCATTCAGGCCGACATCAACAAGTCCTACGAGCTGACCCGCCGTGCCAATCTGGTGGCTGTGGTCACCGATGGCACCGCCGTGCTGGGCCTGGGCGACATCGGCCCCGAGGCCGGTATGCCCGTGATGGAGGGCAAGTGCGCCCTGTTCAAGGCCTTTGCGGACGTGGACGCCTTCCCCCTGTGCATCCGCTCCAAGGATGTGGACGAGATCGTCCGCACAGTCTCTCTCCTTGCAGGCAGCTTTGGCGGTATCAACCTGGAGGACATCGCCGCACCCCGCTGCTTCGAGATCGAAGAAAAGCTCAAGGCCTGCTGCGACATTCCCGTTTTCCACGATGATCAGCACGGTACCGCCGTGGTGGTGGCCGCCGCCCTGCTGGGCGCGCTGAAGGTCACCGGCCGCGACATCGCCACCGCCAAGGTGGTGCTCAACGGCGCCGGCTCGGCGGGCATTGCCATTGCCAAGCACCTTATCAACCTGGGCGTGCAGCACCTGACGCTGGTGGATCGCTTCGGCATCATTGACGAAGGCATGGCCGAGCTGAATCCCGCCCAGGCCGCCATGGCGCAGGTCACCAACCGCAGCCACCTGCGCGGCAGCTTAGCCGACGCCATCAAGAGCGCTGACGTGTTCATCGGTGTCTCCGCGCCCAATATTCTCACCCAGGACATGGTGCGCAGCATGGCCGCTGACCCCATCGTGTTCGCCATGGCTAATCCCACCCCGGAGATCATGCCCGACGAAGCCCTGGCCGCAGGCGCTGCCGTGGTGGGCACCGGCCGCAGCGACTTCCCCAACCAGATCAACAACGTGCTGGCCTTCCCCGGCATTTTCCGCGGCGCGCTGGATTGCCGCGCCACCTGCATCAACGAGGAAATGAAAATGGCCGCCTCCCGCGCCCTGGCCGACCTGGTCGCCGCCGACCTTTCCCCCACCTACATCCTCCCCGACGCCCTCGACAAGCGCGTCGCCCCCGCCGTCGCCTCCGCCGTCATGGAAGCCGCGCGGGAAACCGGAGTAGCACGCGCCTAAGGGGCTTTGCCCCTTAGGGATCCCCACCAGAGGAGGCTTTGCCTCCTCTGGACTCCACCACGAAGGGTCTTCGACCCTTTCGAAACCCATGCGGAATGGCCATAGACGCGCACATAAGCAGGGGTCACGGCGCAAATACGGTTGCGCCGCGACGCAAGGCAAGCCACTTTCCCGCGCACCTGTAGGGGCGATCTGCGATCGCCCGCACGCCGCACAAATGCAGTGCAGGCAACAATGCACACCAGAACAGCAAACCCTTGTGCACAGAGTCACGCGAATGCGGGCGATCTCACCCAAAGCGTAACAAGACGACCACGGCGATATTAGTCGCCCCCGCGAGGAACCCGGAGGGTGGTACCCTATCGCCCAGCGAACCCTGTGAGGAGCGGGGGTCCGGGGCCGCCGCCGCTGCATGATAATATCGGCGGCCCCGGTCGGCTTTCGGTTCCTTTCGCCGAGACGAAAGGAACAACCTCGCAAGTAAGCACATAAACAAGAAATAAGCGCAACCACAAAAGGCAGCACCAGCCCTTCCGCTGGTGCTTTTCCCTTACCTCCTTAACCCCTTCGGATAATGATTCTTCATCACCCCATCGCTGACCTTCCCCCACCCCAGGGGCAACCCCTGCAGCGTAGGCAGCACAAACCCGCGCAGCCCATCCGCCACCGGAATGGTCTCCCCCGCCTGATAGCAGCGGGCTTCCTCCTCCGTCAGCGCAACGCGCGGCATCTGCGGCGCCGCCATGGACACCGCCCATGCGTGATCCGGCATGAACACCTTGCCCTTCATGGCGCCCAGGTGTAAGCCCACCCGCAGCACCTTCAGGCCGCGCACGTCCGGGCAGCCGGGCAGATGCACCAGCGTGTCACCCAGCATGGCCGTGGGCATGGGCGCATCCGGCGCAAAGCCCTGCAAGGCCTTCACCAGCGCCTTGTCCGGCTTGGGCAGGGAGGCATCCAATGCCAGCCGCGCCACGCCTTCCCCCGTGCGCCGCAACAGCGCCACAAAATGCCCTTCACCCCGCATCCGGTGCGGGTAGCAGGTCAGCATGCCCGTGGGGGCAGAAGCGCCGGGCAGGTCAAAGGCCGCCAGCTCAAAGTCAGGATGCCGCTGGCAGAAGGCCGCCACGGTGTCCTCGTTTTCCAGAGCATTCAGCGTGCAGGTGGAATACACCAGCCGCCCGCCAGGGCGCAGCATTTCCGCCGCGCAGTCCAGTATTTCCGCCTGGCGCTTGGCACAGCCTGCAGGAGAATCCTCCGTCCACTCGTCCCGGGTTTCCGGGTGACGGCGGAACATCCCCTCCCCGGAGCAGGGCGCGTCCACCTGAATGGCATCGAAGCCCTCCGGCCAGCGCTTGGCCAGGGGCGCGGGCAGGCTGCTCACCACCAGCGCATTGGTGATGCCCATGCGCTCCACGTTCCGCGAGAGGATCTGCGCCCGCTTGGGCACCGGCTCGTTGCACACCAGCAGGCCTTCGCCGCGCATCCGCAGCGCCAGCTGGGTAGACTTGCCCCCCGGCGCAGCACACAGATCCAGCACCCTTTCCCCGGGCTGAGGATCCAGCACCGCCGCAGGCAGCATGGCGCTGGGCTCCTGCAAATAGTACGCTCCCGCCTCATGCAGGGGCAGCGCACCCGCGTTGGACTCCAGCGAGAGATAATAGCCGCTGCTTTCCCACGGCACGCTGTCCATCAGGCCGGGAATCAGCGACGCGTCCACCCTCTTCATGGGATTCAAGCGCAGCCCGCGCTGATACGGCTCATCATAAGAGCGCAAAAAGGCTGCCGCTTCATCCCGCAGCAGCGCTTTCATTCGGTTCACAAAGGCTTGAGGCAGCTCGTTCATGCATCCTCCATCCAGTCCGGCGCCATGTGGCGCACCAGGGGCAGGGCGTTTTCCACGCCCAGCTGGGGCATGGCCACATCCACCACCCGGCTCACGCCCAGCAGCTTCGCGGCCTCCACCGCCACCTGATGCCCCGCAGCCAGCATCTCCGGCTCGGTCTGGTCAGCCAGGTTGGTGTTGTTGATGATCACGTCGATGTCCATCCTGCCGCGGGCAGCAATGCGCTGCGCCAGATCCACCACGTCCTCCGCCGTCTGCGTCAGGGGGCGCATGGCGTTGATCACCAGGCACACGGTGGTGTCCTGGCGATACCGCCGGAAGGAAGGCGCGTATCGCCCCAGGGCAGCCGCGCCGGTATCATCGCCGCCCACGTCGAAAATCACCCGCTGGCTGGGCTGTTCAAACACGCTCTGGATCTCCGCGGGCAGGGCGGGAATATCCACCGTGGACATGGCGAAGGTGGGCATCAGCACCCGCACACCGGCGGCTTTCAGCACGTCGGCCTTTTCACCGCTGCGGAAATAAGGGTTCACAATGTCCAGATCCACCAGCGTGGTGGTCATTTGCCCGGCCGAGGCCAGCGCCAGGTTCAGCGCCAGCTCGGTTTTTCCGCTGCCATAATTGCCCACCAGCACCACAAAGCGGCTGTCAGTAAGCGCTGTCATGCATTTCCTCCTCGTTTGCCTCCGCGCCATCCTGGGGCTTACGCCATTGGGGCGGATAATAGGGTGCGCGGTAGGCCTCGTTTTTGTCCACCGCCGGTGGCACGGGGCGATACCGCAGGGGCAGCTCGTCATCACCATCCAGATAGGCGTTCAGCCGCGCCATGCGCTTGCGCATCCGCTCGGTGCGGGTGGTGGCGGGCTGCTCCTCCGGGGCGCTGGGGGGCTGGGGATAGTCCTCCAGTCCCTGCACAGGCTGCTCCTTCTTCAATTCTTCCTGATATTTCAGCTTCTCCGGTTTGGCAAAGGCCTGCACGTACTGCTGGGGCATATCCGCGCTGCTGACCCGCGCCGTAGGCAGTTCATCCTCGTACCATTCCTCCTGGGGAATCTCCACCTCTTCGGTGCGGGCGGTGCCATCGGCATAGTACCACTCGCGGCGCATCCGGCCGGAGAACTCGCCGGTGTCCTCGCCATCATCAGTCTTGCCCAGCAGGCGGCGGAAGAAGCTTGCCCATACCTTGTAGGGACGCCAGCGCAGCAGATGCACCATCGCGTCCACCGCCATGCAGGCAATGCACAATGTGATGATCAGCCCCACCCAGTTCTCCCCGATCCAGCCAATGAGGCCGCCATCTTCGGCGTTGAACAGCACCTTCCACACCCAGTCCACCGCACCGCGGAACCAGCCCAGCAGCACGCTGAACATGGAGTTGGCAAAGCTTCCCATAGGCGACCTCCTTTCCGCAGGATCGTTTTGAAAAAACCAGCAGCCCACGGCCTTACACCGCGGGCTGGCCGGAACAGCAGCAAATGCGCTTGCTTATCGAATCGTTACGTGCACGGTAGCAGGCTGCACGTCCACGGTGTAGTTCTGCCCCGCATCGTTCTGGATGCGGCAGATCACCGGCAGGTCATACTCGCCCGCGGTCAGGCCGGAGGCATCGCAGCTCAGGGTGACGTGGTAGCTGCGCAAGCCCTGCACCCACAGCTGGGGGCCGGTGATGATCAGGTTGGCGGTGCGCACATCGGTGCTCACCCGCTGGCCGCTCTTCAGGTTCACCACGCTGACCTTCTGGTCGGTAAAGCTCTTCTCCTGAATAATGGGGCCGATCTCCACCTCCACGGTCACCGTGTCGGCGCTGAGGTAGATCAGCTCGGTGGGGCGGCGCACCCGCACCTGCTGCTGCAGGGAGTCGGTCTTGCCCGTCACATCCACGCTGCTGGTGGCATACAGCGTGTCCAGCAGATCCAGGTTGATGGCGCGTCCGGCGGCGCGAACCACCGTGGGGGTGTAGCTCACGGACTTCACCTCATAGCCCTCGGCGGGCTCGCCCTTGATCATGCTCAGAGCGGAAATGTCCATTTCCTTGGTGGCATACAGGGTCAGCTCCACCACCACGCTGTCCAGCAGAACGGATTCGCTGGTCACAGAGAGCAGGTCGCTTTCCACAGCATTGCCCTGCTCGTCCAGGAGGTAGAAGGCGCTGGCGATGCGCATGGTGCCTTCACGGGCGGGGAGGCTGCTCAGATCCAGCACCGCCTCTGCCCGGACGATCTGCTCCACCAGGGTCTTGGGGCCGCTGACGGCCACCATGGGCGGGTCGGGCTGGGCGGTTCCGGCATAGTAGCCCGCAGGCGCTTCGCCGATGATATTCACATTCATGGGGATGCGGTAGCGGGTCACGTATTCATCCACTTCGATCTCCAGGGTGGAAGGCGTCACCTGGCTCACCGTGCCATAGGCCACGCTGTTGGTAGTCAGCACCTTGATCTCCTGCACGCCGGTGGTATTCACGCGGCTCAGGTCGATGCGGGCGTTGAAGGTGCTGGCGTTGGCGTTGGCATACTGCATCTGCGGCACGTCCACCTCAAGCCTCGCGCCCTGCAAAAGCTCGTCCAGGTCGCTGGTAACGATCAGACCGTTGCGCTTGATGGTCTCGCTGCCGGTAACGGAAATGGTCACGTCGTCAAAGATCTTTTCGCGGGTCAGGGAGGGATCCTGGGTGATCAGGCCCGCCCAAAGCACAATGGCAATGAGCAGCGCCAGCAGTTTCAGCCCCCAATTTTTGCTCAGCATTTGCCACAGCGTTTGCAAAATGTTCTTCCATTGGCTGTTCTTTTCGGGCTGCTGGGGATGATTCTGCATCACTTGTCACCCTCCTTTCCCTTCACCAGATCGCGGAAAACCGATATCAGGCTGGTGTGGGGCGGCTCGTACATGCCGGTGAGCAGCTCCCGCAGGGACTTGGCGTCCAGGTGGCGGGTCAGCTTGCCCTCGCGAGCCATGGAAATGATGCCCGTCTCTTCGGACACGATCAGCACCACCGCATCGGTTGTCTCGCTGATGCCGATGGCAGCGCGGTGGCGTGTGCCCAGCTCGTGGCTGATGCCCGTGCCCTCGGTCAGGGTCAGGATGCAGGCGCCGGCCATCACGCGGGTGCCGCGCACCACCACAGCACCATCGTGCAGGGGGGTGTTGGGCTCAAAGATATTTTCCAGCAGGGCAGAGGAGATCTGGGCATCGATGCTGATGCCGGTCTCGATCACATCCTGCAAGCCAGTTTTCTGTTCAAACACGATCAGCGCACCCACCCGGCGGCGGCTCAGGTTGGTGAGGCACTTGATCACCTCGTCCACAATGCGGGCTTCCTCGCTCTTGTCCTCGCGGTTCTTGTCCAGCACGGTGCCGCGACCCATCTGTTCCAGAGCTTTGCGCAATTCCGGCTGGAAGAGGATCACCAGCACCACCGCGCCATTGGACACGATGGTCATCAGCAGCCAGTTCAGGGCGGTCAGCCCCAGCAGATCGCTGATGCCCACAATGAGCAGCAGCAAAACAAGACCCTTCAGCACGGCGCTGCCGCGGGTCTGCCGGGTGAGCAGGATCAGCTCGTAGACGATGAACGCCACAACGATGATATCGATGATATCAGATAAACCGGGGCGGTGAAACACGTTCCATATCATGGTTTGGATCGTTTGCCACAGCGATTCCACGCGCTTTCTCCCCCACTTTCGTACACAATAAGACACCAACTTTATTATACTACATCACAGCAGGAATATGAACGGGTTTTTGAAAATTTTTTGTGACAATTCATCCGGAAAACACATCGCTTTCACACAAAATAGGGAGGGACGCAAGTCCCGACTAACGAGGCCAACGCTCGCGTTGGCCGAAGTGTAGCCAGTACACGGCCTTGCGCCGTGGAATGGCCGAAAAAAAGGACGGTCTCTGCCGTCCTTTTTGCTTATCACAAGTTTCCGCCGTTCCAGCCCCAGGTGCCGATCTCGTCGTAGGTGACGTAGATGCGGTCGGGGTCGATCTCCAGCTCCTCGGCCAGGATGTCCGTCAGCGCGCCGGTCAGTTCGGCGTAAGCCTCTTCGCTGGCGGAGCCGTAGAGCTTCACCTGGCACAGGGCGCAGGGGGCGTCCTCGCCACGGAAGTACATGTGCGCATCATCGTGGAAGGAGAGCATCAGCCAGCTTTCGCTCTTGCCTGGGATCAGCTCAATGGCCTCGCCCATGCGCTGCTTGATGGTCTGTTCCTTCTTGCCGGAAATGCCAACGTTGGTCATCGTTTGAATGTAAGGCATGACGTTTCTCCTTTATTTGGTCGTATTGCTGATGCGCACCGCCGCTTCAAGCGCCAGCAGGGCAATGCGATCCTTTTCCTCCAGCATGGCGTTGCTGGAAAGGCTGCGCGGATCCCATTCCTCCGCGTCCAGGTTATCCGCCGCATAGAAAAATTGCAGCACGCCCTTGCCGCGGAACTGCGCTGCCGCTGCACAGGAGGCACACTCCATGTCCACGCAGATGCAGCCCTGCGCCTTGCGGCGGGCAACCTTCTCGCGGGTCTCGCGGTACATGGCATCGGTGGTCCAGCACTTGCCGGAAACATAGCTGATGCGCAGCTCGTCCAGCATATCGGCAAAGAGCTGCCCATAGCGGGTGTTGACGGCGATCTCATCCCCCGGCGGCGCGTAGTGGTAGGAGGTACCCTCGTCCCGCAGGGCGGAGGTGGGCAGGATGATGGAGCAATCCCTGATGTCCCTGTCCAGCACGCCGCAGGTGCCAAACAGCACCACGGTCTCCACACCCATAACGAAGATTTCCTCCAGGCTGCCCACGCACACCGGCGCACCCACGCCAGCAAGGAACAGCGCCACGTCCACACCCTTGTAGGTGGCCTTGTAGATTGGATAGAGCTGGCTTGCCGTCTTCATCTGGGCAATGGGCTGGGCGTTCAGTCCCTCCAGCAGGCGGTTGAAGGTGACGAAGGAAAAGCAGCTCACCGCCACCTTGGGCATTCCCGGCACGGGCTGGTGGGCTGTGGTGGGGTTGAACATCGCCGTCTGGGAAGAATCGAACTCGTGGAGCAGCATGGGGGTCGCCCCTTTCACACATGATGCTTATTATAGCGGATGACGGAGAAGAATGCAAGTGTGGGGAATTCGGAATGCGGAATTGAGCGTGTGGGCGGGCGAACACAGTTCGCCCCTACAGGTGCAGAGAGAAGTTGCAGGGCGGAAGATGTGGCTGTCCACCTCATCCGGCCTTACGGCCACCTTCCCCTCAAGGGGAAGGCTTTTGCATGGCCATACCTTGGCTTCCCCTTGAGGGGAAGCTGTCGCCGCAGCGACTGATGAGGTGGAAAGCTCCTTCCCCCGCGTCGCGGCGCATCCGTTGTGCGCCGTGACCCCAAAGGAAAACCCACCCTGTATGCTATCACAGGATGGGTTTCGAAAGGGTCGAAGACCCTTCGTGGGGTGCAGGGGCAAAGCCCCTGCCGGTGGAGTCCAGAGGAGGCAGAGCCTCCTCTGGCGCGTACCTTACTTGAAGTACTCCACGCCACCTTCGAAGAGGGGCTGGTACTTGTTGCCGGGGACGTTCTTGTAGAGGTTGTCGCCGGAGCGCTCGGTGTGACCCATCTTGCCCAGGACACGGCCGTCGGGGCTGGTGATGCCCTCGATGGCGAAGTAGGAGGCGTTGGGGTTGAAGCGGGTGTCCATGGAGGGGTTGCCGGAAAGATCAACATACTGGGTAGCGACCTGACCATTGGCGGCCAGCTGGCGCAGCAGCGCCTCAGGGCCAACGAAGCGACCTTCGCCGTGGCTGATGGCGATGGTGTGGATGTCGTCCACGTCGCACTTGCTCAGCCAGGGAGACTTGTTGGAGGCGATGCGGGTACGCACCAGCATGGACTGGTGGCGGCCGATCTCGTTAAAGGTCAGGGTGGGACACTGGTCGTCGGTATCCACGATCTTGCCGAAGGGCACCAGACCCAGCTTCACCAGCGCCTGGAAGCCATTGCAGATGCCCAGCATCAGACCGTCGCGGTTGTCCAGCAGGTCGGCCACAGCGTCCTTCATGGCAGGATTGCGGAAGAAAGCCGTGATGAACTTGGCAGAGCCGTCGGGCTCGTCGCCGCCGGAGAAGCCGCCGGGCAGCACGATCATCTGGCTGCGGGCAATGATGGAAGCGGCCTTCTGGATGGAGGCGGTGATGTCAGCGGGGGTCAGGTTGTTGATGACCAGGATCTCCGCCTTGCCGCCAGCACGTTCCACAGCGCGGGCGGTGTCGTATTCGCAGTTGGTGCCGGGGAACACGGGGATGAAGGCCAGGGGCTTGGCCACGTGAATGGCGGGAGCCACGCGCTTTTCAGCCTTCCGGGTGAACTTCTCGGTGGTCTCGCCGGTGCGGCCGCGATACTTGAAGACCTTCTCCAGCTTGCCCTCGTAGATCTCCTGCATGGGGGCGAGGTCGATGCGGTCGCCCTCGTATTCCAGCGCCCACTCGGGAATGGTGTCGCCCACCTTCTCGCCCAGGCCGCAGGGCTCGGCGCACTCAATGAGCATCGCGCCGATCTGCTGGGCAAAGAGGTCGCCCTCGTAATCGTCGTCCATGCGGGTGCCGATGGCGTTGCCCAGGCCCATCTTGAACAGGCCTTCCGCCACGCCGCCCAGGCCCAGCGCCCAGGCAGCCACGATCTTGCGGTCAAGGATACCCTGGCGCACGGCGTCGTAATTGGCGGTGAGGGAAGCGGTGTCGTGGGGATCGCAGCTCAGCAGGCGAATTTCATGGCCAGCGGCCTTGAATTCGGGAGAAATTACCTGGCTGGCCTTGCCGGGAGCCACGGCGAAGGAGCAGAGCGTGGGCGGCACGTCCATCTTCTCGAAGGTGCCTGACATGGAGTCCTTGCCGCCGATGGAGGCGATGTTCAGATCCAGCTGGGCGTCGAAGGCACCCAGCAGCGCGGCAAAGGGCTTGCCCCAGCGCTTGGGATCGGAGGTCATACGCTCGAAGTATTCCTGGAAGGTCAGGTAG
>JAFTPN010000068.1 GCA_017463245.1 Clostridia bacterium
CTGCTCCGGTTATGTTTGCTGGGTCTTTAACAACTCCGGCGTGTGCGATGTAGGACGGATGGGCGCCAATGGGCTCTACTCCCTGTGCAGCGATGTCAGCAAGGAGGATGCTCGTCCCGGCGATCTCGTATTTTTCGAGAAGACGATGGGCGCGGATGTCAAGGGCATTACCCATGTGGGCATCTATGTGGGCAACGACATGATGATTCACGCAGGCGACCCGGTCGGCTTTGCCGATCTGAAAAGCGAGAAATGGTCGAAGCGACTGTATGGCTTTGGCCGCCTGCCACTTGATTAAGGAGGAACCATGACCGAAAAGAAAAAGAAGCGCTATCCCGCCGACCGCCAGAAGCTCCATGCGCTGCTGGGCAGAAGGGAGCAGGAGCTGATCGAGCTTCAGGCAGAGGTGGAAGACCTGCGCGGCCTTGTCAAGCAGGCTGACCGCACGGCCATCCATGCGACGGCAGAGCTGTACAACGTGACCCCGGAGCAGTTCGCCGAAATCATGAAATCCATGTTCGGGGACAGGATGGTGCCTGAACTGCCCAAGGATGTGCAGGCCGCGCCTGCCGAGGCAGATGCCCCTGCTACGCTGCCCGATGAGGAGGTGATGGATGATGACGATGCGTAAGCATATCCTGCCGCTTGGCATGGCGGCGTTTCTGCTGCTGGCTGCATGTGCAGCAGCATTTTCGCCCGTTTGGGCTATCGCAGAGGGTGAGTCTACGCCCGCAGAGATGCCCATGGAAAGCGTCTCGCCGTACAGAATCATCCTGACTGCGCCGGGCGGCTGGACAAGCGGCAACGGAGCCGTCATGAAGGTGTCTATTACGGACAAGGACAGGCTGGGCTGGCAAACAATCGAGTACCGGATGAATGATGGGAATTGGGTGGACTGCGAAAACCTGTTTGCAGATGGCCGTGCAGAGCTGACGCTCCACGAAAACGGCACCTTCACCCTGCGCGTGACCGATCCGCATGGTCATGCGTTTGAGGAAAGCGCGGAGGTGACGTGCATTGACCTGACAGCGCCGGTGCTCACCGCGTCCATCAACGGCACGACCCTTCAGGTCGATGCGAAGGATGATCTGTCCGGCGTCGCCGGTGTGCAGGTCAACAGTATGCTGTTTACCACGCTAACAAACGGAGTGCTGAATGTGGAACTGGATCAGAACATGAACCAGTTTGAGAAGCTGGCTATCCGCGCCTTTGACTATGCGGGCAACTTCTCTGAGCCGGTTACGCTGAACAATCCGCATTACGAAAAGCCCGCTGATCCCACGCCCGTGCCGACGGCCACGCCGAAGCCGACGAAGAAGCCGGCTGATGAGGCGACAATCACACCGACTGCTGCGCCCACAGCAACCCATACTCCTGCGCCCAACCGCTATAACGGCCTGGGAAGCTCGCTCATCTATGTGCAGGACGAGCCTGATCCCACGCCGGAGCCGACCGCCGCGCCCACGCCGGAGACGATCATCAAGACCGAATACATCACCATCGGCCCCGGCATGCCCTATCAGGCGGACGGCAACAGCCATACGCTGGATGTGCTGTACTCTGCGGCGACCAACAAGCAGTTCATTACGCTGCAAACGAAGAATGGCAACACCTTCTATCTCGTCATCGACTACGACAAGCCGGTTGACGAGGAGGCGGAGATGTACGAGACGTATTTCCTGAACCTCGTCGATGAGCGCGACCTTTTGGCACTGATGTCCGACGAGGAGAAGGAGGCCGTGCCCACGCCCACGCCGGAGATCATCTATGTAACACCTGAGCCGACCGCTGTGCCCGTCATCACACCACAGCCGACGCAGGCTCCCGCGCAGACCACGACCGACAAGACCACGGCGCTGCTCGCGCTTTTTGCCATGGTGGGAATCGGCGTCGTTGGAGCGGTCATTTTCCTGAAAGGCAGGAATCAGCCTGCTGCGTGCCATGCCGACAGCGAGCTTGATCTCGATGACGATGACGAGGACGAAAGCACCGAACAGAAGTAACGCAGCCCCGGAGCATCCCGCTCCGGGGTAACCCATTCATGGAGGAAAAAACAATATGGAACTGATTATCACGGAGAAGCCGAGCGTCGCAAGAGCGATTGCGGAGGTTGTGGGAGCCACCGAACGTCAGAACGGCTACCTGCAGGGCAAGGGATTTCTGGTCAGCTGGTGCGTCGGGCATCTCGTCGAGCTGGCGCTGCCCGAGGTCTACGATGCCAGGTACGCCCGCTGGCGCTACGCGGATCTGCCGATCATCCCTGAAAAATGGGAATACACCGTCACCGCCGAGACCAAAAAGCAGTTTGACATCCTCAAGGCCCTGATGAACGATCCCCGCGTGACCGGCATCATCTGCGCGACGGATGCAGGACGCGAGGGCGAGCTGATCTTCCGGTTGGTCTATCAGGCGGCGCAGTGCCGGAAATCTGTGCGCCGCCTGTGGATCTCCTCGATGGAGGAAAGCGCCATCCGCGACGGCTTCCGCGCCATGAAGCCCCTGTCCGCTTACGACAATCTGTATCAGGCAGCGCTTTGCCGCGCCCAGGCGGATTGGCTTATCGGCATGAACGCCACGCGCCTGTACTCCCTGCTCTACGGCCCGACGCTGCACATCGGGCGCGTGATGTCCCCGACGCTGGCCATGCTCTCGCAGAGAGAAAAAGCCATTGCGGAGTTCAGGCCGGAGACCTTCTACAAGGTCGTGCTGGATACCGGGCGCGACGTGAGCGCCGAATCGGAGCGTTATGCTGATCTGAATGAAGCCCGCCGGCTGATGGATGCCTGTAACCACAGCCCTGCTGTCGTGAGGGCGGTGGAGCATACACAGCGGAAGGAGAATCCGCCTGCGCTCTATGACCTGACCAGCCTGCAGCGGGACGCGAACAAGCTCTACGGCTTCACGGCGCAGCAGACCCTTGACTATGCCCAGGGACTGTACGAGAAGAAGCTGCTGACCTATCCGCGAACCGATAGCCGCTATCTGACGCACGACCTGGAAGCCGGGCTGCCCGAGCTGGCTTCCAGGGTTTGCGGCGTACTGCCGTTTGCTGCCGGTCTTGACCCCGCTGTTCATGTCGAGTCGGTCATCAGGGACAGCAAGGTGACGGATCACCATGCACTGATCCCGACGAGCACGATGCCCGGTCAGGAAGCGGCCATCCGGGCGCTGACCACCGGCGAGCGTGAGCTGCTGGTGCTGGTGTGTACCCGGCTGCTCTGCGCGCTGGATGATCCCTGCGTATACGAGGAAACCGTCCTGCACATCGAGTGCGCCGGGCATGACTTCACTGCAAAAGGTAAGCGCATTGTGCAGATGGGCTGGAGGCGCATCTGGTGCGCCTTCCGCGGCAGTATCGGCGCGGGGGCAGAAGATAAGGATGCGGATAATCCCCTGACGGTGCCGGGAGAAATGACCGAAGGCTTTGAGTTTCCCTTCCCCAGCGCTGAAATTCGGGAGGGGCAGACCACGCCTCCGGCGCATCACACCGAGGGGACAATCCTGCACGCGATGGAAAGCGCAGGCAAGGAGGACATGCCGGAGGATGCGGAACACAAGGGCATCGGCACGCCTGCCACGCGGGCGGCGATTCTGGAAAAGCTCATCGAAACCAAGCTGGTGGAGCGCGTCGGAGAAAAGCGAAAGAAAGTCCTGATTCCGACCGCCAAGGGTAAGGCGCTGACCTCCATCCTGCCCGACAAGCTGAGCTCCGCACAGCTGACAGCGGAGTGGGAGCAGCGGCTGGGCCGCATCGAGCAGGGACAGGAAAAGTCCGAGGACTTCATGCGCGATATTCGCCAGTTCGTGCAGGAAATGACCCGCGATACCCAGCGCGCCGAGAATGCTGAACAGCTTTTCCCGCCGCTGCGGGAGGCGCTGGGTGCCTGCCCCAAGTGCGGTGCGGCGATCACCGAGCGTGCGAAGGGGTATATGTGTGAAAACCGCACCTGCAGCTTTGCGCTGTGGAAGACCGGCGGCATTCTGAAGGACGCGGAAAAGCCGCTGACCTCCGGCGATGTGAAGGAGCTGCTGGAGAAGGGCTGCGTCCGCAAGGTCGGCCTGCGCTCCGCCAAGACCCATACCCAATACGATGCCACGCTATATCTTGACTACAATGCGGACGGCAAGCCCATCCTCCGTCCCACCTTCGAATGACAAGAAAGGAGCCAAAATAATATGAAGAAACTGCTTACTCTGATTCTCACCCTGATTATGCTTTGTGCGATTGCTTTGGCTGATGAGCCTGCCACGACGATGATCGACACCGCCAATGTGCCGCCGATTCCTGCGGGGACGCTGAATGCCTCCCTGATCTCCTTTACCTCGAACCAGACCTATCCCGTCTATTCCGCGCCCGACAGTAAGAGCATCCGTGGCGCGAAAGGACGTGCCCGTGTCAGCACCAACGGCTGGATTCAGGTGTTTGGCAGCGAGGGCGACTGGATTCTCGTGCAGTATGATATTACCGATACGCACAACCGCATCGGCTATATCTACAAGAATGCGCTGCCCGCCGATGTGACGGTGCCGGAGCTGAACCTTACGAGCATCCCCTCCGTCGTGCATTACGATGTGGAGGTGACGGATGATCCTCTGGTCAGCCTCACGCCCCTCGCCCGACTGACGGAGAACACGAGGGTGACTTGCCTGGGCACCATGGGCGAATGGACGTACATTGAAGCTGAGGCAGACCATGAGCGATTCCGTGGCTTTGTGCCGTCCGCCTGCCTGTATGAAACGGTGACGGAGCTGAGCGAAGCGCGTCAGGACATGCTCGGCAGCTGGCGGCTGTACGCAGGCAGCTCCATCAACGCAAGCCGCATCACCTTCTGCGAGGATGGAACGATGACCGGCAGGACGCAGCTGGAGAGCGGACGCGAGATGGAATGGTCGGGCACATGGTCGATTGACTTTTACGATACCCGCCGTGACCGTTACCTCAATGAATCGGAGTTCGAGCTGACGCTGGCGCGCGGCACTGCCACGGAGCAGTACGGCCTGCGCATCTGCCGTCAGGTCAAGGAGGATGGCTCGTACCAGTATTCGCTGGTGATCTCCGATGGGGTGAGAACCAGCGACATGGTGGTCTGCGAATAACAACCTGCGTAGGGCGCTGGCAGCGATGCCGGCGCTCTGCTTTTGGAGGTGATCCTATGATGGACAAAACCGGGCAGAATCCTCATGAGCTTCCCGAAAATGGCTTTGCGATTTATCAGCTAAAGCCCGATCCCCAGTATCACAGCCTGCGCTTTGCCAGCCTGTCGGAGCTACGCAGCCTCAACCGAAGGGACGGCAACCATGACGACGCCGCGCTTGGCGTGACGGAAAGCCGGTATGACCTCGTTTACTCCGGCGTGCTTTCGCCTGCCCTTGCTGCGTACAGAACTCCCGAAGCCATCCTGGAAGGGCTGTATACCCGCTTCAACCTCAATCGCCCCGATGATTTTCATGGTCACAGCCTGAGTGTCAGCGACGTGATCGCGCTCAACCTGAACGGCCAGACCGAGTGCTATTACACGGACAGCTTTGGATTCTATAAGCTGCCCGCCTTTCTTGAGCACGAAAACGCGCTGAAGAATGCCGAAATGATGATCGAGGACGATTACAATATGATCGACGGGATCGTCAACAACGGGCCCAAGGAGGGGCATCAGGCACACAGCCGTGAGCAGAAAGCGGTGCATAGTACCCCTGTACCAACCATCAAACCCAAGAAACACGAAATGGAGCGATAAAATGATGTACCTGAATGAACTGATGAACGCCTGCCACATGAGCCGCGCCGAGCTGAGCGCCCGGAGCAATATCCCGGAATCCACGCTGCGCGACATCCTGAACGGCAAGGCGCAGCTGGATCGCTGCGAGGCCGCCACCCTGTACAACATCGCGTATGCGCTGGATGTCAGCGTCGAGGACATCCTGGAGGGCTACTGGGATGCGCTTGAGCGTACCGCTCCGGCCCGCATCGCCGTGCATGATGACAACTCCCTGATGAACTTCTATGTGCTGGCGGATTCCATGCTGGGCAGGCTTCGCGCCACCGGCGATCTGGCGTTCATCGACGGAATCGACCAGAATGGATGGATTGAGCGGCTGTATCAGGGTAGGGAGTATCGCTGTGCGCTGTTCCTGCTCGGCATGCTGGATTACCTGTGCCGCAAGAATGGCGTCCGGCAGGTCGCCCGATATGACGAGTACCGCAAGACGCGTTTGGACGGGCCGGTCTACGCCCTGCGCACGTTGAACGTGAACGATGACGACGGCGCTTTCCAGCGTGCCCGGACCGAGGCTGAGAACAATGCCATCCCGGAGCTGGGGCGCTATGGCATCTACATGACGGAGGAGGACATCCGCCACCCGGCGTGATGTCCTTCTTTCGGCAGGGGCAGGCGTGCCCTTGCCGGGTAAGAGGTGCCCATGACGAACAGACAGATACTCAACCACATCCGGGCGCTTGCCCACGAGGAGTGCGATAACTGCCATGCCGGATATTGCGCGCTGACCGATGAGCACTGCCACATCATCAGCCCGAATGCTCCATCGGCGCAGGACGGCGCAATCCTCTGCGATTACTTTCTGGAGAATGTGCTGCCCGCCGGCTGGGATGTGCAGGATCTCATCGAGTATGCGCTGTGGTACGGCGCGGACGACAGCGGCGACCCTGCGGAGGCGTACCCGGACAGCCTGAGACAATGCGCCGTCTGTCAGCAGCCTTATCTGCACGCAGGGGATGACCCCGACTGCTGCGAGGACTGTGAAAGCAGTTTCGGAGGCTGATAGCGGCGATGGAGGCAAGCATGAACCACTTTGACACGGAAGAAATCACCCTGATCTGTCTCTACAACGCAGGAAGCCGGCTGGATACGGTCGATGAGCTGAAAAACATGATGCAGTACCTGATGTTTGACGAGACCGATCTGAAAACGCTCTCCGAGCAGGTGATCCAAAAGCTGGCACAGATGAGCGACGCCGAGTTTGATCAGCTCCTAGCAGACATCGCGCCGGACTTCATCCCATGGGAATGACAACAGGAGGAGACCACATGGCTACAAAGGCACAGGTTTACGCCGTGCTGGCTGACGATACCGCCCGAAAGATTACCGGAGACTATCTGGATTGGGCGGCGTTTCTGGGCACATCATCCAGACTGTACAAGTACCCCTTCCGCGATCAGCTGCTGATCTATGCCCAGCGCCCGGATGCAACGGCCTGTGCCGGGTACGATCTCTGGGACAACACCATGCACCGGTACATCCGGCGCGGCTCCAAGGGTATTGCGCTGCTCGCCGCGGGCCCAAACGGAATGGGCGTGCGTTATGTCTTTGATGTGTCGGACACCGGCGCGCGCCGTGGCTCCCGGAACGTGGAGCCCTGGCAGCTGTCCGAGCGGACGGAGCAGCCCGTTCGGGAAATGCTGGAAGCGAACTTCGATGCGGATGCGGTGATGCCCCTCGAGGAGCAAATCCATCAGATTGCCAGCCAGCAGGCGCTCGCGTATTGGCATGACCACAGGCGGGATATCCTCGACAGCGTTGCGGATTCCTTCCTTTCGGAGTATGATGAATTCAACATCGGAGCGTCCTTCCGGCAGTCCGCCGCCGCCAGCATCGCCTACAGCCTTCAGCTGCGATGCGGACTGGAGCCGGAGCTGTACCGGGAGGACTTCACCGAGGTGATGAACTTTAACACCCCTGCAACTGCCGGGGAGCTTGGCAACGCGGTCAGTATGATCACGGGCCAGGTGCTGCGGCAGATTGAAATGACAATCAGGCAGACAGAAAGGAGCATGGAACATGATCGAACTGAAGTACAGGCAGAACGGGGACTATCTGCTGCCCGACCTGGGGCTGACCGAAGCGGAGCAGATGCCGCTGGGCAAGTACGGCCTGATGAGACAGCGCTATCTGGAGGAGAATCGTCCGGGGCTGTACACGAGGCTGATGCTCAGCGGGAAGCTGATGGAGCACCTGCAGGAGATCGAGCAGACGGCGCAGAATCGGCTCGAAAGCCTGATGAACGAACTGACGAAGCAGGCGGGCGTGACGGAGGCGCTGAAAGCGCGGGATCAGATGGCCTGGGTGCAGAGCATGAACGCGCTGCAGGCGCAGGCCGAGGAGACGATCCTGTCGGAGCTGATCTACGCCTGACGGATTACGACCCCGTGCTGGAGCAGATGAGCTTCATCATCCCCGGCGAATCGGAGCAGATCGCATTGATCGACACCATGGAAGCGGAGAGCGTCCCGGCGACGCCCTTCGCTTTTTCTGTTCCGCAGGAGGACATGGATGACATCCTGCGCACGGGTAGCAACACCAGTAATCACCGGATTATGCTGGCTGCCGAGTTTTCCAAGGGGAAGCCGGTTGAAGAAATGGCGCAGATTCTCCGGCAGGTTTATCATGGCGGCAACGGCATGGCCACGGAGCATGGGCGCATCAGCGCATGGTATGCGGAGGACGGGATTCGCTTCGCGCCCGGCGGTTCGGCTCGCAATACCCGAATTGCGCAGGTCATGTCCTGGGAGGATGCCGCAAGACGAATCGGAGAACTGCTGGAAAGCGGTCAGTTCATGAGCATGATGGAGCTGGCGACTGCTCCGGCTCACGAGCGCACCATGATCGCCCAGCGCCTGTGGAATCTGTATCTCGACACAACGCCCGATGGAAAAGCCTTTCTTCCCTCCCTGGAACCCATTCGCGGCGGTGGCTTTCCGGACGAAACGGCCCGATTGGCTGAACGCCTGGCCGATCCGGCTTTCCTGTCCGGCATGACCACAGAGATGAATACCTTTGCCGATGCCCATGCGCAAAACCAAAAGCTCCTGCGATTCCGTTTCCACAACCCGCCTGCCCTGGCCCAGTCGCTCAGGGAGCTTGCCCTTCCCCGCAGGGAATACGAATCCCTGCTGACGGAGGTTGCAAGGCCGGTAGCCTTCATCACCGAGGACGAAATCGACGACGCCCTTTCCAGGGGAAGCCTTATGTCTGGCGGCAAAGGCAGAATCTATCGCTTCTTCACGGCATATCCCGCGCATACACCCAAGGAAAAGGCGGATTTCCTCAAGGGAGAATACGGCATCGGTGGGCGCTCCCATGCGGTGTCGGGCTCCGACCGCAGCGGCGAAAGCCATGACAGCAAGGGCATCAAGCTGGAAAAGGATGAATGCCCGCCAATTCAGCTTTCCTGGGCGCAGGTGGCAAAGCGGATTGATGCCTTGATTGCGCGTGACCGGTATATGACGCCAAAGGAAATGGAAAGCATGGGCGCGTTGCAGGAAGCCGAGGAAGTACAATCCGAAACGAATGAGGCTGTCTCGGAATCCGACCTTGCAGATAACGTAGAGGCGAACGAGGGGATTCCAGACGATGACGAGCCCATCGACACCGAAGCCGTGCGTGAGCGGCTGGCTGATGCGGGCATCGTCAATGGTGAGGTCGTGGATGAGGAAGCACTAAGAAGCAGTCCGTTCATTCAGCAGGTGACGGAGCTTACGGAGCAGATTCAGGCTGAACAGGATAGCGAAGCCCCCCCTGTCCCGGCTGCTGGAGAAGGTTTGCCCGAATCCGCTGAGAAGGAGCACCCGTACAGGGTTGGCGATACGGTCTATCTGGATGACCGCCCCTTTGTCATTACCCAGATCGGGCATTTCAATGTGCAGCTTCGTGATCCGTCCTTGGATTATCCCATCTTCCGTTCAGAGAGCATCGAGCGCTTTGCACAGCTGCTGGCGCTGGATGAGCGAAATGCGGCCATGTTATCCACGATCGGTGGAAAACCCGCGCCGACGACAGATTATCCACAGCTCCATCCACAGGGTTATCCTCAGAGTTTTCCACAGAATTCGACCGCACCTGTGAGCAATTCGCCCTCCGCTGTGGAGAACTTCCGCATCACGGACGATCATCTCGGTGAGGGCGGTGCGAAGGCCAAGTTCGGGAGCAATCTTGCCGCCATCCGAACGCTCAAGCAGATTGAAGCCGAGGAACGTGCAGCAACGTCGCAGGAGCAGGAGATACTCTCGCGCTATGTGGGCTGGGGCGGTCTGGCAGATGCCTTTGACCCCGACAAGCCGGCATGGGCAGACGAGTACCGGCAGCTTGCCGCCATGCTCACGCCGCAGGAATACGAGGCCGCGCGCGCCTCGACGCTCAACGCGCACTACACCAGCCCCGTCGTCATCCGGTCGATGTACGATGCTGTCGCGCAGATGGGCTTTACCGGCGGCAACATTTTGGAGCCGTCCATGGGCGTCGGCAATTTCTTCGGAATGCTGCCGGAAGGAATGCAGGCCAGCCGACTGTACGGTGTGGAGCTGGACAGCATCACCGGGCGCATCGCGCAGCAGCTTTATCCCAAGGCCAACATCACCGTCGCCGGCTTTGAAACGACGGACAGGCGTGACTTCTTCGATCTCGCCATCGGCAACGTGCCCTTTGGCAACTATCAGGTCAACGACCGGGCTTATAATAAGCTCGGTTTTTCCATTCACAACTACTTCTTCGCCAAGGCCATTGACCAGGTGCGCCCGGGTGGCGTAATCGCCTTTGTCACCTCCCGATATACGATGGATCAGCAGTCCCCGGAGGTGCGCAAATACATCGCGCAGCGTGCGGAGCTGCTGGGCGCGATCCGGCTGCCGAACAACGCCTTTCGCGCCAACGCGGGTACCGAGGTCGTTTCGGACATCATCTTCCTGCAAAAGCGGGATCGGGCCATCGAGATTGAGCCGGATTGGGTGCATGTGGATGAAGACACAAATGGCTTTACCATGAACAGCTACTTTGTTCAGCACCCGGAGATGGTTCTGGGCACGCTGTCCAGGGAGAATACGCAGTACGGCCGGGAGAGCTTTACCGTCCTCCCCAAAGAGGGGGTGAGCCTTGCAGATCAGCTGCATGAGGCGATTGGCCACATTCACGGCACCTATCAGGAAGCAGCGCTGCCCGATCTGGGCGACGATGAAGCGATCGACGAATCCATTCCCGCCGATCCCGATGTGCGGAACTTCTCGTATTCTGTGATCGACGGCACCGTCTATTACCGCGAGAACAGCCGCATGGTGAAGCCACACCTGAATCAGACGGCACAGGAGCGCGTCAAGGGCATGATTGCCCTGCGGGATCAGGTGCGCAAGCTGATCGACGCGCAGCTCGATGAGCACGGCGACGGGGAGATTGAGCAGCTTCAGCAGGAGCTGAATACTCTGTATGACAGCTTCTCCGCGCGCTTCGGCCTCATCAACGACCGGGCCAATCGTCTTGCGTTTTCGTCGGATTCCTCCTACTACCTGCTCTGCTCGCTCGAAATCCTCGATGATGATCACAAGCTGCTGCGGAAAGCGGATATATTCACGAAGCGGACGATCAAGCAGCAGCGCAGCGTCGATCATGTGGACACCTCTGCCGACGCGCTGGCGGTGTCCATCGGGGAGCGCGCCAGGGTTGACCTCGGCTATATGGCTCAGCTGACCGGGAAGAGCGAGGAGGACATCGTTCAGGAGTTGACCGGCGTCATCTTCCGAATCCCCGGCACCGAGGCGCAGTATGTGACGGCAGACGAATACCTGTCCGGCAATGTGCGGCAGAAGCTGCGGGAAGCCAGAACCGCTGCGCAGTCGGACGCTGCCTTTCAGCCCAATGTGACGGCTCTGGAAGCGGCACAGCCCAAGGATTTGGAGGCATCCGACATTGACGTGCGGCTGGGTGCGACGTGGATCGCACCGGAGTACATTCAGGACTTCATGTACGAGCTGCTCAATACCCCGTATTACCAGCGCCGTGCCATCGAGGTACACTTCTCGCCCCATACCGCCGAGTGGCGCATCAACGGCAAGAACGTCGTGTCGCGCTCCAACGTCGCCGCGTATACCACCTACGGCACAGACAGAGCCAACGCCTACAAGATTCTGGAGGACACGCTGAACCTGCGGGATGTGCGCATCTACGACACTGTGCAGGATGCGGATGGCCGTGAACAGCGCGTACTCAACCAGAAAGCAACCACCCTCGCGCAGCAGAAGCAGCAGGCGATCAAGGATGCCTTCCGCGAATGGATTTGGAAAGACCCTGAGCGGCGGCAGACGCTGGTGGCGCAGTACAATGAGCTGTTCAACTCCGTTCGTCCGCGCGAATACGACGGCAGCCACATCGTATTTGCGGGCATGACCCCGGAGATTTCGCTGCGGGAGCACCAGCGGAACGCTGTCGCCCATGTGCTGTACGGCGGCAACACGCTGCTTGCCCACCAGGTGGGCGCGGGCAAGACGTTTGAAATGGTGGCGGCTGCCATGGAAAGCAAGCGGCTGGGCCTGTGCCAGAAGAGCATGTTTGTCGTGCCCAATCACCTGACGGAGCAATGGGCATCCGAGTTTTTGCGGCTATACCCCTCCGCCAATATTCTGGTCACGACGAAAAAGGATTTTGAAACCGGAAACCGGAAAAAATTCTGTGCGAGAATTGCGACCGGCGATTATGACGCGGTGATCATTGGTCACTCGCAGTTTGAAAAAATCCCTGTCTCGCATGAGCGTCAGGAGCAGCTGCTTCAGGATGAGATTGCTGAGATTATGGAGGGTATCGAGGAGCTGAAAAGCAACAACGGCGAGCGCTTTTCCATCAAACAGCTGGAGAAATCCAGAAAGCAGCTGGAGCTCAAGCTGGAGAAACTGCGCGCAGAGGATCGCAAGGATGATGTCGTCACCTTTGAGCAGCTTGGCGTAGACCGGCTGTATGTGGACGAGGCGCATTCGTACAAGAATTTGTTCCTCTACACCAAAATGCGCAATGTTGCGGGCATTTCTACCTCCGAAGCGCAGAAATCCAGCGACATGTTCATGAAGTGCCGCTACATGGACGAGCTGACCGGCGGGCGCGGCATCATCTTTGCGACGGGCACGCCTGTGAGCAACTCCATGACGGAGCTGTATACGATGCAGCGGTATCTGCAATATGGCGCTTTGCAGCGCAGCGGCATGACGCACTTCGATTGCTGGGCATCCACCTTTGGCGAAACCACGACGGCGATTGAGCTGGCTCCTGAGGGCACAGGCTACCGGGCGCGCACGCGCTTTGCGAAGTTCTTCAATCTGCCTGAGCTGATGAACGTCTTCCGCGAGGTTGCGGACATCAAGACGGCGGATCAGCTTCAGCTTCCCACGCCTGATGTGAAATACGAAACAGTCGTGGTCAGGCCCACCGCGCAGCAGGAGGAAATGGTGCAGGCGCTCTCCGAGCGCGCAGCAGCAGTCCATAATAAGCAGGTCGATCCAACGGTGGACAACATGCTCAAAATCACCAGCGACGGGCGTAAGCTCGGCCTCGATCAGCGTCTCATCAATCCGCTGCTGCCGGATGATCCGGCCAGCAAGGTCAATGCCTGTGTCGGCAACATCCTGCGCATCTGGGAAGCCGGTCAGGAAGATAAGCTGACCCAGCTCGTCTTCTGCGATATTTCCACGCCCAAGGGCACGGGTGCAGCGACTGCTGCGCAGAGC
>JAFTPN010000069.1 GCA_017463245.1 Clostridia bacterium
GCCATCTGCTACGACGCCCGCGGCCTGGTGCCTGCCATTGCCCAGGACGCCTACACCGGCGAGGTGCTGATGCAGGCTTACATGAATGCCGAATCCCTGCAAGCCACCCTGGACAGCGGCTATGCCACCTATTACAGCCGCAGCCGCCAGGAGCTGTGGCGCAAGGGTGCCACCAGCGGCCATTTGCAGCGGGTCATTCGCCTGAGCTACGACTGCGACGGGGACTCCATCCTCATGCAGGTGGATCAAGTTGGCCCCGCCTGCCACACCGGAGAGCGGAGCTGCTTCCACAACCCCGTGATCAACGGCGAAATGCCCGCTACCGCCGCCATTCTGGACACGCTGGAAAAGACCATTGCCGACCGCGCCGCCAACCCCAAAGAGGGCAGCTACACCAACTATCTGCTGAACAAGGGCGCGGAGAAGATCTGCAAGAAGGTGGGCGAAGAAGCCAGCGAGACCATCATTGCCGCCATGAAGAACGACGCCGACGGCCTGGCGGGCGAAGCCGCCGACCTGCTGTATCACCTGGCGGTGCTTTTGCACCAGCAGGGCGTACCCATGCGGGATGTGTGGGAAGTGCTGAAGAACCGCCACTAATAAGAAGGAGACCACCATGCGAAACCACGATATTGAACAGGAAATGTACCGCTTAGCGGTGGAGCTGATCGAAAAGCGCTACCCCACGGGCTGGGGCGGCGCTGGCGTTGTGCATACTGCCAGCGGGAACTACTTCACCAGCGTGTGCATCGACACGGCCAATGGCTCAGCCGTATTGTGCATTGAGACCGGCGCCATGCTGGAAGCCCACAAATACAACGAGAAGGTCACCCATTGCATGTGCCTCGTCCGGGAGGATGAGCATTCCCCCTACCAGGTGCTGTCCCCCTGCGGCATCTGCCAGGAGCGCCTGCGCTACTGGGGCGAGGACGTGCAAGTGGCCGTCACCACCCCGGACAGCCAGCTGACCTTTGTTGAGCTGCGGGAGCTGCAGCCCTACCATTGGACGAAGGCGTATCCGGCAGAGGAGTTGGAGCATTGGGAAGGGTAAGAGAACAGAAAGAGGGACAGAATGCGTACGAAATTATTCAGATGGGTTCAGCATAATGCGGTTGCCATTGTTCTTTCCGTCTGCTTTATCGCCGTCTATATCGCAAAAGAGATCAAGCCTGAAATCAACGACATGCTTGGGTCTTGTAGCCTGAGGTTCATCAATGGAGAATATTACAGGTGGTTTACCTGTTCATTTCTTCATTATGGGCTATACCATTTATTCGGCAACATCATTGGCTTGTTGGCCGTTGGCTCTTTGATAAGCCCCTTTATCGGCAAATGGAAAACCCTGTTCTTTTTCTCCGTCAGCGATATATTTGCCGAAATCACATTTTCCTGGATTGTTTCGAGCGCCGAACCCAGCTACGGCGGTGGCGCCTCTGGGGGAATCTTTGCACTCATTGCTGCTCTTGTGGTGTGCTATCTGCGTTTCCCGGAACAGTTCAAGTTCAAGTGGTATAGAGTAGATGTGTTGATAACGATCATCTATTTCATTATCGCCAATGATAATTGGTCGTCTGTTTTAACGCATATATTCGGCTTTGCTTACGGCATTATTCTTTCCTTCATTTTTGTTGTTTTCAAGCTGATAAAGGCACCGTGCAATCAAATGACGAAGGAGAATATGATTGCGTAAATTCCAACTTGTTGTGTATGTGTTAATTCGAATCTATCATACTGGGTGAATCATGAAGTTTCCACCTCATCAGTCGCTGCGGCGACAGCTTCCCCTCAAGGGGAAGCCAAAGAAGCTGCCCAGCACAAAGCCTTCCCCTTGAGGGGAAGGTGGCACGGCGTAAGCCGTGACGGATGAGGTGGAAAGCTGCATGAATCGCTTTGTCTCTTAATCCCCATCTGCCAAACCTCATCAGCACACCAAAACGCCCTCTGCACTCATCATGCAGAGGGCGCTCTTTATTCCATTACAGCTGCACGGTCACTTCGGACTGATCCTTCTTCAGGGTCAGCTTGGCCTGCTGGCCGTCCACCTTCAGGGTGTACTCGCCGCGGAAGCCGTCCAGGGTCACCTGGCCGTTTTCGTCGGTCATCAGGGTGACGTGGGTAGACCAGTCGTGGTTGATGCGCTGGTTCAGCGCCTCCCAAGAGGGCTTCACGCTGCCGTCCTTGCGCACCAGGCCGGAGGGCGCACCCAGCCATGCACCGTCGATGTAATCCCAGCCGGTCATGGCCTCCACCAGCGGATGCTCAAACAGGGTGTCCGCCAGGGTCAGCCAGTCCTTGGCCTGGCGCTCCTCGCCTTCGGGGGTGGTGGGCCACTCGGGCACCTGCCAGTCGTTCAGGTCAACGATGTGCGGGGGCATCAGGTCGCCGGAAACGAAGGTGTTCTCGGTGAAGTGCATGGGCATATTGAAGCTGGCAAAGCGATCCAGCACCTCATGCAGCTTTTCCATGCCCCAGAAGCCCTGGTGCTGGTGGCTCTGGATGCCAATGACGCTGATCGGCACGCCGGCTTCCAGGCAGTCCGCGATCAGCTCGCGATACTTCTCGCTGGTGTTGAAGTCGTTCAGCAGCAGGGTGGCATCGGGGTTGGTCTTCTTCGCCTCGTCAAACACGGCCTTCACCAGACCCACGCGACCCATCTTCTGGCACAGGGGGGTGATGGCGTTTTCCTCGGCAGTGAAGATGGGCATGATCACCACTTCGTTGATCACGTCCCAGATATCCGTCACGCCCTTGAAGGCGCTGACCTCGCGGCGGATGCGGAACAGCTGGTTCTCCAGCACCTCTTCGGGCGTGCGACCCATGAGCCACTTGGCGGCCACGGTGTGCCAGCACAGGGGGTGACCCTTGGTGGTCACGCCATGCTCCTTGAGGAACTTGGCGCCGTACATGGTGGGCACTTCCAGGGTCTCGCCCTCGCGGGGCTCGTACCGTCCCTGATAGAAGGACAGCGTGCCATAATTGAACAGCTTGTGCCAGCTATCCCAGATCTTCTCCAGGTAGGCCTTCTGCTCCGGCGGGGTGGAAGGATCCGCCAGGGGGGCGGACCAGAACGCGCCGGTGCCAAACAGGAACTCGTGCTTGGTGAGGTCGAACTGCACCTTGCGGCCGGGCATGGCATTGCCCTGGGCATCCTTGAGGGTAATAACACTTTGGGCTTTACGATGAGCAAACTTATCCATCATAACACCTCCGAAATATTTGGTTGTCTGTGCAACAGGTTATGGTCATTATACCATTTGCCCACGGGCGTGACTATCCTTTTTTGCAGAAAAAGTGATCATTTCTTGCCCGATTTCCCGCCCCGAAAAAACTTGCCGCCGAGGGCTGGACAAACCGCGCATCCTTTGCTATAATATCATGTGCTGGTTTGTGCCGATATAGCTCAGCCGGTAGAGCGACTGATTCGTAATCAGTAGGTCAGGGGTTCGAGTCCCCTTATCGGCTCCAGCATTTTCAGTCGATCCTGCTGCTTCGCGCCGGGGTCGGCCGGAGATGAGTCGGGCTTGCCCGACGATCACCGAGGTGTAGCGCAGTTTGGTAGCGCGTTTGGTTCGGGACCAAAAGGCCGCGGGTTCGAATCCCGCCACTTCGAC
>JAFTPN010000011.1 GCA_017463245.1 Clostridia bacterium
GCAGGTGGATTTCCGCATTCCCAGCCGCCATGGCGAGGGCTATGGCCTGAACTGCGATGCGGTGCGGGAGATCGCCAGGGAGCACAAGCTGCTGATCACCGTGGACTGCGGCGTGACCAACCATGAGGAGGTCAAGCTGGCCCAGCTGCTGGGCATGACGGTGATCGTGACCGACCACCACCAGCTGGCGGATACGCCTTCCCCCGCTGATGTGGTGCTGAACCCGCTGATCGGGGATTACCCCTTCCGCCGGCTGTGCGGCGCGGGCGTGGCGCTGAAGCTGACCCAGGCCTTGCAGGGCATGGAGGGCGCGAAAAAGCGCATTGAGCTGGCGGCGCTGGCCACCGTGGCGGACATTGTGCCGCTGATCGACGAGAACCGCATCATTGTGCGGGAAGGTTTGCAGGCCATGGCCAAGTCCGACAGGCCGGGCATCAAGGCGCTGCTGATGGTCTCCGGGGTCACGCCCCCGGTGAGCGCTGGGCAGGTGGGCTTCCGGCTGGCGCCCCGCATCAATGCGGGCGGCCGCCTGGAGGACGCCTCCCAGGGCGTGACGCTGCTTACCACCCGGGACGACATGCTGGCCGAGCGCATTGCCTCCCATCTGGAGGACGCCAATTCCCAGCGCCAGGCCATCGAGCAGGACATCACCCAAAAGGCCATGCAGGAGATCGCCGAGAAGATCGACTTCCGCAATGACCGGGTGATCATCGTGATGGGCGAGGACTGGAACCACGGCGTCATCGGCCTGGCAGCGGGGCGCATCTGCGAGAAGTACCACTTCCCGGCCATTGTGCTGAGCAAGCAGGGGGATGTGGCGGTGGGCAGCTGCCGCTCCATTCCTGGTGTGAACATCCATGCCATGCTGATGCTGTGCAAGGATCTGTTCATCCGTTTCGGCGGTCATGAGCAGGCGGCGGGCCTCACCATGCAGGCGGAGTTGGTGCCGGAGCTGCGCAGGCGGCTGAATCTGTGTATCAACGAAAATTGCGACCTGCGGTGCTATGTTCCCACCAAGGAATATGACCTGGCGCTGCCCCTTGCCCAGGTGAACCTGGAGCTGATCGACTCCCTGGCGCTGTTGCAGCCCACGGGCTATGGCAACCCGGCCCCGGTGTTCCTTAGCCGGGGGGCGCAGGTGCAGCTGATGCGCAAGGTGGGCAGGGATCAGCAGCATTTGAAGCTTTCGCTGCTGGACGGGAACTCTGTGCGGGACGGCATTGCCTTCTCCATGGGTCACATGGCGGATGAGGGCATGGAAACGGTGGATGTGCTGTTTTCCCCGGAGCGCAACGAGTTTATGGGGCGGATCACCGCGCAGCTGCAGGTGCAGGCCATGCGCCCTGCCCAGGGCACCGCGCCGCTCCCGGGCGAGGACGTGCTTTTTCGAGGGGTTTTGCAGGAAATAACCCAGCTGGCCGCGAATATAAACAAGATTCCCCCGCTGGCATCCATCACCCCCGCTGCCGCCCGCAAGCTGATGCAGACCGGCCGCGGCGTGCTGCTGATCGCCCACGAGCGGGAAAAGGCTGCCTCCATGCTGGTGGACGGCGGTTTGGATGCCGCCATGATCCAGGTGAAGGACAGCCGCGCCTTTAATACCGTGCTGTGCGCACCGGACGTGACCAGGCTGAAGGACGTGTGGGAGCATATCATCCTGCTGGACGGCGACGTGCTGCCCGGCGAGGCAGCGGCCATTGCCGAAAAATGCCCCCGCGCCCAGCTCCACGCCATGAAGCCCAACCCGGCCTTTGTGGCGCTGCTGAACGCCCTTGCCCTGCCGGACGAACCCCTGCGCGACCTTTACCGCGCATTGCGCTCCGGCGGCACCACCATGGCCTCCCAGCTGGCAGAAAGCTGCGGCCTGACCATCCCTCAAGTCCTGGTCGGGCTCACCGCCTTCAGCCAAGTCAAGCTGGCCGAGGTCTCCCTGGAACCCTACGCCGTGCGCCTTCTCCCCCCCGTGAAGTGCCGCATGGACGACAGCCCGGTAATCCACTATCTACGAAACCTCGCGGCATCGACCTGATGCTGCTTCGCGCCCCATAGCGGCTAAGTCGCCGCTGTTTCGGGGAGAGCGCGAGAGGGGGCTTTTTCTCAGAAAAAGCCGCCCTCTCGCACGCTACATGCCCCACAACGTTTGGAAGGAGGATGCGGATGAGTTACACGGCTTACGAGGCGATGCCGCTTTATCAGATGATCAGCAGGGTACAGAAGTATGTACCGGGTGATGGGTATGAGCTGGTGGAGAAGGCGTACAAGTTTGCTGAGCAGGCGCACGCCGGGCAGAAGCGAAAGAGCGGCGAGCCATATTTTATCCATCCCTGCTTTGTGGCCAGCATCCTGACCGAACTGATGATCGACCCGCCCACCATTGCGGCGGGCCTGCTCCACGACACGGTGGAGGACTGCGAGAACATCACGCTGGAGACCATCCGCCAGGAGTTTGGCGACGAGGTCGCCCAGATGGTGGACGGCGTGACCAAGCTGGATAAGCTGGACTTTGCCGACAAGGAGGAAGCCCAGGCTGAATCCCTGCGCAAGATGATCCTGGCCATGAGCAAGGACATCCGCGTGGTGCTGATCAAGCTGGCCGACCGCCTGCACAACATGCGCACCCTGAAGCACCAGTCAGAGAACCGCCGCGTGGCCATTGCCCGGGAGACCCTGGACATTTATGCGCCCCTGGCGCACCGCCTGGGCGTGTATGCCATCAAGCAGGAACTGGAGGATCTCTCCCTGCGCTATATTGATCCGGCGGGCTACCAGAACCTGGTGGATAAGGTGGGTCAGAAGCGCTCCGAGCGGCAGGAGAACATCCGCACGGTGATCGACGAGCTTTCCGCCAAGCTGGACGAGCAGGGCATCCATTACGATATCGATGGCCGCCCCAAGCACTTCTACTCCATCTACCGCAAGATGGTGCTGCAGAACAAGCCCTTCGACCAGATCTACGACCTGATCGCCATCCGCGTGCTGGTGGACACCATCCCGGATTGCTATGCAGTGCTGGGCATTGTCCATACCCTGTGGAACCAGATCCCTGGTCGTTTTAAGGACTATATCTCCGTGCCCAAGGCCAATATGTACCAGTCCCTGCACACCACGGTGGTGGGCGGCAGAAAAATGCCCATCCCCTTTGAGGTGCAGATTCGCACCTGGGAAATGCACCGGGTGGCGGAGTACGGCATCGCAGCCCACTGGCGCTATAAAGAGGGCGGCAAGGAAGGCAGCCTGGACAGCAAGCTGACCTGGGTGCGGCAAATTCTTGACTGGCAGAACGAGACCCGCGACAGCAAGGAGTTTGTCGATACCCTCAAAACTGACCTGTTCTCCGAGGAAGTGTTCCTCTTTACCCCCAAGGGCGACGTGATCTCCATGCCCAAGGGCGCCACGCCCATCGACTTTGCCTACCGCATCCATTCCGCTGTGGGCAACAAGTGCGTGGGCGCGAAGATCAATGGCAAGATCGTGCCGCTGGATACCCCCCTGTCCACCGGCGACCGGGTGGAGGTCATGACCTCCGCATCGTGCAAGGGCCCGTCTACCGACTGGCTGCGCATTTGCAAAACGCCCCAGGCCAAGGCCAAGATCCGCCAGTTCCTGAAGAAGGAAATGAAGGCCGAGAACATCGAGCTTGGCCGGAACATGGTGGAAAAGGAATGCAAGCGCCGGGGCGTGAACATGAGCGACCTGCTCAAGCCCGATTATTACGACGGTATGCTGCAAAAGTACGGCTTTACCGAGCTGGACGACATCTTTGGCTCGGTGGGCTATGGCGGCATGGCGGCGGTGTATGTGGTGTCCCGCCTGATGGAGGAGCAGAAGGCCAGGGAGCCTGCCCCCGCCGTGAAGATCGAAGACCTGCCGGAGCAGGTGGAAGAGCGGGTGAACCAGCGCCGCGCCAACCACGGCATCATCATGATCGGCAACGAGGATATGGACATCCCCGTGCGGTTTGCCAAGTGCTGCTCCCCGGTGCCCGGCGACGAGATCGTGGGCTACATCACCCGCGGCCGCGGCGTGACCATCCACAAGGCCGAGTGCGTCAACGCCATCAATGGCGAGGAAGAGCGCAAGGTGGAGGTGGACTGGGCGGACAACAATGTGGGCTCCTTCTACGCCTCCATCAAGGTGGTGGCCTACGACCATGTGAGCCTGCTGGGCGAATTGGCCACCTACATTGGCGAAATGAACGTGCCCATCAAGGCGATCTCCGCCTCGGTGGATGAAAAGACCAAGACCTCGGCCATCCGGCTGACGCTGGAGGTTCGCTCCAGAGAGCAGATGGACAAGGTCATCAAGCAGCTGCGGAAGAAGTCCGACGTGCTGGACGTTTACCGCGTACAGGGGTGATACCATGCGCTGTGTGATCCAAAGAGTGACCCAGGCCTATGTGACCTCCGAAGGGGAGGAGACCGGCCGCATCGACAAGGGCTTTATGGTGCTGATCGGCGTTTGCGCCGAGGACACCGACAAGGATCTGAAATACATGGCCGAAAAGGTGCCGAACCTGCGCATCTTTGAGGACGAGAACGGCAAGATGAATCTGTCGCTGAAGGACGTGGGCGGCGCCATTTTAGCGGTGAGCCAGTTCACCCTCTACGGCGACGCCCGGGGCAGCCGACGCCCCAGCTTCATCACCGCCGCCAGGCCGGAGAAGGCCAACGAGCTTTATGAAAAGCTGGTGGAAAGCTGGCGCGCCCAGGGCATCCGGGTGGAGACGGGGCGCTTCCGCACCGATATGCAGGTCACCCTGACCAACGATGGCCCCGTGACCCTGCTGATGGACTCCACCAAGCTGTTTTAAGGAGCGACACCCATGCTGAACATCACTTGCCGCACGGTGGGTCTGTTGGGTACCTGCTGCTACATCCTCTGGCAGGATGGGCGGGAGGACTGCGTGGTCATTGATCCCGGCGCGGACGCGGCCTCCATCCGCAAGGCCTGCGGCGGGCGGCGCATTGCGGCCATCCTGCTGACCCACGGCCACTTCGACCACATGGCCGCGGTGAAGGACTTGCTGGAGGACGGCACCGCGCTGGTGATCCACCGCAAGGATGCTGCCATGCTGAACGATCCTGAAACCAACGTGAGCTGGATGATCGGCCAGCGCGTCACCTGCCCTGCGGCCACCCATCTGGTGGGCGAGGGCGACGTGGTGGACTATGCGGGCATTGCCTTCACCGTGCTGCACACCCCCGGCCACACCCCGGGCAGCGTGTGCTATGAGGTGGGGGAGCATCTCTTCACCGGCGATACGCTTTTCGACCACGGCTATGGCCGTATCGACCTGCCCGGCGGCGATGGCGCTGCCATGATGAACTCCCTGCGGCGGGTGATGCCCATGCAGGAGGATCACACCATTTACGCAGGTCATGGGAGTTGAACATGAATCAGTATCTCGACACCCTGCAGCCGGAGCTGATGAACGTCACCCGGCTGTTTCGCATTCCTGACGAATGCTGGGAGCAGCCCCGCTTCACCTGGGAGACCTGGGAGGCGGACGGGCAGTACCATTGCCGCATGACGGACGGCGACCAGTCTGCCGAAGGTGCGGCGGACATTCCCGACGACGCGGACGAGCGCCTGCGGGAGCTGCACCGCAAGCGTGCCGCCCGAAGGCTGTGCAAGCAAACCATGTATGACCTGTGCCGGAAGGTGACAGGGGAGCACCCTGCCTGGGGCAGCCTGACGGGCATCCGTCCCACCCACCTGATGTATGAGGCGCTTGCCCAGGGTATGGACATGGACGAGGCTGCCGCACATCTCATCCGCACCTTTGATGTGACAGAGGAAAAGGCGCGGCTTCTGCAGGACATCGTGCGGGTGCAGAATCAGCTGCCGCCCCCGGACGACAAGTGGATGGACGTGTACATCGGCATTCCCTTCTGCACCACACGCTGCGCCTATTGCTCCTTTTCCAGCGGCGAATTGGGCAAGGGCAAGCTGGTGGAGCCGTACCTGGCCGCGCTGTTCCGGGAAATGGAAGCCGGGGCGCAGCTCCTGCACGATGCGGGCAAGCAGCTCCGCGCCGTGTATGTGGGCGGCGGCACGCCTACCTCGCTGAACGAGGATCAGCTCGCCCGATTGCTGGACAGAATGATGCAGCTTTACCCCGGCGCCATGGAATACACCGTGGAGGCGGGCCGCCCGGACACCATCACCCCCGGCAAGCTCTGCGCCATCCGGGATGCAGGGGTGGGGCGCATCAGCATCAACCCCCAGACCATGAACGATCACACCCTGCGCATCATCGGCCGCGGCCACACCGCCCGGCAGGTGGAGGAAGCCTATGCCATGGCGCGGGAGGCGGGCATTCACCACATCAACATGGATGTGATCACCGGCCTGCCCGGCGAGACCCTGGCGGACTTTGCCCGCACCATGGAGGCCGCCCGCCGACTGAAGCCGGAGAGCCTCACCGTGCACACGCTGGCCATCAAGCGCTCCAGCCGCCTGCACCTGGAAAACGCCCCCCTGCCCGATGGCGACACTGCTGCCGTCATGGTGCGCATGGGGCTGGAAACCGCCTATGGCATGGGGCTGGAACCCTATTACCTCTACCGGCAGAAGCAGATGGCCGGCAACCAGGAGAACGTGGGCTACGCCCTGCCCGGCCACGCCTGCCAGTACAATGTGGACATCATGGAGGAAACCACCCACATCCTGGCCCTGGGTGCCGGGGGCATCTCCAAGCGGGTGTACCCGGAGGAAGGCCACATCGGCCGTGCGCCCAATGTGAGCAACATCGAGCAGTACATTGCCCGGGTGGACGAGATGGCGCAGCGCAAGCGGGAATTGTTTCTTGGGTGAGAACATACAATAAACAGGGCAAAGCTTGCAAAGAACCCGCATTGCTGGTAAAATAGCAGATAGCTACTATTGCACATGACTGCACAGCAGTTTTGAAAGGAGACTTACCATGGCTAATCCTACGTTTGTGATCACCATGGCCGATGGCCGTGAAATGAAGGGCGAACTGTATCCCGACATCGCACCCCAGTCCGTGGGCAACTTCATTGCCCTGGCCAACAGCGGCTTCTATGACGGGCTGATCTTCCACCGGGTGATCCCCGGCTTCATGATCCAGGGCGGCGACCCCAAGGGTACCGGCATGGGCGGCCCCGGCTACCGCATCAAGGGCGAGTTCGCCATGAACGGCGTGCCCAACCCCCTGAAGCACACCTATGGCGTGCTGAGCATGGCTCGCAGCATGATGCCCGACTCTGCTGGCAGCCAGTTCTTCATCATGACCAGCGACAGCCCCCACCTGGACGGCCAGTATGCCGCCTTCGGCAAGGTGCTGGAGGGCATGGACGTGGCCGACGCCATTGTGAGCGTGAAGCGCGACCGCATGGATAAGCCCCTGGAGCCCCAGCAGATGAAGTCCATCCGCGTGGAGACCAACGGCGAAACCTATCCCTTCGATCAGATGTAATCTACAGGCGCGGGCGAGCTGTGTTGCTTTCCTGCGCCTTCATTCATTTTTTGCGGGAGGAAATTCCCCATGGAAAAGCAAAAAACCACCGTCCGCGTGGCGGGCAGGGACTACACCCTGGTGTCCTCCGACGCGCCGGAATACATCGCCCGCGTGGCGGCCTATGTTGACCGCAAGATCACCGAAACCGCCCTGGCCACCCGCATGAACGTGGACAAGGCCGCGGTGCTGGTGTCGCTGAACATTGCGGATGAACTGATGAAAGCGCATGACGAAAACAGCAGGCTGCGCCGGGAAATCGCAGCGCTGCGGGAGAAGTAACCCAGGCTCCCTCCGGGAGGGAGCTGTCAGGCGCAAGCCTGACTGAGGGAGAATGCGGGTGCATTCCTGCGGCAGAAAACTCCTTCCGTCAGCCGCAAGCGGCTGCCACCTCCCTCGGAGAGGGAGGCTTAGTAACTGCTCCGCGTCGCGGCGCGACCGTATTCGCGCCGTGACCCCCACACGAAGATCACCCCGCTCCAATCCCCCAAAAAAGGGGATTCTTAAGGGTCGAAGACCCTTAAGCGGGTTGTCAGGGCAGCGCCCTGACCGGAGTCCAGAGGCAGAGCCTCTGGCGTCCCCAAGGAGGTACTTATGGAAAACCTTGCTCCGGCTGGAACTTATGAGGCTCTTGACCGCGCGGTGGCTGCTGGCGCTGATGCGGTTTATTTGGGCTGCTCTGCGTTCAGCGCAAGGGCGGGGGCGGGGAACTTTGACGAGGAAGAACTGCGGCGGGCGGTGGCGTTTGCGCATTTGCATCATGTGCGGGTGCATGTGACGGTGAACACGCTGATCAAGGACGGCGAGATGGACGAGGTGAAGGCGCTGCTCCGCCTGCTGAACGAGGTGCGGGTGGATGCGGTGCTGGTGCAGGACCTGGGCGTGCTGCGCATGGCGCGGGCGTGCTTCCCCAATTTGCCCATCCACGCCAGCACCCAGATGGCCATCCACAACGCCACCGGCGCGGCCTGGTGCGCCCATATGGGCATGGCCCGCGCTGTGCTGGCGCGGGAGTGCAGCCTGAAGGAGATCGCCTTGGCAGCCAGGCAGCCCATCGAGATCGAGGTCTTTGGCCATGGCGCACAATGCGTGGGCGTCAGCGGGCAGTGCCTGTTTTCCTCCATGATCGGCTCCCGCAGCGGCAACCGCGGACGCTGCGCCCAGCCCTGCCGCCTGGATTACTCCTACCGCGGCAAACGGGGCGCGTGGCTCTCGCCTCGCGATGTGTGCCTGCGGGATTACCTGCCGGAATTGGAAAAGGCAGGCGCTTGCTCCATCAAGATCGAGGGCAGGCTGAAGCGCCCTGAATACGTGGCCGTGGTGGCGGGCAGCTACCGCCGGGGTCTGGATGGCCTGAAGGCCGATGCCAGGGAAAAGCAGGACTTGCTGCAGATTTTCCAGCGGGGCGGGTTCATGAAGGGCTATGCCATGGGCGCGGAGGACGCGGGGGTCATCGATCCCACCCGCGTGAACCACGGCGGCGTGGGCATTGGCAGCATTGAGGCCGTCAGCGGCAAGCTGGCACGGGTGCGGCTGACCATGGATCTCCATGACGGAGACGGCTTGCAGATTCGCCACGGACATGAGGATCATGAGATGATCTACGCGGGCAAGGACGCCTTGGCCGGGGAGGTGGCCGTGCTGCGGCTGCGCCCGGATATGCGCGTGCAGAGCGGCGACGCGGTGGTGCGCCTGACCTCCGCAAGGCAGCTGGAGGCAGCCCGGGCACTGACCATCCCGACCATTCCTTGCGATATGACCCTGGTGGCGCTGCCCGGCGAGCCGCTGACCCTGACCGTGACGGACGGGGAGAGCGTGGCCACGGCGACGGGGGAGGCGGTTTCTGCCGCCCAGAAGCGCGCCATGACCGAAGAGGACGCCCGCCGCAGCCTGGAAAAGACCGGCGACACGGCCTTTGCGCTGCGGGAACTGACTGTGTTTACCGAGAACGCCTTTGTGCCGGTATCGGCGCTGAACGCCCTGCGCCGGGATGCGCTGGACAAGCTGGCCGACCAGCGGGCAGAGGACTTTGCCCGCCCAATGGGTGACGAGCGCGAGGAAGCAGGGGTGCATCTGCCGCAAGGCGATGTGCCGCCCATGACGGTGTGCCGCACGCTGGAGCAGATGGCGGACGTGGCCGAGGGCGTGGCCTGCTGGTACCCGGAGGACTTCCGGGAGGAAGCGCTGCGGGCTGGCCTGGGTAAGCTGCCCCAGGGGGCGTGGCTCCACCTGCCTATGGCCTGCGAGGAAGCAACCTTGCAGATGCTGCACCGCATCGTGTCCGACCACGCCCACAAGCTGGGCGGCGTGGTGCTGGGCAGCGTGGGACAGCTGGGGATCAAGTGGCCTGTGCCGTTTGGCGCGGGCGGCGGCATCCCGGTGATGAACCGCCGCGCCGCTGCGCTGCTCTTTGAGCAGGGCTGCGCCTTTGTGACGGCCTCGGCGGAGCTATCCGGCGCAGAGACCGCCGTGCTGATGGCCGGGCAGCCGCCCATTCTGGTGCCTGCCTATGGCTATGCCCAGCTGATGCTTTTGCACCATTGCCCTGCCCGCACTTATCTGGGGCTGGACAAGGGTCATGCGGCCTGCAAGCTGTGCGATGTGCATTCCCCCGATGCCCTGCAAGGCACCACGCTGACCGACCGCAAGGGCGTGGCCTTCCCGCTTTTGCGTCAGCGCCTGCCGGAGGGCTGCCTGGTGCGGCTGATGAACGCCCTGCCCACGGACAACCTGGCAAAGGTCAAGGCGGCGGGGTATGCGCCATTGATTGAACTGACGCTGGAGGGCGGAGAAGGTTCCACCTCCGGCCATTGGAACCGACCGGTTGAATAATGGAGTTATTGTTATGATGAGCGAACGAACACTCCGCGTATTGGAGTTTACCAAGATCCGCGACCAGCTGGCCGCCAAGGCCCTGACGCCCCTAGGCGCGGAACGCTGCCAGGCGCTGGTTCCCTCCTGCAATATGCAGGAGGTACAGGAATGGCAGCAGGAGACCGAGGAAGCCTCGGTGATCCTGACCTACATTGGCAGCCATCCCATGGTTCCCTTTGCCGATGTGCGCCCCTCCCTGGCCCTGGCGGACAAGGGCGCTACCCTGTCCCCCAAGGCGCTGCTGAGCGTGGCCGAGCTGCTGCGTGCCTCCCGCGCCGCCCGCGATGCCCTGGTCACCGACAGGCAGAACACTCCCCGCCTCACCCAGAAGGCGCAGGGCTTGTGCGTTTTGCGCCACCTGGAGCAGGACATCACCGACGCCATCCTTTCTGAGGACGAGATCGCTGACCGCGCTTCCTCCGAGCTGATGAACATCCGCCGCCACCTGCGGGGCGCCACCGAGCGCATCAAGGACAAGCTGAACCAGATGATCCACAACCCGTCCTTTGCGAAATACCTGCAGGATCCCATCATCACCGTGCGCAGCGACCGCTATGTGCTGCCGGTGAAGGCCGAATACCGCAGCAATGTGCCCGGCCTGGTGCACGACCAGTCCACCTCCGGCGCGACCCTTTTCATCGAGCCCATGGCCGCGGTGGAAATGGGCAACGAGCTGAAGCAATGGGAACTGAAGGAGCAGGCGGAGATCGAGCGCATTCTGGCCGCCCTCTCTGCCGAGGTAGCGCCCTATGCCGCCCAGCTGCGGGAGAACATCGACATTCTGGCGGAGCTGGACTTCATCTTTGCCAAGGGTCTTTTGAGCCGCGAAATGTTTGCGGTGACCCCCAAGCTGAACAAGGACGGCTACATCAACATCATCCGTGGCCGCCACCCGCTGATCCCCGCGGATAGGGTGGTGCCCTCCAACCTGTGGATGGGCAAGGATTTCACCACGCTGATCATCACCGGCCCCAACACCGGCGGCAAAACGGTGACGCTGAAAACGGTGGGTCTGTTTACCCTGATGGCTCAGGCGGGCTTGCAGGTGCCTGCCGATCTGGGCACGGAGCTGGCGGTGTTTGGTCAGGTGTTTGCGGACATTGGCGACGAGCAGTCCATCGAGCAGAGCCTCTCCACCTTCTCCAGCCACATGACAAATATCGTGACCATCATGCGTGAGGTCACCCCCCACGACCTGGTGCTGTTTGACGAGCTGGGCGCAGGCACCGATCCCACCGAGGGCGCTGCCCTGGCGCAGAGCATTCTGACAAGGCTTTTGCACATCCGCGTGCGCACCCTGGCCACCACCCATTACAGCGAGCTGAAAGCCTTCGCGCTGTCTACCAAGGGCGTGGAGAACGCCTCTGTGGAGTTCAACGTGGAGACCCTGCGGCCTACCTACCGTCTGTCCATCGGCGTGCCGGGCAAGTCCAACGCCTTTGAGATCAGCCGCAAGCTGGGTCTGCCGGAAAACCTCATCGACGCCGCCAAAACGCTGCTTACCAGCGAGTCCATCCGCTTTGAGGATGTGATCGCCAATGCGGAGTATCACCGCCAGGTGGCCGAAAAGGAGCGGGAGCTGGCCGTGGAAGCCTCCAAGGAGACCACCCGGCTCCGCGACGAGGCCGAGCGCCTCCGCAAGGAAATGGAGGAAAAGCGGGAGACCGCCATGCGCAAGGCGCGGGAGGACGCTCGCCGGGTGCTGGAAAATGCCCGGCGCGAGGCTGAGAGCATCCTCACCGACCTGAAGAAGATGAAGAAGAACGCCACCCCGGACAATGATGCCGCTGCCCTGCGCCGCCAGCTGGAGAAGAGCATTGATAACCTCTCCGAAGGCCTGGTGCAGAAGGTGGATACCGTGACCGCCCCGCCCAAGACCGTCAAGCCCGGCGACCGGGTGGAGATCCTCACCCTGGGCAGCCAGGGCACGGTGCTGTCCGCCCCCAATGCCAAGGGCGAGGTGGAGCTGCAGGCGGGCGTGATGAAGTTCAAAGCCCACATCAGCCAGCTGCGCCTGGTGAAGCAGAAGGAACCCCAGAAGAAGTCCTCCGTCAAAACCACCACCGGCGCCATGACCCGCACCGTGTCCATGGAGTGCGACGTGCGCGGCATGATGCTGGAGGAGGCCATCGCCGCCGTTGACCAGTACCTCAATGAGGCCATCATGGCCGGCCTGGGCGAAGTTCAAATTATCCATGGCAAAGGCACCGGCGTCCTCCGCTCCGGCATCCAGCAGCACCTCAAACGCCACATGCTCGTCAAAGAATTCCGCCTCGGCGTCTACGGCGAAGGCGAAAGCGGCGTAACGGTAGTGACGCTCAAGTGACGCCAGAGAGGGCGCTGCCCTCTCTGGACTCTCCCGCCAAAGGGCCGTTCGGCCCTCTGGACTCCCATTCGGGGAGGGCGTGGGACGCGCATATAAGCAGGGGTCACGGCGCATAACGGATGCGCCGCGACGCGGGGGAAGCGACGCTCCACCTCATCCGGCCTCACGGCCACCTTCCCCTCAAGGGGAAGGCAAGGAGCAGGCGCTGCAAGAGGCTTCCCCTTGAGGGGAAGCTGTCGCCGCAAGGCGACTGATGAGGTGGAAAGCTGCACAAAAGTCCTGCCGCTTGGCTGCGCATTTGTAGGGGCGAACTGTGTTCGCCCGCCGTACACAAACTAAGCCTCCCTCTTTGAGGGAGGTGGCAGCCGCTTGCGGCTGACGGAAGGAGGGTTCTGCCATGGCTACCATCACCGTCCGTGAAGCTACCCCTGCCGATGCACCCGCCCTGCACCGCCTGAATATCGCCTTTAACGGCGAAGGCCTGCCGGACGCGGAAAGCATCCGCGCTGCCCTTTCGCGCAACCCGCAGGAGTTCACCTGCATTGCTGAGAACGATGGCGTGGCCGTGGGCTTCCTGTGCGGGCAGGTGCTTTTCTCCTGGTGCTACGAAACGCCCACCGTGGAGATTGCCGAATTGTATGTGGATGCCTCCTGCCGCCGCCAGGGCGCAGCCCGGCAGCTGATGCAACTGGCTGAACAGATCGCCATGGAGCGCTTCGGTGCCGATGCAGCCACGCTCCTCACCGGCGGCAAGAACCTGCCTGCCCAAGCCTTTTACGAAGCGCAGGGCTACCGCCAGGACGGCGAAAAGCACTACACCAAACGCCTTTCCCCGTCAGAACACACTTAATTCCGCATTCCGAATTCCTAATTCCGAATTACTCGTCCGAGGTGACATTTATGAAAGACAAGCCCTACATCCTGCTTGTTGACGACGATCCCAACATTTCCCGCCTGGTGCAGCTCTACCTGGAAAAGGAGGGCTTTGAGGTCAAAACTGCCGACCGGGGCGACGACGCCCTGGCGCATTTCCGCAAGCTGCCCCCTGACCTGATGCTCCTGGACGTGATGCTCCCCGGCATGGACGGCTGGCAGGTGCTGAAGTCCGTGCGCAAGACCAGCAGCATTCCCATCATCATGCTCACCGCCAAGGACGAGACCTTCGACAAGGTGCTGGGCCTGGAGCTGGGCGCGGACGACTACATCACCAAGCCCTTTGATACCAAGGAGCTGGTGGCTCGCGTGAAGGCGGTGCTGCGCCGCACCCAGGGCAGCGATGACGACAAGACCGACACCCTGGCCTTCCCCGGCCTCACGGTGAGCCTTGCCCAGTATGAGGTGAACTACCAGGGCGAGAAGGTGGAAATGCCCCCCAAGGAGCTGGAGGTGCTGTACTTCCTGGCCTCCCACCAGAACCAGGTGTTCACCCGCGAGCAGCTCCTGGAGCAGGTGTGGGGCTTTGATTTCTATGGCGACAGCCGCACGGTGGATGTTCACATCAAGCGCCTGCGGGAGAAGCTCCCCGAGTGCGAGAAGCACGGCTGGTGCATCCGCACGGTGTGGGGCGTGGGCTATAAGTTTGAAATGAAGTGACGCTATGATACGACAGGAACGGGACATGTTTTCCCGCATCATGGGCATGGTCATGGCGGTGATCCTGCTGGTCACGGTGGGCATTTCCGGCATGAGCTACATCACCCTGCGCAATCAGCAGATATCCGCCCGGCTGGAAGCCCTGATGCAGGAGGCGCGGGAGATCGCCTATCTGGCGGCGCGGAACTCCGCCAGCTCGGTGGGCATTCTCTTCGGGCAGAATGATTCCACCATGGATTACATCCGCTGGAAATCCGAAGAGGTATACCAGGATTACGGCGCCTACATCCTGGTGGTGGACAGGCGCGGCCGCGTGATGGACAATATGCGCACCGCCTATGCCGAGGATCCGGATTTTGTGGCCTCCCTGGACGGGCAGGAGATCAGCCTGGCGCTGACCATGGTGCTTTCCGGCCAGGAAGTAGCCCTGCGCCTGCCCATCGGCGGTGCTCCCGCCTTTATGGTGGGCGTCCCCTTTGTGCAGGACGAAAACGTGCTGGGCGCTGTGCTGATCCAGACCAAGGCGCAGATCATCGAGGGCGGTCTCATGGCCATGATCCCCCAGACCATCATGGTGGCCACCACGGCCATGTCCATTGCGGCGGCGCTGGTGTTCTTCTATGTGCGCTCGGTGATGCGTCCCCTGGGGGATGTGACCCGCGCAGCTCGCGCCATGGCAGACGGCAATTTCGGCGTTCGCGTCTCCACCGAGACCGGCAGCCCGGAGATCACCGAGCTGTCCACCGCCTTCAACAGCATGGCGGGCAAGCTCTCGGAGGTGGAGAGCAGCCGCAGGGAATTTGTGGCCAATGTGAGCCACGAGCTGCGCAGCCCCATCACCTCCATCAGCGGCTTTGTGGAGGGCATGGAGGATGGCACCATCCCCGTCGAAGAGCATCCCAAATACCTGGCGCTGGTGGGCGACGAGACCCGCCGCCTCTCCAAGCTGATTGGCGACCTGCTGGCGCTCTCCCGCCTGGAGCGGGACGATGCGGCGCTGGAGTGGAGCGAATTTGACATCAACGAGATGCTGCGCCGGGCCATCATCCGCCGGGTGAACGACCTGGAGAGCAAGCGCATGGAGGTCGAGTGCGACTTCCAGCAGGAGCCCTGCCTGGTGCGCGCCGACAGCGACCGCATCGAGCAGGTGGTGGTGAACCTGCTGGACAACGCCATCAAGTTCACCCCGGAGGGCGGCAAGATCACCCTGACCACCGGGGCGGACAAAGACATTTGCACCGTGGTCGTTCAGGACAATGGCGTGGGTATTCCCCCGGAGGACAGGAGCCGGGTGTTCGACCGGTTCTTTACTGCCGACCGCGCCCACACCGCTGGCAAGGGCACCGGCCTGGGGCTGAGCATCTGCCAGCGCATTATGGAAATGCACGGACAATCCCTGCGGTTGAAGGATACGGAGGAAGGCACGGCCTTTGCCTTTACATTGGAAAAGGCGAAGGCGTTATAAGGAGGTACGGAAGCTATGAAGGAGCTGACGGAGGTTCGGCAGGAACTGGACGCGGTGGATCGCCAGATCGTGGCGCTGTTCGAGCAGCGCATGGTGCTGGCCCGGGATGTGGTGGCCTACAAGATCGCCCATGGAATGCAGGTGCTGGATCGTTCCCGCGAAGAGGCTGTGCTGGCGTCCCGCATGGGTATGCTGAAGGATGATCATTGGGCAGAAAGCGTCCGGGCGCTGTATGAGGAGATCATGCGGCTGAGCCGCGCCGAGCAGGAGCGCATCCTGAAGGAGGCGGAAAACCATGCTTGAGCGTCATGTGTTCCTCATTGGTATGCCGGGCTGCGGCAAAAGCAGCCTGGGCAAGCGTGTGGCCGGCAATATGCGCATCCCCTATGTGGACATGGATCAGCGCATTTCCGATGCGGTGGGCTGCTCGATCTCCGATATCTTTGAGCGCTATGGAGAGCAGGCCTTCCGCAATGCGGAGACCAACACCCTCATCCAGCTCACCCGGGAAACGCCCAGCCTGATCTCCACCGGCGGCGGCACCGTGCTGCGGGAAAACAACCGCGCCATTATGCGCAATTCCGGCGTGATCGTGCTCATCGACCGCCCCCTGGAGGAGATCATGGGGGACATCAAGCTGGACAGGCGACCTCTCCTGGCGCAGAAGGGTCTGGGCGAGGTGGAGCGGCTCTACCACGAGCGCATTGATATCTACCGCTCCGTGGCGGACTTTGTGATGGACAACAGCAATGGCTATCACGCGGGACTGCGTGGGCTGGAACAGATCATGCGGCACATGGGCTGCTGAGAGGCAGTTTGAATGATGCGGCTGACTGAGGGAGCCCGCGGGACTGACATATGGGACGATAACCGGAAGATACAGGAGGCATACCAATGGACTACCAATTCGACCTGGTTGGCAAGATCGGTTCCATGGCGCTGATCCGCAAAGAGGATCAGGACATTGACTATAACATTTTCTCCCGCCTGGGCGCGGAGCTGAGGCCCGGCATGATCTGGGTCACCTCCGGCGCCACGGAGATCGGTCGCCTGGACTACATCAAGCGCACCGGCTGCGAGCTGTACGGCGACCCGGAGCAGGACAAGACCGACTACGCTGCCCAGGGTCAGAGCATCCTGATGCAGAACTACCGCCAGTTCATCTCCCCGGAATACGGCGTGCGCCAGCTGCTGGTGGAGCATACCCATTTCAACGATGCGGAGAAGCGGGAGCACATCCGCAAGCTGCTCATCCGCGCCGCCATGCAGAAGACCATTCCCATCGTGAACTACAACGACCCCGTGTCCGACGAGGAAAACCGCAAGATGGAGCTGGCCGCCCGCCGTCAGCGGGGCGACGAAGTCCACGAATGCGTGGATAACGACGAGACCGCCGCGGTGATCGCAAACCTCGTCCGTGCCAAGACCCTGGTGCTGATGACCTCCACCGAGGGCATCTACCAGAACCCCGCCGACCCCACCACCCTTGTCCGCGATGTGACCGGCAAGACCGTGGAGGATGTGGAAGCCGCCGTGCGCAAGCTGCAAGCCAACTGTGTGGGCGCCAGCCGCGCCGGTGCCAACGGCGCCCGCGCCAAGCTGGAATACGCCCTCGAATCCGTCCGCAACGGCACCACCGTCATCATCGGCCACGCCCGCCACCGCCTCTCCGACCTGGTGGACGGAAAGGTGGCGTGCACCAGAATTGGCGTGGACAAGTAACCAGAGGGCGCTGCCCTCTGGACTCCCGGCAGGGGCTTTGCCCCTGCACCCCACGAAGGGTCTTCGACCCTTTCGAAACCCATGCGGGGGGACTGTTGCGGACGCACATAAGCAGGGGTCACGCCGCGCAACGGGCGCGCCGCGACGTGGGGATTGTAAGGCTGTGCACCGCCAAAAGCCTCCCTCCTTGAGGGAGGTGGCAGCCGCTTGCGGCTGACGGAAGGAGTGGTTCTGCCACTTGCTCCAACGCCATACTTGGCTGCGCAAATGTAGGGACGATCTGCGATCGCCCGCCGTGCCACACTCTCAATTCCGCATTCCGAATTCCGCATTCCGAATTACTTCACGCCTGGAGGTGGGACTGTGCTTGATGCCGCCATCGGCTATTTCACCGAGGAAAAGCATATCCTCTCCTGCCTCAGCGTCACCTGCGGCACGGCGACCAGCGAGCAGCACGCCCTGCGGGGTGTGGCTGACCGGGCGGGGACGCCCATCCATGAGGACAGCATCTACGACCTGGCCAGCCTGACCAAGCTCTTCACAGGCCTGATGGTCATGCGCCTGCGGGAGGAAGGTCTGCTGGACTTGTCCCGCCCGGTGACGGACTATGCGCCCCAGTTTGCGCAGCTGCACGATATGACTGTAGATCAGGTGCTGGGCTTTGAGGTGGCGCTGATCACCCCCCAGCGCATCGATACCCAGCCAGACCGGGAGGCCGGCCTCCGCCAGCTCTTTGCGGTGGAGCCGCGGCCTGTGGTGGGGCGGGCGTATTCCGATATGCACGCCATGGTGCTGAAATATGTCATCGAGGGTGCGGCGGGGGAAAGCTACATGGATGCGCTGCATCGGCGTATTCTTCGGCCGCTGGGCATGGCAAGCACCTTTGCCCATGTGCCGCAGAGCCGCTTGAAGGACTGCATTTGCTACGATGGGGAATGCCGCATCGAGGGCGAAAAGTGGATATGTCGCCAGGGCATTGCCCCCGGCACGCCCCACGACCCCAAAGCCCACCTGCTGATGCAGGAGGGCGATGTGTGCGGCCACGCGGGATTATTCGCCACCCGCGGGGATATGACCCGGCTGTGCCAGGGTGTTTTGCGCATGGATGTGGTGAGCCGGGACAGTCTGCGCTGCATGGCGCGGAACCGCACCGGCCGCCGCCTGCCGGACGGCAGCTGGACGCAGTTCCTGGGCTGCCAATGCTATGTGAAGCACCCCGACCAGTATTACTCCGAGATCCCCCTGTATATGTCCGACCAGGCCATTGGCCTCAGCGGCTTCACGGGGCATCACATCGGCATCGATCCGGAGGTGGGGGTGTTCACCCTGTTCCTGGGCAACCGTGTGATGGACAGGCTCACCGTCCTCCTGCCGGAGAAGGGGCGCTGCCGTGCTGATTATGGCCTTGCGGCGGACGGCTCGGGGCAGGTGCGTTGGACAGACGGGTGCCTGCGATTCTCGTCAGTCGACTATGTTCATCAGAAGGATGAGAAACTGCACGCTCCCATTCGTGCGCTTCTCCGCCTGCTCCATTGGCGCCCGGAGGGCAATGAATGGCCATCATGTCCGTAAGCTCCTCCTGGCCGTCCATGGTGGGCGGCATGGCGGGCATCAGCCCGGTGCATTCCGTGGCCGAGGCCAGCTTTTCCACCGAATAAAACGAATGATCCCGTTTTTCGTCCACAATGATAACCTCCTTTTCACAAGGCTATCATGCCCGCTTTTCCTGCGTGGGAAAGCGGCATTATTTTGCAAAACAAAAGGTATGGCATAGTGCCATACCTTTTCGCTTATCACAGCTTATCTTCCGTATACACAATGACCTCGCCGGGGGTATTGCTGATGGGGTGCTGCCAGCAAGTGCCGCCGAAGTACTCGTAGGGCTTATCGTTGTCCCGCTGGCCACAGAGCAGCTCGCCGCAGCCCTGGAGCAGTATATCCACCAGGTCGGCGCTGAGGAAATCCTTGGCGTGGCCGGTGAGGATGCGGTCGAACTCGCTGCCGTGCTGGGCTTTCAGGCTTTGGAGCATTTGCTGGAGCTCCTTCAGGGGCAGGCCTTCATCCAGCTGCATCCAGATGTGGGGGATCACCCCGTCGCCGGAGAAGAGGATGCGATCCTGCCTGTCCAGCAGGCCAATGGAGCCGGCGGTGTGACCCTTCAGGTCCACCACCTCCAGCGTCAGGCCGCCCAGGTCGAACACCTGGCCGATGGCGGCGTCCCGGAAGGGGCAGGCGGTGAGACCCTGCTTGTCATATTCCTCCTGGAACATGGCGAAATGCTCGGCGGCCAGCGCCCGGTCGGCGGGGTGGAGCCAGGCTTCCTCAAAAAAGGCGTTGCCGTAGATGTGGTCGCAATGCCCATGGGTGTTCACCACCACCAGGGGCAGGTCGGTGAGGGTGCGGATGATGGCGTGGAGGTTCTCCATGCCGTTCACGGTATCGATGACCATGGCCTTCTCCTGGCCGCAGATGAGGTAGCAGGTGCTTTCCCCTGCATCGTCGATGAGGTACAAATGGGGCAGGAGCTGCTTGATAATGGCGCGCTGTTCACTCATGGTTCTTCCTCCTTAATAGCCGATGTTCCTGTCCACCACATGGCTCAGGGGCTGCCCCTGGATGAAGCGGTGCAGGTTATCGGCAAAGATCTCGTAGATGGACTGGCCGTTGATGGGATCCTCGTTCCGGCCGGAAATGTGGGGGGTGATGATCACGTTCTCCATGTGCCACAGGGGGCTTTCGGCGGGGAGGGGTTCCACCTCCATCACATCCAGCACCGCACCGGCCAGGCGCTTTTCCTGCAAGGCGGCGACGAGGGCGGCTTCGTCCAGGGTGGAGCCGCGACCGCAGTTTACGATGATGGTGCGCTTGTCCATGCAGGCAAGGATGTCCGCATTCACCAGGTGCCGGGTTGCGGGGGTGCCGGGCAGCGCCATGATCACCGCATCCACATCCATCACGGCCTCGGCCAGACGGTCGGAGGTGTAAACTTTATCAAAATCGACGGGGATATCCCCCATGGTGCGGCGCACGCCGCGAACGGTGGCGCCCATGGCCTTGGCAAGGTGGGCAAACCGGCTGCCGATGTCCCCCATGCCCACCACAGTGATGGTGCTGCCGTAGATGCTGCGGCATTGGCCTGCCCGCTGCCAGGTTTTCTGCTGCTGGTTGGCGGCATAGTCGGGCATGAGGCGGAAGAGCATCATCAGTCCGGTGAGCATGTATTCCGCAATGGCGATGCCGAAGGCGCCGGAGCAGTTGGTCAGCACCACATCCTCATGGGCATAGAGGTCGCCGCAGAGGCGATCCACCCCCGCATTGGGGCTTTGCACCCAGCGGAGGGCGGGCAGCTGCTTCATCATCTCCGGGGGAAAGTTGCCCATCAGCGCCACGCAGTCCTGCAACTCGGCAGGGTCGGGGGCGGCGCTTTCAGCATACCACAGGGGTTCCAATCCGGCAGATTGTGCCAGGGCGGTGAGGCGTTCTTTTTGCTCCAAAGTAAAGTGGAGCTGGCGAAATGCGATCTTCACAATGGTTCTCCTTTGCGTTGCTGGTATCATTATACAGGAAGTGGATTTTTGTTGCAAGGAGAAAAGGGTTTGCGCCCTTTGTGCCGAATCAAACAACAGACGACGCCACAAAGGAGACACAAGCAAGAATGCAGCTGCGGAATATCGGCATATTTGCCCATGTGGATGCGGGCAAAACCACCCTGACGGAGCATCTTTTGATGCACGCGGGGGCCATCCGCCAGGCGGGCAGCGTGGACAGCGGCACCACCCGCACCGATAACCTGCCCGTGGAGCGCAGGCGGGGCATATCGGTGAAGGCCAGCTGCGTGAGCCTGCATTGGCAGGGCGTGGGCATCAACCTGATCGATACCCCCGGCCACGTGGACTTTTCTGCCGAGGTGGAGCGCTCCCTGTGGGCGCTGGACGGCGCGGTGCTGGTGGTGTGCGCCAAGGAGGGCGTGCAGCCCCAGACGGAGGTGCTGTTTGAGGCGCTGGCGCGGCAGAAGGTGCCCACGGTGATGTTCATCAACAAGACCGACCTGGAGGGCGCGGATGTTGACCGCACCTTGCGGCAGATCCGGCGCAGGCTGGCACCCGCGGCGGTGCTGGCGGGGGATGCCGCCGCCATGACGGAAACCGTGTGCGAAACGGATGATGCGCTGCTGGAAAGGTATCTTTCCGGCGAGGAAATAGAAGCTGAATTGATCGAAGAGAGGTTCGCTGCCCTTGCCCGCAGCGGCGAGGTGTACCCGGTGTTCAGCGGCTCCGCCCTGCGCAACGAGGGCGTGCTGGCCGTGCTGGAGGCTGTGGTGCGCTACCTGCCGCCGCCGGAAAGGGGCGAAAAGCTCTGCGGTGTGGCCTTTGCAGCGGAGCAGGATCGGGTGCTGGGCCGGGGCGTATGGATGCGCCTCTACGGCGGCCAGCTGGAGAACCGCGCCGCCGTGACCCTGCCCGCGGGCGTGGATGCCATCACCGGCGAAATGCGCTGGGTGCAGCGCAAGGTGACCCAGATCAAGTCCGTTTCCGGGGGCGATGTGGGTGCGCTGCGTGCCGGGGAGATCGGCATTGTGTACGGGCTGGGGGATATACGCATCGGCCATGTGCTGGGGGATGAAAAGCTCCTGCCCCGCCGGGTGGAGCCCGGCCTTCTGCGCACGCCCCTGATGACGGTGCAGGTCATTCCCGACAAGCCAGAGGACATGCAAGCCCTCCGCGTGGCATGCGAGACCCTGGCGGGGGAAGACCCGCTTTTGCAGGCGCATTACGCCCGCAACCTGAACGAAATGCAGCTCCATGTGATGGGCGCCATCCAGCTGGAAATATTGCAGGAGCTGCTGGACACCCGCTTCGGCCTGGGGGTGACGTTCTCCCAGCCCACGGTGATCTATCGCGAAACGGTTGCGCAGACAACCAATGGCTTTGTGGCTTATACCATGCCCAAGCCCTGCTGGGCGATCATGGATTTCACCATCGAGCCTGCGCCCCGGGGCAGCGGCGTAAGCTTTGCCTCCGTGGCACCGGTGAAGGACATTGCCCTGCATTATCAGCATCAGGTGGAGCAGGCGCTGCCCCTGGCGCTGGCGCAGGGTCGCCTGGGCTGGCCGGTGACGGATGTGAAAATTACCCTCAACGGCGGCAGCCACCACCAGTTCCACACCCATCCGCTGGACTTTATCGTGGCCACGCCCATGGGCATCCAGGACGGATTGCGCCGGGGCGGCAGCATGCTGCTGGAGCCTATCTTGGACGTGAAGTTCCTTCTCCCGCCGGAGTGCGTCGGCCGGGTGATGAGCGATGTGGCCACCATGCGGGGCGAGGTCACCGAAACGCTGACTGACGACGACCGGGTGATCCTCACCGCCACGCTGCCGGTGCAGACCAGCATGGACTATTCCTCCACGCTGGCTTCCATCACCAGCGGCCGCGGAGGCATGAGCATCCGGCTCAAGGGCTACCGCGAATGCCCGCTGGAGCTGGGCGCCACCACACCCCGCCGGGGCGTGGATCCCCTGGACACAAGCAAGTATATCCTGGCCGCCAGAAGCGCGCTGGAAGGCGGCATATTCGATTATTAAGGAGGTATATCCCATGGATCGCCGTTCCCTTACTTCCGACCACATCACCCGTGCGTATATCGACAGCCTGCTGGTGGAGGTGCGCCACCTGGACGCGGTGCTGCCCGACACCACCCTGAACCTCTACGGCAAGACCTTCCGCACCCCCATCATGACCGCCGCCCTCTCCCATATGCACAACACCTATCCCGATGGCATGACCGAGATGGCCCGCGGCGCTACCATGGCTGGGGCGGTGACCTTCAGCGGCATGGGCGCCAATGATGAACTGGTGCGCATGGTGGGTACCGGCGCGGATGTGATCAAGATCATCAAGCCCTACGCCGACCGCAAGAGCGTGCATGAGAAGATCCGCCTGGCGGAAGAGTTGGGCTGCCTGGCCGTGGGCATCGACATCGACCACGCCTTCAACCGCAACGGATATGACGAGATCGAGGGCATGTCCATGTACCCCGTGACCACCAAGGAGCTGGCGGAGCTGGTGAAGATGACCAAGCTGCCCTTTGTGATCAAAGGCGTGTTGAGCCTTCAGGACGCCCGCAAGTGCCTGGACGCCGGCGTGCAGGGCATGGTGGTTTCCCACCACAATGGCCGCATCGACTGCGCTGTGCCGCCGCTGATGATCCTGCCGGAAATTCTGGAAGAGACCCAGGGCAAGGTGCCGCTGTTTGTGGATTGCAGCATGCAGACCGGCCTGGACGCCTTCAAAGCGCTGGCGCTGGGCGCCACCGGCGTGTGCGTTGGCCGCCCGCTGATGCCCAGACTGAAGGAAAAGGGAGCCGAGGGTGTGCAGGAGGTCATCGAGGCCATCACCAAGGAACTGAAGTACACCATGACCCAGACGGCCACCCCCGACCTGAACCACTTCGACAAGACCGTGGTGCGCAACAGCATCCATCATTGGTAAGGAGGACGAACCTATGCGACTTGGCGGCTCTGTGATGAAGCCCTACAACAGCCCCAGCGAGTGGCTGGCCCATGTGAAGGAATACGGCTACAGCGCGGTGATCTTCCCCGTGGACAGCTCCGCGCCCAGGCAGGTGTGGAAGGACTACCTGCAATGCGCAAAGGACAACGATCTGCTCATCGGCGAGGTGGGCATCTGGCGCAATGTGATGGCTCGTGACGAGAAGGAACGCCAGGCGGCGCTGGACTACTCCTACCGCCAGATGGAGCTGGCCGAGGAAGTGGGCGCCAACTGCTGCGTGAATATCTCCGGATCCGTGGGTACGCTGTGGGATGGCTACCACCCCGGCAATGCCTCCCGCGAGGTGTACGACACCATTGTGGAGACCAGCCAGAAGATCATTGATGCGGTGAAGCCCACCCGCACCAGCTATTCCCTGGAGCCCATGCCCTGGATGTGTCCCGAATCCCCGGAGGAGTATCTGCAGCTCATCAAGGATGTGGATCGCCCCGGCTTCAAGGCGCACCTGGACTACTGCAACATGATCAACGGGCTGGATCGCTACCGCAAGTCCGGCGAGTTCATCCAGCATTGCTTCGCGCTGCTGAAGGATCACATCGTGAGCATTCACGCCAAGGACGTGCTGCTGCGGGACGGCGCGCTGCCCATTGTGATCGAGGAGATACAGCCCGGCCAGGGCGGCATCGACCTGGCGCTGGTCTGTGCCGAGGCGGAGAAGATCGGCGCGGATATCCCCGTGTATGTGGAGCATCTGCCCACCCACGAGACCTACATGGCGGCGGCGGCCACCATGCGGGAGGCAGCGAAGAAGGCGGGGGTTATCTGCAAGTAAAGCAAAAGGGACTGTCCAAAGTGGACAGTCCCTTTTCTTATATCAGTATCCCCTCGCAATGATCCACCTCATGCTGGATGATCTGCGCCGCATACCCGCTGAAATGCTGCTGCCGGGGCTTGAAGTCCATGTCCTGGAAGCTCACGTCGATCTCCTGATACCGGGTGGTTTTGCGCACCCCGGCCAGGGAGAGGCAGCCTTCCTCGGCCTCATAAGCGCCGGACTTTTTCGTAATGACGGGGTTCACCAGCACCATGGGCATGAAGCCCGCGTTGATCACAATAATGCGCTTGCGCACGCCGATCATGTTGGCGGCCATGCCCACGCAATGCTCGGCATTGGCACGGAGGGTGTCCACCAGGTCGATGGCCACCTGCTTGTCGGCGGCGGTGGCAGGGGCGGAGGGCTGGGACAGGAACAGCGGGTCGTGCATGATGGGTCGGATCATGGTGTGTCTCCTTGCGTCAGTTGTGTCAGCAGGCGGGTGAAGGCGGCCGCGAAGCGCTCATCATCCTCGCGGGTACGCTTGCGGGGGCCTTTCAGGTGGTGCTTGCTGCTCTGGCGCGCCTTCTTGGCCAGGTGGCGCTCCATCAGCAGCTGGTCGATGTTCTCGTTGGTGTACAGCCGTCCGCTCTGGTGGATGGCATGTGCCCCCTTGCCCAGCGCCATGGCGGCCACGCCGTAGTCCTGGGTGACCACCACATCCCCGGCATGGCAGAGGTTGAACAGGGCGAAGTCCACCGCATCGGCTCCGGCGCCAATGACGCGCACATCGCTGTAGTCCGAGTGCAGCACGTGGTTGGTGTCGCACAAAAGCGTTACCGGGCAGGCGAAGCGCCGGGCGATGTCCTCCACGATGCGCACCACCGGGCAGGCATCTGCATCCACAAGAATGTGCGGCATGGTTCCTCCTTATTCCGGGCGGGCGTTGGTGACCTCCAGCAGGGCCTGCACCTCGCCGAAGTAGAGCTCCACTTCCTCATCGGTGAGCTTCATGTACTTTTGCAGCATTTCCGCCACCTTGCGGGGGCGCACACGGGCGTAATACTTGATGGCGCCGATGTTCTTGTTCCAGTTGGAGCGCTTCATGTTCTTCCAGCGCTTGATGTGCCTGTCCAGAATAGGATCCAGCTGGGCGATCACTTCGTCGAACTGTGCCTCCACATCCGGCCATTGGAAGCATTCCTCCAATATTTCGGCCACCCGGTTCAGGAACCGTGCCTTGTATTCCGGCACCTGCAAAAGGGCGTTCAGCGGCTCGTGCCGGAAGCCCTGCACCTTGGCGCTGACCTTTTTGATGTAATACTCCGTGGGGGTGGGATCCAGGTTGCGCCAGCAGGCCTCCACGTCGAACAGGAGATACTTCCACTTGCCGCCGGGAACGCGGTACACGCGCACATTGGTGTAGTCCACATTGCCCAGAATGATCTCAAAGGCGGCGTGGGTGAACATATTGTCCACGTCCAGGCGATCCAGCACGTATTGCAGGTTTTCCGGGTCGTTCAGGTCGTTGGTCTTGCAGAAGTCCGCCAGGGCTTCCCAGTCCTCATTGTCGCCGTTCTGGGTAAAGCGGTCGGTGCCGTTGCGGGCAAGGATGTCGATGTTGTCGATGTCCTCTTCATCCGTCACGCCCTCATACTGGGCAATGAAATGCTTGTTGATCTTCTCCCGCAGGTTGTAGTGTCCCCAGTATTCGCCGTTGATGTACACCTGGATCACCACATGATCCTGATACAGCAGCCCCTGCCCTTCCGCCAGGGAGGAAGCCACGATGTCCCGGATGCGGGTGGCGTAGGTATCGGAATTGGCGGCGCGGAGCAGCAGGGACTTGTACTCGGTATAATCCCTGGTGGGGAAGGGGTTGAAGGCAAAGCTTTCCTTGCCGTATTCATTGCGGGCATACAGGGCGATGGACTTTTGGGCATTCACCCGTGCAGAGTGGCCGGAGCAGGTGAAGGTGCCCATCTGGTTGATCTGGCAATCGCCCTGCAGGGTGTAGTATTCGATGTTGATGGGGTACTCCAGCTCTTTGGAGTAGTTGGGGGTGCTGCCGCTGCCCTTCACCAGCGCGCCGGTTTTGCTGTTGAAGAGGTACTTTTCATCGGTGATCAGGGACACCACGGGGGTTTGCAGCGTATCGCCGATAAAGTAGCTGGCGCTGACCACCTCGGAGGACACGGCGTCCTCCCGGAAGGCCTTCACCCGCAGCACGGTGGTCTTTTTGACGGTCAGGCCATCGGCGGGGAATTCCTTGGACTTGGCGGTGGGGGTAGCGCCATTGGTCGTGTAGCGCAGGGTGGCGCCCTCCGGCGCGGCGGCGGTGATGGTGATGGCCTCGTCGTAGAAGCCGCCGGGGGTGGTGATGCTGGGTGCGTCGGTGCGGAAGGTGAAGGCCGCGGCGTCGTTCTTCTTGCCCCGGGTGTCGTTCTCAAAGAAGCCGTACTCCGTGCCGCCGGCGGGCAGGCCGTAGGTCACGCAGCCGTATTGCTGGGGAACGTCCAGCATCTGCACCAGGTTGCCCTCGGCATCGGAAAGGTAGAGCTTCTCGCCGCCGGAGGAGATCTTGAAGGTGGAATAGAAGGTGGCGTCCTTGCCGGGGTCGATATCCTCCTCCCCGGTGCAGTACACGGTGAGGTAGGCGTTCTTCTTCAGCTTGGTGCCGCTGGGGAACGCCCACTTCTGCAAGTCCTTCTTGCTGTCGCTGAGGTACCAGCCGGTGAGGTTCACGGTCTTGCTGCCATTGTTGTGCAGCTCGATCCAGTCGTAGGCGTGTTCGTTTTTATAGGTGCCGTTCAGGGCGCAGACCTCGCTGATGATGATATCCGCCAGGGCTGACACGGGCAGGAGAAGGATGAGCAGGCACAGGCAAAGCTTTTTCAGCATAAATAACCTCCAAACAACGAACAAAGCTCCACGGAAGCACCTCTCTGATGTGACGGAAGCTGACAGCAGAGGGGAGCTTTTGCGGCACGCAAGATCCGGCGCGGTTCTGCGGCTTGATTATAACATAGACGTTGTGGACGTGTAAAGAATCAGATGGCCGACGAAAAACGCAGCGGCCTGGTACCCTTCGATTTGCATATTCACGATCTTGACTTTATGGTGTATACTTTTGGTGCACCGAAAAACGCCCTTTGCAGCCGCGTCCGCCGGGCTGGAGCTGCTGAATGCCTTTTGATGAAGGAGAATCACCATGACCGAGGTAAGAGGACTGAAAATGGAGGAATTGGCGGCGTACAACAAGCTGTCCTCCATCTGCTTCACCTACTGCGTAAAGACAGAAAACCTGACCCCAAATGAAATGTCCTCGGAGAAGCTGCGCCAGTACCGCGGCTGCTTTGACGAGGATGGCACGCTGCTGGGCGGCATGATCCTGCTGGACATGAACTGCCGCTTTGAGGGGAACACCTGCCGTTTCTTCGGCGTGGGCGGCGTGGTGACCGACCCGGCAGAGCGCCGCAGGGGTGCTATCCGGCAGATTTTCGAAGCCGATCTGCCCCGTATGTACGAAGAGGGCTTTGTCCTCAGCGCGCTGTACCCCTTCAGCCATGAGTTCTACCGCAAGTTCGGCTACGAGCTGGGCATCCTGCGGCATACGATGAAGTTCAGCCCCGGCAGCCTGCGCAAGGATCTGCACCGGGCGGCTGCCATCCGCCGCATTCTGTCTGATGAGCCCGACGGCGGCATGAAGCAGGTGTATGAACGCTACATGGCCGACAAAAACCTGGGCATTCTCCGCAGCGATGAGCAATGGAAGGAGCTCCGCGGCGGCACGCCCTGGGAAAACCAGAAGCACAGCTATGTGCTCTACAACGAGGCGGATGAGCCCATTGCCTACTGGATCGGCACCATGTCCAAGGGTGGCGATGAGTCCCTGCTGTCCATTGACGACCTGGCTTATGTCAGCCGCGAGGGCATGGAGGCCATCTTCGCCATGCTGCGCAGCATGAACGAGGTGGGCACGGTGAAGCTGGTCGCGCCCCAGGACATGCCCATCCGCTACCTGGTGGCCGACCCCTACCATGTGGACGAGGAGTGCATCTGCGGGGGCATGGTGCGCATCGTGAATGTGGAGCAGGTGCTGGGGATGCTTCCTGCGCCTGCACTGACGGGCAGCTGCACCGTGGAGGTCAGCGATGGTCAGATTGCCGCGAACAACGGACGGTTCACCATCTCCGGCGACGGAGAGACGCTGACCGTCACCCGCACGGAAAATGCCCCTGATCTGCGCTGCACGATTGGTGGCCTGTCCGCGCTGGCGGTAAATGCCATGGACCTCCAGCAATGCCTGGACGCCCGGCTGGCGGAACTGGTTCAGCCGGATAACAGGCGCTTTATGGCGGAATTGTTCCGGGCAAGGAAGCAGCATTTGCATAACTATTTTTAATGCAGCCATTGGATATCCCAGCCGCTCCATAGGGGCGGCTTTTCCTGTTTTCCGATTAAAACGGGCACTAAAGTGTGTACTGCATAAAAGAAAAACCCCTCGAAACCTTTGTGTTTCAAGGGGTTTGCTATGTCGAAGTGGCGGGATTCGAACCCGCGGCCTTTTGGTCCCGAACCAAACGCGCTACCAAACTGCGCTACACCTCGGTGATCGTCGGGCAAGCCCGACTCATCTCCGGCCGACCCCGGCGCGAAGCAGCAGGATCGACTGAAAATGCTGGAGCCGATAAGGGGACTCGAACCCCTGACCTACTGATTACGAATCAGTCGCTCTACCGGCTGAGCTATATCGGCACAAACCAGCACATGATATTATAGCAAAGGATGCGCGGTTTGTCCAGCCCTCGGCGGCAAGTTTTTTCGGGGCGGGAAATCGGGCAAGAAATGATCACTTTTTCTGCAAAAAAGGATAGTCACGCCCGTGGGCAAATGGTATAATGACCATAACCTGTTGCACAGACAACCAAATATTTCGGAGGTGTTATGATGGATAAGTTTGCTCATCGTAAAGCCCAAAGTGTTATTACCCTCAAGGATGCCCAGGGCAATGCCATGCCCGGCCGCAAGGTGCAGTTCGACCTCACCAAGCACGAGTTCCTGTTTGGCACCGGCGCGTTCTGGTCCGCCCCCCTGGCGGATCCTTCCACCCCGCCGGAGCAGAAGGCCTACCTGGAGAAGATCTGGGATAGCTGGCACAAGCTGTTCAATTATGGCACGCTGTCCTTCTATCAGGGACGGTACGAGCCCCGCGAGGGCGAGACCCTGGAAGTGCCCACCATGTACGGCGCCAAGTTCCTCAAGGAGCATGGCGTGACCACCAAGGGTCACCCCCTGTGCTGGCACACCGTGGCCGCCAAGTGGCTCATGGGTCGCACGCCCGAAGAGGTGCTGGAGAACCAGCTGTTCCGCATCCGCCGCGAGGTCAGCGCCTTCAAGGGCGTGACGGATATCTGGGACGTGATCAACGAAGTGGTGATCATGCCCATCTTCACTGCCGAGGAAAACGCCATCACCCCCCTGTGCCAGAAGATGGGTCGCGTGGGTCTGGTGAAGGCCGTGTTTGACGAGGCGAAGAAGACCAACCCCGATGCCACCCTGCTGCTGAACGACTTCAACACCAGCGAGAAGTATCGCGAGCTGATCGCGGACTGCCTGGAAGCCGGCGTGCCGATCAGCGTCATTGGCATCCAGAGCCACCAGCACCAGGGCTTCTGGGGCATGGAAAAGCTGCATGAGGTGCTGGATCGCTTTGCCAGCTTCAATATGCCCATGCACTTCACCGAGAACACCTTCGTTTCCGGCGACCTGATGCCCCCGCACATCGTTGACCTGAACGACTGGCAGGTGCCCGAGTGGCCCACCACCCCCGAAGGCGAGGAGCGCCAGGCCAAGGACTGGCTGACCCTGGCGGACACCCTGTTTGAGCATCCGCTGGTGGAGGCCATGACCGGCTGGGATTACATCGACGGTGCATGGCTGGGTGCGCCCTCCGGCCTGGTGCGCAAGGACGGCAGCGTGAAGCCCTCTTGGGAGGCGCTGAACCAGCGCATCAACCACGACTGGTCTACCCACGTCACCCTGATGACCGACGAAAACGGCCAGGTGACCCTGGACGGCTTCCGCGGCGAGTACACCCTGAAGGTGGACGGCCAGCAGGCCAAGCTGACCCTGAAGAAGGATCAGTCCGAAGTGACCGTGCAGCTGTAATGGAATAAAGAGCGCCCTCTGCATGATGAGTGCAGAGGGCGTTTTGGTGTGCTGATGAGGTTTGGCAGATGGGGATTAAGAGACAAAGCGATTCATGCAGCTTTCCACCTCATCCGTCACGGCTTACGCCATGCCACCTTCCCCTCAAGGGGAAGGCTTTGTGCTGGGCAGCTTCTTTGGCTCCCCCTTGAGGGGAAGCTGTCGCCGCAGCGACTGATGAGGTGGAAACTTCATGATTCACCCAGTATGATAGATTCGAATTAACACATACACAACAAGTTGGAATTTACGCAATCATATTCTCCTTCGTCATTTGATTGCACGGTGCCTTTATCAGCTTGAAAACAACAAAAATGAAGGAAAGAATAATGCCGTAAGCAAAGCCGAATATATGCGTTAAAACAGACGACCAATTATCATTGGCGATAATGAAATAGATGATCGTTATCAACACATCTACTCTATACCACTTGAACTTGAACTGTTCCGGGAAACGCAGATAGCACACCACAAGAGCAGCAATGAGTGCAAAGATTCCCCCAGAGGCGCCACCGCCGTAGCTGGGTTCGGCGCTCGAAACAATCCAGGAAAATGTGATTTCGGCAAATATATCGCTGACGGAGAAAAAGAACAGGGTTTTCCATTTGCCGATAAAGGGGCTTATCAAAGAGCCAACGGCCAACAAGCCAATGATGTTGCCGAATAAATGGTATAGCCCATAATGAAGAAATGAACAGGTAAACCACCTGTAATATTCTCCATTGATGAACCTCAGGCTACAAGACCCAAGCATGTCGTTGATTTCAGGCTTGATCTCTTTTGCGATATAGACGGCGATAAAGCAGACGGAAAGAACAATGGCAACCGCATTATGCTGAACCCATCTGAATAATTTCGTACGCATTCTGTCCCTCTTTCTGTTCTCTTACCCTTCCCAATGCTCCAACTCCTCTGCCGGATACGCCTTCGTCCAATGGTAGGGCTGCAGCTCCCGCAGCTCAACAAAGGTCAGCTGGCTGTCCGGGGTGGTGACGGCCACTTGCACGTCCTCGCCCCAGTAGCGCAGGCGCTCCTGGCAGATGCCGCAGGGGGACAGCACCTGGTAGGGGGAATGCTCATCCTCCCGGACGAGGCACATGCAATGGGTGACCTTCTCGTTGTATTTGTGGGCTTCCAGCATGGCGCCGGTCTCAATGCACAATACGGCTGAGCCATTGGCCGTGTCGATGCACACGCTGGTGAAGTAGTTCCCGCTGGCAGTATGCACAACGCCAGCGCCGCCCCAGCCCGTGGGGTAGCGCTTTTCGATCAGCTCCACCGCTAAGCGGTACATTTCCTGTTCAATATCGTGGTTTCGCATGGTGGTCTCCTTCTTATTAGTGGCGGTTCTTCAGCACTTCCCACACATCCCGCATGGGTACGCCCTGCTGGTGCAAAAGCACCGCCAGGTGATACAGCAGGTCGGCGGCTTCGCCCGCCAGGCCGTCGGCGTCGTTCTTCATGGCGGCAATGATGGTCTCGCTGGCTTCTTCGCCCACCTTCTTGCAGATCTTCTCCGCGCCCTTGTTCAGCAGATAGTTGGTGTAGCTGCCCTCTTTGGGGTTGGCGGCGCGGTCGGCAATGGTCTTTTCCAGCGTGTCCAGAATGGCGGCGGTAGCGGGCATTTCGCCGTTGATCACGGGGTTGTGGAAGCAGCTCCGCTCTCCGGTGTGGCAGGCGGGGCCAACTTGATCCACCTGCATGAGGATGGAGTCCCCGTCGCAGTCGTAGCTCAGGCGAATGACCCGCTGCAAATGGCCGCTGGTGGCACCCTTGCGCCACAGCTCCTGGCGGCTGCGGCTGTAATAGGTGGCATAGCCGCTGTCCAGGGTGGCTTGCAGGGATTCGGCATTCATGTAAGCCTGCATCAGCACCTCGCCGGTGTAGGCGTCCTGGGCAATGGCAGGCACCAGGCCGCGGGCGTCGTAGCAGATGGCGCTGAGGTCAGCGGCGCTGGCCACGGGGGCGGTGTTCTGCTCCATGAGGGCATACAGCTCCGGGGTCACGACGCCGCGCAGGGTCTCCATGGCCTGGGCGTACTGGTTCTCGTAGCCGTAGAAGGTGTCCTGGGGCTGGAGCTTGAAGCCCAGGGAAATGTACAGCGGAATGGCCTTCCAGCTCCACGGTTGGGTGTGGAGGTACACGGGTTTGGCGTTATCCTCCCGGCGGAAGAGGCGCAGCACGTTCTGGCACAGGGCGCGGCCAAGCCCCTTGCGGCGGTGGTCGGCACGCACCACCAGCCAATGCAGCGCACGGACGCCCACGCCCCGGGGGTCATCCTCCCAGGCGATGGCGCTGCCCACGATTTCATCTTCCGGAGAGATCGCAAAGAACACCCGCTCCGGCGACCAGGCGGGGTTGCTCAGATAACGCCGGGCGAAGTCGGCCTTGGCGGCTTCAACGGTGTCGAAATCACCAATGCCGCATTCCAGCGCAGCCCAGGCGTCTTCGTCACCGCTCTGATAGGTGCGGATGGCATAGCCCGCGGGCAGCTTCACTTCCATGGGCAGGATGCGGTCGCAGCGCATGATGGTATGATGAAAGGGAATGGTCTTGTCCAGCATAGCTTACTCCTTGTTGGCGGCAAGTGCCTCTTCCAGCGTGAAGGCGTTCTCGTACAGGGCTTTGCCCAGAATGGCGCCCGCGCAGCCCGCGGCGCGGAAGTCGGCAAGGTCCTTCAGGCAGCTCACGCCGCCGGAGCCGATGATCTCCATGCCGGTCTCTTCCACCAGCTTGCGGGTGGCGGCCACATTGGGGCCCTGCATCATGCCATCGCGGCTGATGTCGGTGTAGATGATGGTGGTCACGCCGTAGTTCTTCATTTGCAGAGCCAGCTCGGCGGCGGTCATGTCGGCGGTGGAGACCCAGCCACGCAGGGCGACCTTGCCGTTCTTGGCGTCGATGCCCACGGCAATGCGGCCGGGGTAGGCCGCGCAGGCCTCCCGCACCAGCTCCGGGTTCTCCGCTGCCGCCGTACCGATGATGCAGCGCTGCACGCCAGCTTCCATGCGCAGACGGATGTCCTCCATGGTGCGCAGGCCGCCGCCCAGCTCCACCGGGCCATCAAAGGCGGCCACGATGTTCCGCAAAAGGGGCAGGTGCTGGGTTTTGCCGTCGAAGGCAGCGCCCAGGTCCACCAGGTGCAGCCACTCGGCACCCTTGCTGCGCCACTTGCGAGCCAGCGCCACGGGATCGCCATAAACGGTGACATCCTCGCGCTTGCCCTGGCGCAGGCGCACGGCCTGGCCATCCAACAGATCAATAGCAGGATAAAGAATCATACGTCCTCCTTAATCCAGCGCACCTTTAGTGGAAAGCACACCGGTGATCCGGGGATCCGCCGCCATGGCGTCCCGCAGAGCCAGACCGAAGGCCTTGAACATGGCCTCCAGCTTGTGGTGATCGTTGCGGCCAGCCACCACGTTCAGGTGAACGGTGAGCCCGGCGTTGACGACCACGGCGCGGAAGAATTCCTCCGCCATCTGCACACCCATGTCGCCGCAGCGCAGGGTGGCAAAATCGGCGGTGTAGGCCAGGTAAGGCCGGCCGCTGATGTCGATGGCGGCAAAGGCCAGCGCCTCGTCCATGGGCATGTAGGCGGAACCCACCCGGCGGATGCCCGCCCGGTCGCCCAGGGCGTCGCGGATGGCCTTGCCCAGGCAAATGCCCACATCCTCGATGGTGTGGTGTTCATCCACATACAGGTCGCCCTTGCAGGTGACGTTCAGATCCACCAGCGCAAAGCGGCTGAAGGCGTCCAGCATATGGTCGAAGAAGCCCACGCCGGTAGCCAGCTGGGTCTTGCCGGAACCATCGAGATCGATGGTGAGGGAAATGGTGGTTTCCTTGGTTTCGCGGGTGATGGTGGCAGTACGCATGGAGGCCTCCTGAGTAATGCGGAATTCGGAATTCGGAATTCGGAATGCGGAATTGAGATGGTGGACGGGCGGGCGATCGCAGATCGCCCCTACAGGTGCGGAGAAAGTTTGGTGTGGAGGCAAGTGGCAGAACCACTCCTTCCGTCAGCCGCAAGCGGCTGCCACCTCCCTCGGGGAGGGAGGCTCAACCCCTCAGTCCCTTCGGGACAGCTCC
>JAFTPN010000012.1 GCA_017463245.1 Clostridia bacterium
TGCATAGAATAGAAGGACGGCCTGTGCATCATGCGCAAGAAGGAGGTATGACGCAATGACGCTTGTACCCATGGTCGTGGAGCAGACCAACCGTGGTGAACGCTCCTATGACATCTACTCCCGCCTGCTGAAAGATCGCATCGTGTTCCTTTCCGGCGAGATCGAGGACAACATGGCGAACCTGGTGGTGGCGCAGCTGCTCTTCCTGGAAATGGAAGACCCGGATGCGGACATCAGCCTGTATATCAACAGCCCCGGCGGCTCCGTCACCGCGGGCATGGCGATCTATGACACCATGCAGTACATCAAGCCCCAGGTGCGCACCGTGTGCGTGGGCATGGCGGCTTCCATGGGCGCGTTCCTGCTCATGGCTGGTGAAAAGGGCAAGCGCCTGGCGCTCCCCAACGCCGAGGTGATGATCCACCAGCCCCTGGGCGGCGCCCAAGGCCAGGCCACCGATGTGGCCATCCGCGCCGAGTGGCTTTTGAAAACCAAAACCAAAATGACCAAGATGATGGCCGAAATGACCGGCCAGCCCATCGACAAGGTCAAGGCCGACGTGGAGCGCGACTACTTCATGGACGCCGAAGAAGCCCTGAACTACGGCATCATCGACGAGATCTATCAGCCTAGGGCGAAGTGACGGGGGCTGAAACCTACGGTTTCAGGCTTCCCTTGTTTCGGCTACGCCGACCAGAGGGGGCATTCTGCCCCCTCTGGACTCCCCTGACCAAAGGGTCTTCGACCCTCTGGACTCCCCTTTTGGGGGAGTGGGGCGGGGTGGAGGAGAGAAGGGGTCACGGCGCATGACGGATGCGCCGCGACGCGGGGGAAGCGGCGTTCCACCTCATCAGTCGCCTTAAGGCGACAGCTTCCCCTCAAGGGGAAGCCTTTGGCGGAAAGCATACACCTTGCCTTCCCCTTGAGGGGAAGGTGGCCGTGAGGCCGGATGAGGTGGAAAGATGCTTTTGCCCTTTGCTGATTGGCTGCGCATATGTAGGGGCGATCTGTGATCGCCCGCGCAGAGGATCGTTTGTTTATTCAATGGGTATCCACAAGGAGGAACCATGGCAAGAGACGAGTTTCAGGGGACGCTGCACAGGTGCAGTTTCTGCGGGAAAACGCAGGACAAGGTGAGGCGGCTGGTAGCGGGCCCGAATGTGTTTATATGCAATGAGTGCATTCTGCTGTGTCAGGAGATCATTGCTGACGAGCTGCCCATGATGCAGGATGGGGCGAATCCCCAGGAGCTGCCCACGCCTGCTGAGATGAAGGCGGTACTGGATCAATACGTGGTGGGGCAGGAGCAGGCCAAGCGCGCGCTGAGCGTGGCGGTCTACAACCACTACAAGCGCATTGGTCAGCCCATGGAACAGGGCGATGTGGAGCTGCAAAAGTCCAACGTGCTGATGGTGGGTCCCACCGGCTGCGGCAAGACTTTTCTGGCGCAGACGCTGGCACGCATTCTGAATGTGCCCTTCGCTATTGCCGACGCCACCAGCCTCACCGAGGCGGGCTATGTGGGCGAGGACGTGGAGAACATTCTGCTGCGGCTGATCCAGGCGGCGGACTACGACATCGAGCTGGCGCAGCGCGGCATCATCTACATCGACGAGATCGACAAGATCGCCCGCAAGAGCGAGAATCCGTCCATCACCCGCGATGTGAGCGGCGAGGGTGTGCAGCAGGCGCTGCTGAAGATCCTGGAAGGCACGGTGGCGGCGGTTCCCCCGCAGGGTGGCCGCAAGCATCCCCACCAGGAGATGATGCAGATCGACACTACCAACATTCTGTTCATCTGCGGCGGCGCGTTTGACGGCATCATCCCCATCATCGAAAGTCGCGTGGGCAAGAAGCTGCTGGGCTTTGGCGCTGAGCTGCAGAGCAAGCGCGATCCCAACACCTCCAAGGCGCTGAAGGACATCCGCCCCGAGGATCTGACCAAGTTTGGCCTGATCCCCGAGTTTGTGGGCCGTCTGCCCATTGTGGTGACGCTGGATCAGCTGGACGAGGATATGCTGATGCAGATCCTCACCGAGCCGAAGAACGCCCTGTGCAAGCAATATCAGAAGCTGCTGGACATGGATGGCATTGAGCTGACCTTCGAGCCGGATGCGGTGCGTGCCATTGCCAAGCAGGCCATTGAGCGCCGCTGCGGCGCCCGCGGATTGCGCGCCATCATCGAGAACGTGATGCTGGACACCATGTTCGAGCTGCCCAGCCTGCCGGAGGTTACCGGCTGCGTCATCGACGCGAATGCGGTGAACGGCGGCAAGCCCAAGCTGGTGGAGGGCATCAAGCGCAACTCCCGCCGGAAGGTGGAGGAACCCAAGGAAGAAGCGGTTCCCGAGCTGCCTGCGGAAGAGGAAAGTGCATCTTAATCATTTAAGCGACGGTGAAGAACTGTCGCTTTTTTATTGTGTGGTTATTTGGGGTGTGCTATAATGGGGCATATAAATGAGAAAACGATATGAAGGTGGCGGAGGTGAAGTGAAAAGTGCATTTCGGGCAGAAGGATAATACGATCGTACTTGAAAGAGAATTATATTGCTTTGTGGATGACCACGGCGAATTGAATCATTACGGCAATGCGGGCAAAGAAGCAATGGTGCTTTCATGGTGCTATACGTGCCCTGATGGGTGGGGCTTAATTAACGCTGAATATATTTTGGTTGCAGATATTCGCAAGTTAAAGCGGGAACTTTATCGCTTCAACTACGGTGCCCTTGACTGCGTTCATGCAGAGCTGTATCAGCGATATAAGGAACCTTTCATCAGGCTGGATATCAAGCGCGGCAAAACTGGTATTCACTTTAGCCTGGATGTATACAATGCAAATTTCGATGAATACCAATCGGTAAGCTGCATCTGTACACAGGATGAATGGGAGGTCTTCATGAAAGAGTTCGCTTCGTGGGGAGAGAAATATCCTGTGCATTTGGGCGATCGTGTGGAAGTGATTGCTTGCAAGGGACACAAAACGCAATCGATGGGAAAAATTGGCGTGATTTCAGAAATTTATCCGCCGGGCTCAGAGGAACTGCTTCAGGTATCGGTCTGCACCCAGGAAGAAGGGTGGAGTGGACCCTATCAGCATTGCGAACTGTATGACATGGATGAGATCAAATTGCTTGACTGATTGAAATAGGAATCAGACAGAGGCGATATCCGCTTGGCCGCGGGTATCGCTTTTTTGTGCCCATTTCCATATCTTCACGCACATTTTCCAAGAAAAACAGCCCATCCTATCCAGAGAAATGGAGGGATGTGCGTGGTCAATCTTGTGCTGGTGGTGATCCAGCTGGTGGTGACGCTGGTGGTGGGCATCTACTTTTACAAGCAGCTGAAACAGCAAAAGAAGAACACCCCGGCGGTGCGGCGGGAAGGTGCGAAAGAGATGGAAAAGCTCAGCAGGATGCGGAACATTCACCTGTCCGAGCCGCTGGCGGAAAGGGTACGGCCGGAGAAGTTTCAGGACATCATCGGCCAGGAGGACGGCATCAAGTCGCTGAAGGCCATATTGTGCGGGGCAAACCCGCAGCACGTGCTGATCTACGGCCCGCCCGGCATTGGCAAGACCTGCGCGGCCCGGCTGGTGCTGGAGGCGGCCAAGCAGTCGAAGGGTACGCCGTTTTTGAAGGATGCGCCCTTCATTGAAATGGATGCCACCTGTGTGCGCTTTGACGAGCGGGCGATTGCCGACCCGCTGATCGGCAGCGTGCACGACCCCATCTATCAGGGCGCGGGGCCGCTGGGGGTGCAGGGCATCCCGCAGCCCAAGCCCGGGGCGGTGAGCAAAGCCCACGGCGGGGTGCTGTTTCTGGATGAGATCGGCGAACTGCACCCCATCCAGATGAACAAGCTGCTGAAGGTTCTGGAGGATCGCAAGGTGATGTTTGAGTCCGCGTACTATGTGCCGGACGACAACGCGGTGCCGCGGTACATCCACGAGATATTCAAGAAGGGGATGCCCGCGGACTTCCGGCTGGTGGGCGCCACCACCCGCAGCCCCAATGAAATTTCTCCCGCGCTGCGCTCACGGTGTATGGAGATCTTCTTCCGGGCGCTGACGCCAGAGGAGATCGCCAGCATCGCCCAGGGTGCGGCAGAGCGGGCGGGGTATGACATGGCGCAGGAGGAAGCGGAGACCATTGGCCGCTATGCCTCCTGCGGGCGGGATGCGGTGAACATTGTGCAGATGTGCGCCGGGCTGGCGCAGCTGGAGGAACGACGGGAGATCACCGCAGCGGACGTGAGCTGGGTGGTGCAGTCCGGGCACTACGCCGTGCGGCCTTCCCAGCAGGCTGACCTGACGGCCAGGGTGGGGGCGATCCACGGGCTGGCGGTGTTCGGCAGCCACCAGGGGGCGCTGCTGGACATTGAGGCGGTGTCCACGCCTGGCACGGGTGAGGTGATCGTGACCGGTATTGTGGAAGAGGAAGAGCTGGGGCAGGACGGCCACCGGATGCGGCGCAAGTCCACCGCCCGGGGCTCTGCGGAAAACGTCAAAACTCTACTGGCGGAGCTGGGCTTCCCGCTGGGGGAGCGGAACCTGCACATCAATTTCCCCGGCGGTGCGCCGGTGGACGGCCCCTCGGCAGGCGTGGCCATGGCGGTGGTGGCGGTGAGCGCCCTCACCGGGCAGAAGGTGGACGGCACCTGCGCGGTGACGGGGGAGATCTCCGTTCAGGGGCAGGTGAAGGCTGTGGGCGGCGTGCCGGAAAAGCTGGAGGCCGCAAGGCTGGCGGGCATCCGCAGGGTGTTCATCCCAAAGGAAAACGACATGGAGACCCTGCACACCATGGGCTTGGAGGTGCGCTGCGTGACGGAGCTGAAGCAGGTGCTGGAGGAAATGCTGCTGCCGGTGACGGTGGAGGATGCGGCCGTGGAGGAATGCATTCCCGCTTCCACCTGATGAGGCTTGCAAAAATGCCGGATTGCGGGTATACTGGTATTTGTCGGAATTTGCGTATCCGGCAAAGTATGCTTTTAACGCCGGGTGGCGTTTTATCAGGAGGACATTATGCCAGCAAGAAAAAAGACGATATCGCTGCCTGTGTTGGCGCTGAGGGGGCTGATGGTTTTCCCCCACATGGTGCTGCACTTCGACGTGGGCAGGAATAAATCCGTGGCTGCGCTGGAAGAGGCCATGATGGAGGGTCAGCGGATCTTCCTGGTGGCGCAGAAGGACGCGGAGGTGGACGATCCCGGCGTGGAGGATCTGTGTCGGGTGGGCACCATTGCCGCCATCAAGCAGGTGATGAACCTGCCGGGTGATAACCTCCGCGTGCTGGTGGAGGGCGAGAAGCGCGGTATTTTGCAGTCCATCACCCAGGAGGAACCCTTTTTGCAGGGCACCATCAAGCCGGACGAGGGCAAAACCGACGGCGACGAGGTGGAGCTGCAGGCGCTGGTGCGGGCGACCCAGGACTTCTTTGAGACCTATGCCAAGACCAGCCTGCGGGTGAGCCAGGAGACCGTTGCCTCGGTGAAGGATGTGGATGCGGCGGATCAGATCGCCGATATCATCGCGGCCAATATCCTCACCCGCATGGAGGATCGCCAGGCGATCCTGGAGGAGCTGGACGTGAAGCGCCGCCTGGAGACCCTGTGCGGCATTCTGGCCAGGGAAACCGAGCTGGCCGGGGTGGAAAAGCAGGTGCAGGCGCGCATCAAAAAGCAGATCGAGAAGAACCAGAAGGACTACTACCTGCGGGAGCAGATCAAGGCCATCCAGACCGAACTGGGCGACACCGAGGCCACGGATACCGACGATCTGCGGGAGCGCATGGAGAAAACGCCCCTCAACGAGGAAGCCCGCCAGAAGTGCGAGAAGGAGCTGGAGCGCCTGGCGCGGATGGCTCCCGGCACACCGGAGGTGGGGGTGAGCCGCACCTATATCGAGTGGATCCTCGATTTACCCTGGGGGAAAACTACTGCCGACAACCTTGACCTGAAGCGCGCCCGCAAGGTGCTGGCGCAGGATCACTACGGGCTGGAAAAGGTGAAAGAGCGCATTGTGGAGTACCTGGCTGTGCTGCGCATGAAGCAGGACATGAAGGGCCCCATCCTGTGCTTCGTGGGCCCTCCCGGCGTGGGCAAGACCTCCATCGTGCGAGCCATTGCCCAGGCGGTGGGACGCAAATTCGTGCAGATGAGCCTGGGCGGCGTGCGGGATGAAGCGGAGATTCGAGGTCACCGCCGCACCTACATCGGCGCCATTCCCGGCCGCATCATTGCGGGCATCAAGCAGGCGGGGACGATGAATCCTGTGTTCCTGTTTGACGAGATTGACAAGATGAGCCACGACATGCGGGGCGACCCCGCCAGCGCCCTCCTGGAAGTGCTGGACGCGGAGCAGAACGAGAACTTCCGCGACCACTACATGGAGTTGCCCTTTGACCTGAGCAAGGTGATGTTCATCACCACGGCCAACTCGGTGGATACCATCCCCGGGCCGCTGCTGGATCGCATGGAGATCATCGAGGTGCCCAGCTATACGGAGGAAGAGAAGCTGCAGATCGCCAAGCGCCACCTGCTGCCCAAGCAGATCGAAGCCCACGGCCTGCAGCCCAAGACCGTGAAGGTCAGCGACAAGGTGATGCGCAGCTTGATCGAGGGCTATACCCGTGAGGCAGGCGTGCGCACGCTGGAGCGCACCGTGGCCAAGGTGGTGCGCAAGGCTGCCGTGACCATGCTGGATACCGATGTGACGGAGGTCACCGTGACGCCTGCCAGGCTCAAGGAATACCTGGGCGCGGTGCGGTATATGCGGGAAATGCCGGAGAAGGAGCCCCGCATTGGCGTGGTGAACGGCCTGGCTTATACCACCGTGGGCGGCGAAATGCTGGAGGTGGAGTGCGCCGTGATGCCCGGCAAGGGCAGCTTGCAGCTCACCGGTCAGCTGGGCGACGTGATGAAGGAATCCGCCGAGGCGGCCTTTACCTGGGTGCGCGCCCACAGCGCAGAGCTGGGCTTGAAGGACGACTTCTACAAGGATAAGGACATCCACATCCACGTGCCGGAGGGCGCGGTGCCCAAGGACGGCCCCTCTGCGGGCGTGACCATGGTGACGGCGCTGACCAGCGTGCTGACGGGCATTCCTGTGCGGCAGGACGTGGCCATGACGGGTGAGATCACCCTGCGCGGCCGGGTGCTGCCCATCGGCGGGCTGAAGGAAAAGACCCTGGCGGCCTACCGGGCGGGGATCAGGACGCTTTTGATCCCCAAGGAGAATGTGAAGGATCTGGAGGAAATTCCGCCCCATGTGCTGAGCCAGTTCCGCGTGGTGGCAGCAGAGAAGATCGACGATGTACTGACGACCGCCCTGGTGACCATGCCGGGCAAGGAGAAATAACTGTGGAAATCAAGACGGCTGATTTTATCACATCCATGGCGCAATACGGGAACTTTGAGGGCAAGGGACTGCCCCAGGTGGCGGTGGCCGGCAAGAGCAATGTGGGCAAGAGCAGCCTGATCAACAAGCTCTGCCGCCGCAACAAGCTGGCGCGCACCTCCGCGACCCCCGGCAAGACCCGGCTGATCAACGTGTTTCTGCTGAACCAGTATTTCCACCTGATCGACCTGCCGGGCTACGGCTTTGCCAAGGTGGACAAGAAGGAGAAGGCTCGCTGGGGGCAGATGATGCAGGACTACTTTGAGCAGGCGGACGAGCTGCGCCACGTGCTGTGCCTGGTGGACATCCGCCACGAGCCCACCGAGGACGACAAGCAGATGAACCTGTTCCTGCGGCAGATGGGCATCCCCTTTACGGTGATCGCCACCAAGGCGGACAAGATCAGCCGCGGCGCAAGGCAGAAGCAGCTGGCACCCATTTGCCGGGCGCTGCTGGTGCAGCCCTGGGAAGTGATCTGCTTTTCCTCGGAGGACGGCACCGGCCGCGACCAGCTGCTGGAGCTATTGGAACGGGTGACCGCCGAAGAACCCGAAGCAGAAGAAGTGCATACCATGGAGCAGCCCGAAGCATAAAGCGGCGGGCGCCATGGAGGTGCTTGACATGATGCGAGACGCACATAGCCCTGCAATGTCCCGCCACGAGGCGGCGATGCTGCGGGCAAAACAGCCATCCGGACGGATGGCTGTTTTGAATTCGGAATTCGGAATGCGGAATGCGGAATTGAGAGTGTGGGCGGTGAGAAGTTTTGTGGTGAGGCAAGTGGCAGAACCACTCCTTCCGTCAGCCGCAAGCGGCTGCCACCTATCCGCAACCTCAATCGGCGCGAGCAAGCTCGCTTGTTTCGGTTGATTCGCTCAGCTCGCTTTTTGTCGCCACTGGCGACGCTCGCATCGCTCACCTCGG
>JAFTPN010000013.1 GCA_017463245.1 Clostridia bacterium
CTATGCGGACATCATCGCCATGCGCCACCCCAAGGAGGGCGCGCCCATGGCTGGCAGCTTCCGCACCACGGTGCCGATCATCAACGCTGGCGACGGCGGCCACAACCACCCCACCCAGACCCTCACCGACCTGATGACCATCCGTCGCGAAAAGGGTCGCCTCACCAACATGGTGGTGGGTCTGTGCGGCGACCTGAAGTTTGGCCGCACGGTGCACAGCCTCATCGGCGCCATGAGCCGCTATGAGGGCATCGAGTTTGTGCTGATCTCCCCGCCGGAGCTGAAGGTGCCTGCCTACATCACCCAGAACCTGGCTGACCGCGGCATCCCCTTCACCGAGGTGGAGACCATGGAGGAGGTCATGCCCAAGCTGGACGTGCTGTACATGACCCGCGTGCAGCGCGAGCGCTTCTTCAACGAGGCCGACTATATCCGCCTGAAGGACACCTACATCCTCGATCCCGAGAAGCTGCGCACCGCCAAGGCAGACCTGAGCATCATGCATCCCCTGCCCCGCGTGAACGAGATCTCCGTCAAGGTGGACGACGACCCCCGCGCCGTGTACTTCAAGCAGGTGCGCAATGGCCGCTTTGTCCGCATGGCGCTGATCAAGACCCTTCTGGAGGCATAAGATGAATATTGATTCTATCAAGCGCGGCATCGTGCTGGATCACATCAAGGCTGGCCGCAGCATGGATATCTACAAGCTCCTGCACCTGGACGAGCTGGAGTGCTGCGTGGCCATCATCAAAAACGTCAAGTCCAACGCCATGGGGCGCAAGGACATCATCAAAATCGACGAGGAGATCACCATCGACCTGAACGTCCTTGGCTACATCGATCCCGGCATCACCGTGAACGTCATCGAGGACGGCGTCATCGTGGAAAAGAAGCACCTGGAGCTGCCCGAGCGCCTCACCAATGTGATCCGCTGCAAAAACCCCCGCTGCATCACCTCCGTGGAGCCCGGCCTCGACCAGATCTTCCGCCTCGCCGACAAATCCCGCCAGATCTACCGCTGCATCTACTGCGACTCCGAGCGCAAGGCGAAGTGACCAGAGGCTCTGCCTCTGGACTCCGCCCAAGGGCTCTGCCCTTGGGAATCCCGCGAAGGGACTTCGTCCCTTTCGAAACCCATTCGGCGATGGCCGGGTGGGTTTTCTCTTTGCAGGGGTCACGGCGCGAATACGGTCGCGCCGCGACGCGGGAGAAGTAAGTGAGGCTCCCCTTCGTAGGGGAGCTGTCCCGAAGGGACTGAGGGGTTGAGCCTCCCTTGTGTAAAGGGAGGTGGCAGCCGCTTGCGGCTGACGGAGGTCAGGCTTTAGCCTGACTAACGCAGCCCATTGCTTGCAATGGGCAAGTGTAGCCAGCGCCCGGCTTTACGCCGGGTGATGGCCGAAGGAGAGGGATTGGCGCCACTTGTCCCACTCCGTATGCAGATGTGCAAAACTGCAACGCACAATCCCTCAGCCCCTTCGGGGCAGCTCCCTTTGCGCAAGGGAGGCTTTTCTCTGTTATCGTCGGGTAGCACAATACTATCAACTTCTGGCGGGAAGTAAATGCGCACACTTAACTGGAATCATTCACGTTGGGCATAGCTTCTGTTCAACTGGAAGTTGAGTTCGCCCCTCCAAATCTTCAAACACACAGTTATTGTTCTTTGTGCTGGTGCCTGCTACAATATAGTCAATGAAGCGCTTCATAATGATTGTAAGGAGAATCAGTATGGACATTAATTCGGTTGGTAACCAGATTTCGATGCTGCGAAAGCAAAAGGGATTAACTCAAAACGAACTAGGCGAACGCCTTGGAATCTCTTTTCAGGCTGTCAGCAAGTGGGAACGCGGTGAAACTTTACCCGATACGGCGATCCTTTTGGACTTAGCCGAAGTTCTCGAAACTACTGTTGATTACATTCTCACAGGTGGATGCAAAGCACTAAATTACAAGGGAAAAATCACGGTTGCTCAAATGGCAGACGGAATAAACGCTTTGAAACGCATGGGAGAACTGCTGGGGAAAGATAATATTCTCTATCGCCACGCAATCGATGGAATCAATGTGAAAATGAATACAAACATCGAGGATGCATTTACTGATGATCGTGTGTTTGAATGCTTTGTGGCAGAAGCAATTATCCAGAATCTGATTGCTGGTCAGTATATCGACCTGACGGATGTCAAAAATGGCTTTAGGCACGAGCATTTTCGAAACATTGTACTCAGCTACTGCGAAAAGTATGGCATCAAATAGCCGTGATAGTCACAAATCAACACGTTAGAAAACCTCCTTTTCAAACAACACCCTGTTGGAAATTGAGTTTTCCGTTTACAGGGGGCACGGCGCATAATGGATGCGCCGCGACGCGGGAGATGCAGCGCAACACCTCATCCGGCCTCACGGCCACCTTCCCCTCAAGGGGAAGGCAAGGAGTAGGCGCTACAAAAGGCTTCCCCTTGAGGGGAAGCTGTCGCCGCAAGGCGACTGATGAGGTGGAAAGCTGCATGATGCGCCAAACCGCTTGGCTGTGCAAATGTAGGGGCGATCTGCGATCGCCCGCCCCGTCCACACTCTCAATTCATCATTCCTAATTCATAATTCATAATTAAAAAAGGAGCTTTCGCTCCTTTTTTCAAATGTTCTCGAAGAACGCTTCCCCATTCTCATGCCGCAGCACATCATCCTCGAAGTGCAGGGGCAGGGGCTTGGCGATCATGTATTTCAGAATTTCATCCATGCGCACGCTCTCCTGGAAGGTCACCAGGGAGAAGCTCACGCCGTGCTTGTGGGCGCGGCCGGTGCGGCCAATGCGGTGCAGGTAGTATTCATTCTCGCTGGGCAGGTCATAGTTGATCACGGCCTCCACATCGTCCACGTCGATACCGCGGGCGGCCACGTCGGTGGCGATGAGGATGGGGAACTTGCCCTTGCGGAAGTCGCTCATCACCACATTGCGCTGGCTCTGCTTGATGTCGCCATGGATGCACTCGGCCTGGTAGCCCTCCTTCTTCAGGCGGGAGGTGAGCTTGTCGGTCATGAACTTGGTGTTGCAGAAGATCATGATGCGCTGGTACACATCCGCATCCAGCAGGTACAAAAGATGGTCGATCTTCTGATCCCGCTCGGTGGAAATGACGTACTGAGCGATCTGGGGGCGATCCTCCTTGGTGGCCTCCACGGTGATCTCCACCGGCTCGTGCTGATACTTCCAGGCAATGGTCAGCACGTCCTGATTGGTGGTGGCGGAGAACAGCACCAGCTGGCGGTCGGTGGGCGTGGCCTCGATGATCTTGGTCACGTCCTTCACAAAGCCCATGTTGAGCATCTCGTCGGCCTCGTCCAGCACCATGGTGTGCACGGCATCCAGCCGGATGTTCCCCCGCTGCATATGATCCAGCAGGCGGCCGGGGGTGGCAATGACCACCTGGGGCTTGCGCTTGAGGGCGTTGATCTGCTTGGTAATGGGCTGACCGCCATACAGCACCGCAATGCGCGCCCCCTGGATGTACTTGGCCAGCTTGGTCAGCTCGTCGCCGATCTGGATGGCCAGCTCGCGGGTGGGCGCCAGCACGATCTCCTGCACGCGGCTGTCCTTCAGGGAGATGTACTCCAGCATGGGAATGCCGAAGGCGCAGGTCTTGCCGGTGCCGGTGGGGGCGATGGCGTTGATGTCCGCGCCGGACATCATCAGTGGGATGGTCTTGGCCTGGACGGTAGAGGGCGTGGTGAAGCCCATGTCCTTCACGGCCTTGAGGACTTCGACGGAGAGATCCATCTCGTCGAAGGAGGTTGGGATCATTTCTTCAGTAGACAAATTGCTTCTCCTTTCAAGCGGTAGTGCATCGTCCCTTCAACAAACATGCACACGCTGCTTGCAAGGAACTTTGTTGAATGTGGGGATTGCGCAGCCAAGCGGCAATGCTTGTATGCGGCGGGCGGGCGATCGCAGATCGCCCCTACAGGTGCGTGGGAATGTAAGGCGTTGGGGCAAGTGGCACCAATCCCTCCGTCAGCCGCAAGCGGCTGACACCTCCCTTTACACAAGGGAGGCTTTTGGCAGTGCATAGCCAAACAATCCCCGCGTCGCGGCGCGACCGTATTCGCGCCGTGACCCCTGCCCGGAGACCGCCCATCAGCGCCATCCCCGAAAGGGATTCTTAAGGGATGAAATCCCTTAAGCGGGAGAGTCCAGAGAGGGCAGCGCCCTCTCTGGCGCGTCCTTACGCCTTATACGCGCGGATGGCTTTGGCGAGCTGGTCGGGGCAGGAGGTGTTGCCGCGGCACTCGATGCCCTCCAGGCGGGAGGCGATGTCCTCGGCGTTCTGGCCGATGACACTGCGGGCGAGGCCTTCGGTGTTGCCCTTGCAGCCGCGGGTGAACTTGCAATAGGTGATGATGCCGTCCTGGATCTCCAGGTCGATCTGGGTGGAGCAGGTGCCGTTGCACTTATAGGTAAACATAGCGTTCATCCTTTCGCATCAAATTATACCGATTTCTACTATTCGGCGCGTTTTTCGTTTTTCCTGCAAGGCGCACGGCAGAAAGCACAATTGCATAGCCTGGTGGAAAAGGAGGTGGCCGCCATGCTTGCAGCCTGCGGCTCGTCGGGGCTGATGACCTACAGCGGGGGCTGGCAGCCCCTGCCCTGTCCCCTGCCCTGCCCGGAGATGCTCGCCCGCCGGGGCGATGTGCTGGCCGTGCTGGACAACACCGCCCATGCCGTGTGGGTGGGGCGGCACGTCATCCCCGTGGACAGCGGCGTGGAGGCCATGCTGCTGTGGGGCGATGCCCTGCTGACCCTTTCCGGGGACACGGACTGCCTCACCCTGTTCTCCCTGGCCACCGGACAGCCGCTGCTGACCATTCCGGCGGGGGTCTATCCCCAGGATATGTGCCTGCTGCCCGGTGGCCGCAGCCTGGCGGTGTGCGGCGGTGCCGACGGCATGCTGCGGGTGATCCGCCTGCCGGAACTGTGGGAGGAACAGGCGCTTGCCCTGCCCGGCAGCGTGCAGCGTGTGGCCTGCCTGGGCAGCACGCTGTATGTGCTGTGCGCCATGGAGCAGGACGGCCTGTGCTGCCAGCTGTGCCGCGTGCAGGCCAGGCGGTGCAGCGCCATTGCCCGTTGGCCAGGGCTGCCCGGCGCCATCCATGGCGACAGCGCCGGCCGGCTGTGGGTGGCCGCCAGCGAGGTGCTGTGCTGCTTTAGCCGGGGTGAATACCGGCTTCTCCCCGGCGAGTTCGGGCTGATCCGCCACATGGACAGCCGTGGAGGCAGGCTGCTGGCCTCCGACCCGGTGATGGACGCCCTTTGGCTGGTGGAAGGCGGCCAAACAAAAAAGCTGCACGAGGGTGACGTGCAGCATGGGGTGTTTGGGTAGGTCATTCCTTGCGGGAGACCGCCAGCAGATGCCCGGACAGCCCGATGATCTCCTCGTGGGTGTCCAGCATGCGGACAGTTTTCATCAGGGTGCGGCGGGTGCTCTCGTTTTCCATCAGCTCGTGGATGTTGGGCGCAAGCCATGCGCCGCCCATCACGCCGTGAACGGTAGTCGCATCAAAGCCGCCGCAGCGCAGCTCCTCCCGCAGCGCCTTGGCCGTGTGCAGGTGGGAGGAACCGATGCCATTGGCGATGCGCTTCTCCGGGTTGATGTAGCAGCCGTCCTCCAGCGCCCGCTCAATGATGCCCAGCACAGCGGGATCATCCAGTTCCCTGCGCTTGGGGGTGTCGTTTTCGTGATAGACCGCCAGCCGGGACACCAGCACGCTGTAGGGCGTGAGCGCCGCAGAGAACAGCAGCCCGCCCTCCTTCAGCAAGCGGCGGCTCTCCCGGATGGCCAGGATGCGCTCCTCATATTCGGTGATGGAGTACAGCGGCCCCATCAGCAGCACAGCGTCAGCGCTGGCATCCGGGCGTGGGATGCTCCGGGCGTCGCACACCGTGGCCGCAGCCAGGCAGGTGACGGGGTATTCGTCGGCCAGCTCGGCGCTCATGGCAATGTTGGTTTCAGACAGGTCGAAGAGGTGGACTTCATAGCCCAGGGAGGCCAGCCACCAGGCGTATTCGCCATAGGCTCCGCCAATGTCGTAGATCACAGCGGGCGGCGTGGGCAGCTTTTCCAGCAGGATCTCCTTGGTGCGCTCAAACTCGATGAGCCCAATGCCTTCCCGCAAACGGTTCCTTTCAATGCCGGCGTTGTATCCTGCCAGCACAGTTGCATCGATGGTTTTCATGGTTATCTCCTTTTATGCAGTTGGTTTGCTGGTGGGATTCATCCAGCTGGTGGGCTGCGGACTGTTCCGGCATGATACTCGCCTCCTTTCGGAAATATTGTGTTATTGTACTATGGCCGCGAACGCTTGTCAATACGCGAAGGGTTTCATTTTCCTGCAATGATGGTAAACTCCCCCGGCAGGTCGCCGTTTGTCCATGCGGGGTGCTCGTCAAACCGTTTCAGCGTGAAGCCCGCTGCGATCACCGCGTTAATGATCTCGCTGAGGGTGTACAGCCGCAGGCGGCACTTGGGGAATTGCTGCCTTGCTGCTTCGTCATAGAACTTGGCATGGGGCATCTCGGCTTCCAGGGTCTCGGTGGAGAAGTAGCTCATGGCGGGGCGCTGGAAGGCCAGCACGTCCATGACCTTGGTCAGCGGGTGGAAATCGCTGCAGATCAGGCGGCCGCCGGGCTTCAGCAGGGCGTGCATCATGCCCATGAACTGGTCGATATCGTGGAAATAGTGGAGGATGCCGCCCTCCATGAACACCACATCGAAGTGGCCGCCGTACTTTTCCAGGTCGATCTCCAGCACGTCGCCCACCTCATAGCGGATGCTGGTCTGCGCAGCCTGCGCCAGCTCCGTGGCATAGCGGGCGTTGTCTGCCGAAATGTCGAACACGGTGACCTCCGCACCAAGCACGGCCAGGGGAACGGCCTTCTTGCCGCAGGAACCGCAGATGTTGGCCACCTTCACGCCCTGGAAGGCGTCGAAGTATGCTGCGTACTTCCGCAGATGGGCAACAGGGTTCTCCAGGATCTTCTTTGCCAGCGCCTGGGGCTGCCCGGCCTGCTGCACCCAGAAGTCATAGGCGTTGTACTCCCAGGCGATTTTGTTCTGCCTGCTGTTTTCGTTCATGGCCGATCCCTCCTTTGAAATGGTGAACCACCAGTATAAACCAACATCCAGCGGAAATCAATGCCTGCACACAAAAAGAAGCGCCTCCTTGCGGAAGCGCCTCTTCCAATTCAGGTTCAATCAATATTTTGCGAACGTCCATCACTCTTTCATCGTCAGATATTTCGCCATTACATATCCGTGAACACCGTTATGTTCAATTTCATACCAACCATCTGTCAGCGCGAATACCAACACTTCGGTACCAGTCTTCCATTCGGTGATTTTTGCACTATCGCCATCTGCGCCATTGCGGATATTGATTGTTGTTCTACCAGTAGCTTTGCCATTATAGGTCAAAACTCCAGCACCAAGCAGCTCTTGGCTGCTACTATGGAACTTCAGGCAGCGGGTAAGAACGTATCCTGTTGAACCTTTATAGTTCACCTTGCAGAACTTCTTCCCATATTCCAGTACGCTAACAACCGTACCAGCTTTGCATTGCTTGATGGCTTTTGCACTTTCAGATGCCTTTGATCGCAGAGAACACTTCCCTGTCTGGGGAGCGTAGATCACCGCAATGGCTTTGTCAGCATCTATTTGATCACTAAAGGTAAGCTCCTTCGTTGGTACGGTTTGTTCTTCGCCATCAACCTTGATGATGGAGGATGTTATGCCCAACTGAACCAGCTGAACGCGTATTCCAGTTTCGGTTTCAATCGCTTGTGTTGCTTCTAAACCTGCATTTTGATCTTCACTTGAAGCAATAGCTTTTGTGTTTTGGGGTGCCTTTACGTTGGAAGAAGCTGCGCTGAATTGTGTATCAGAGTTGCCGTTGCTTTGTTTACCGCGATCACCGCCCTGCCACAGCAGCTCATGAGTATCCGTAAGGATGCCGTCCTCATCATAGTGATCGACTACCGCTGCAACAAAATCGCTTCTCCGAGCAACTCCCGAGCCCTTTGTTCCATCGGATGTCATATACGAAAACAAAGACCAACCATTTACATCTGTCGAGCTGATTTTCACATATGTATTTGCTGGAATCTCACCAATCTTCTGTGAATAGTCCGACCGGGAATACACAGTTGTAGCACCCTTGGTTTTCATTCGGCAGGAGAGATTCCAGTCATATACTGTATCAGCAAACGCAACATAGGGCATAAGCGAAAAAAACAATGCAATGATAACCGCCACACAGCCTGCTCGTAGAAGCTTCATGTTCCATTTCTCCTCCCATCTCGCACTCACATATTTTGAAATACTATCTTAACATATTGTAACACATTTCCTTTTTCTGCACAACCATCTATATGTAACAATTGTTGTAACAAAAAAGAAGCGCCTCCTTGCGGAAGCGCCTCTTGTAGGTGAGCGTAAATTACTCGATGACCTTGGCAATAACGCCGGAGCCAACGGTGCGGCCACCCTCGCGGATAGCAAAGCGCAGGCCCTGCTCCATAGCGATGGGGGTGATCAGCGTCAGTTCCATGTCGATGTTGTCGCCAGGCATAACCATC
>JAFTPN010000014.1 GCA_017463245.1 Clostridia bacterium
CTCCGTCACTGTGTCCGGCGCAAGCGCCGTCCACGGCCGTTCCTCCGCGTAAGGAATTTTTTTCGCAAAGCGAAAAAAGACCCGCCCCGTCGGCAAAGCCGCCGGATACGATTACAGTCAGAGGCGCTGCGGCGCCTCCGACACCTCCAAAGTTCGAAGATAGCCTGCGGCAGGAGGAGCGTTCCTCCTGCTTTTTGCGGTGTATACGATGAGGAGACAGCCTATATGAAAAAGAAACTGATCTGGATCATAGCGATCATACTGCTGGTGGTTCTGCTGGCTGCGGGCGCGGTGATGTACTTCCTGCCCGTCAGCTTTGGTGGTACAAGGGTGGCAAGACCTGATGCACTGCCGGGAGATATGCTCCTGACCGCGGAGCAGGTGCAGGCCGACCGGCAGCAGATGATGGATTATGTGGAAAACGTGCATCCCTTCTTTGTGGACGGCAGCGATCAGACCGCTTACCTGGCGGCGAAGGAAGCCTACCTTTCCGAAACGAATGCCGCCATGACGGTGGAGGCCTTCATGGGTGCTACTGCCCGGTATCTCACCGTTTTCGGGGATGGGCACACCAAGCTGAGCTGGCAGTATGGCGACGAGGTGGCCATCTACCACAGCTATCGGGACGGGCAGATGTATTTCGCCGATGAAACCGGCGTGACGGAGCTGACCATCACCGCTGTGGACGATGTGCCGATGGAGCAGATCCTTGCCACCATCGACAGCCTGTTTCCGGCGGAAAACGAAATGGCCGTGGCCAAGAATTACAACTACTATTTCACATCCGAGAATCTGCTGAAAATGGCCGGGGTGAATGTGGAAAAGGCTGCCTTCACCGTCAGCTTATCCGACGGCAGCACCCGGGAATGCCGCTGGTTCGAGCCTGTGGAAACCGCCGATTCCTCCGCTGAACCCTGGGGCAACAAAGCCCGGTGGGATGGGGACATTTTCGTGGTGGAGTTCGTGGAGTGCGAGGATGACGACAACCTGAAGGCCATTGCCCGGGAATTGAAGCAGGCGGTGGACAGCGGCTGCACCAAGGTGATTATCGACGCCCGGGGCAACGGTGGCGGCAGCTCCTACGCCTGCGAACGGCTGCTGAACGCCATGGGCATGAAGGCGCCTACTTACGGTATGCTGGTGCGCTACTCCCGGGAGGCGAAGGAGCAGGTGGGCTACCTGCGTTCCTCCGGTACCTGTCTGATGAAGCCCAATCCCGCTGCCCGGCAGAACGAGAAGGTGAATCTGGTGGTGCTGTGCGACCGATACACCTATTCCTCTGCCACCATGCTGTGCGTGTTTGTCCGGGACGGCCAGCTGGGTACCCTGATCGGCGAAGCGTCCTCCAATATGCCCAACCACTATGGCGACATCACGTTCGTGGCGCTGGACAACTCCCATCTGTACGCGTCGGTTTCCCACAAGCGCTTCCTGCGCCCCTCCGGCGAAACGGAAAGCCGCATGGTGGTGCCGGATATCGAAACGTCTGCCAATGATGCCTATCAGGCGGCGCTGGATTATCTCGCAGGTAAATGAAGAGCAGGAGGAGCATTCCTCCTGCCTTTTTTCTTGACGGAAGTATGCGGCCGAAGGTTTCCAAAGGGCGATCGGAAAGCCCTTTGGTCGCGCCCGCAGGCGCGAAATCCCTGCTTTTCTGCTTGACGGCACCAGCCTGATGCGCTACACTAAATCTATCTTTGTTTATTCGAGGTGTTTTGCATGGTGCAGAAGGTTCTCCGTGGCCGCGGCAAGCTGGCCAAGGTCGCGGAATTGATGGATAAACTGAATATAAAAAAGCCCCTGCTGGTCTGCGGCGACCACCTGGCGGGCGTGTTTGCTGAGCAGGCTGCGGGTGTGGACTTTGTGCAGTTCAAGGGCTACCACCCTAACCCCGATTATGCCGACTGCGCCGCCGGTGCAGCCCTGTATCGGGAAAGTGGCTGCGATGGCCTGATTTCCCTGGGCGGCGGCAGCGCCATGGACACGGCCAAGGCCATCAAGGCCATGCTGATCGCCGAGGATGCCGACAAGGCGCTGCACAGCATCCTGCCGGAGGAGGCTGCGCTGCCCCACATTGCCATTCCCGGCACCGCCGGAACCGGCGCGGAGGCCACGCAGATCGCCGTGGTGTATGTCAATGACCAGAAGGTGTCCATCAGCCACCCGGCGCTGCTGCCCGAGGGCGTGGTGCTGGATGCCGCCCTGCTGGACAGCCTGCCGGAATACCACAAAAAGGCCTGTGCGCTGGATGCCCTGTGCCAGGGCATTGAGTCCTACTGGGCAAAGACCGCCACGGAGGAGAGCCGCGTGCATGCCTACCTGGCTATCATCGGCGTGCTGGACAACATCCGCGGCTACCTGGCCGGGGACGCCCATGCGGCCGACGCCATGCTGGAGGCAGCCTACCGCAGCGGCCGGGCGATCCAGATCAGCCGCACCACCGCCGCCCATGCCATGAGCTACCAGATCACCAAGAAGCTGGGTCTTGCCCACGGCCATGCCTGTATGCTGACGCTGCCCGTTTTGTGGGATGCAATGATCAACTGCGAGGACGCCCTGCCCGTGCTGATGGATCTGGCAGCCAAGATGCGCCTGGGCAGCGAGTACATGGGTTCCCGGTTGCTGGCGGGCTTGCTCATCGACCTGGGCATGGAGCCGGAAAGCATGCCTGACGAGGCCACCCTGGATGCCCTGGCCGACTCCGTGAACATTCCCCGGCTGAGCAACCACCCCATGCCGCTGACCAGGGACAAACTGAAGGGCGTCTACCGCCGCGCCTTTACCCGCCGCGCTGGCGCCGACCGCCAGGTGTGCATCGACCTGTGGAAGTACTATGGACAGTAAGCTGACGCTGGGCGCGGAGACCTTCATCCGTGCCGTGACCGACTTCATTTTTGTGGAGGACGCGCCCCGGAAGAGCGACGTGATCTTCATCCCCGGTGCCAGCCATCCGGAACACGCGCTGCGGGCGGCGGAGCTGTACCATCAGGGCATGGCGGAGTACGTGCTGCCCTCCGGCCGCTACTCCACGCTGCTGGGTCACTTCAAGGGTGTGCCGGAAGCCTTCCGGCAGGACTACCCCGATGACTACGAGACCGAGTGGGCGTACCTGCGCACCGTGCTGATGAAGGCCGGTGTGCCGGACAGCGCCATCCTGCGGGAGGATCAGGCCACCTACACCTGGGAGAACGCCCAGTTTTCCCGCCGGGTGTGCGATGGCCTGGGCTTGCAGGTGCAGCAGGCCATTCTGTGCTGCCGCGCCTTCCACGCCCGCCGGGCGCTTCTGTACTACCACGCCGCTTTCCCCGACACCAACATCCTCGTCTGCTCTGCCAGCGTTCCCGGCGAAAGCCGCGATGACTGGTTCACCAACGAAAAAGGCCGCCGCCGCGTGATGGGGGAGGTCAACCGGCTGGGAAGCCAGGTGAATGAGGTGTTTGAGATGATGGTTGAAAAAAATTATGAATGATGAATTATGAATTCGGAATTCGGAATTCGGAATTGTAACTTGCTCTGCGTCGCGGTGCGCCCCTCGCGCACCGGGACCCCTGCATGGCAGGGAACGCGCAGGGTATCCCCGAATGGGAGTCCAGAGGGCCGAACGGCCCTTTGGTAGGGATTCCAAAGGGGCAAAGCCCCTTTGGGAAGAATTGCTTGGGTTGAAACGTTATAGGTGGTGAAGAGGATGACCATGCATGAGGGGCATCGGAAGCGGATGCGGGAGCGGTTCAGGAAAGAGGGATTGGACGGCTTTGCGGATCACGAGGTGCTGGAGCTATTGCTGTTTTACGGCAGGGCGCGGGGTGATGTGAACCCGTTGGCGCACACGCTGATGGACACTTTTGGCTCGCTGCAGGGTGTATTGGCGGCCAAGTCGGATCAGCTGATGGCGGTGCCGGGCGTGGGCGAGGAAACGGCCACGCTGCTGTCCTTTGTGCTGCCCATGTTCCGCCGCTACACTGCCTGCCTGTGCCGTGAGCGCAAGCGCCTGGACACCCGGGAGGACGCCAAGCAATTCTGCAAATCGCTGCTCTCCGGCTGGCGCACCGAGCGGCTCTACGTTGTTTGCCTGGATGCGGACAATCAGCTATTGGGACATCGCCTGATGGGCGAGGGAACCACCGGCGGGGTGCCGGTGCAGCCCAGGCTGGTGGTGGAGGCGGCGCTGAACCTCAATGCCCGCGGGGTCGTTCTCTGTCACAATCATCCGGGCGGGACGGACTGGCCATCGGTGGAGGACAACTCCGCCACCGAGCAGATCCGGCTGCTGCTGAAGGGGCTGGAGATCGAATTGCTGGATCACATCATCGTAGCTGGCGAAAAGACCTACAGCATGGCCGAAAACGGTGACCTGGACCGGGGCTTTGGGCTGCCGGGCGGGATGCTCACCGCGGCGGACAGCGGCGGTCAGGTGCTGGGAAAAAAGTCCGGTAGAACCTGCACGAAGGGAAAGGGAAAGACATAAGATGAAGAAAATTCCTGGAGGAGGACGCCGCGTATTGATGCTCCTGCTGATCGCTGTGCTGGTGGCCATCCTGACCTATCTGGGCGTGGTGGGCATGCTGGTGTGGAAGGTGAACAACCCGCCCGTTGCCGAGAACTACGATGCCATTGTGGTGTTGGGCGCTCAGGTGAAGGCCGATGGCTCCTTGTCGCTGCAATTGAAGTGGCGGCTGGATGCGGCCTATGAGGCCTGGCAGAAGGAGAATTGCCTCATCGTGACCTGCGGCGCGCAGGGCAGCAACGAGCCTGCCCCCGAGGCGCTGGTGATGCGGGACTACCTGGTGGGGCTGGGTGTGCCGGGGGAGATGATCCTCACCGACGAAAGCTCCTTCAACACCCGGCAGAACATCCGCCACGCTGCGGAGCTGCTGAAGCCCTACGACGCACAGACGGTGCTGATCGTCACCAGCGATTACCACCTGCCCCGCGCCATGGCCCTGGCGCAGGATGAAGGCCTGACTGCTACGGGATTGGGCGCGGAAACGCTGCCCATCTACTGGCCGAAGAACTATGGCCGGGAGGGTCTGGCCTGGATCAAATACTGGATGCAGAAGTACCTGCACCTGCCTTTGGAGTGACAAGATGACCACCAATGAACTGGCTGCGCGCCTGGAGCAGTGCGGCATCCCCTTTGATGCAGCGCTGCCGGAGAAGCTTTTGCGCTATCACGCCCTGCTGATGGACTGGAACACCCGCATGGATCTCACCGCCGTGACCGACGAGGACGAGATGATCGACCGCCACTATGTGGACAGCCTGATGGCCTTGAAGCAGCCGGGGCTGATCCCGGAAACGGGGCGGCTGATCGACGTGGGCACGGGGGCTGGCTTTCCTGGAATGCCTCTGGCGCTGGCCTGCCCTGACTTGCAGGTGACGCTGATGGACGCCCAGCAGAAGCGGCTGACCTTTTTGCAGGCGGTGATCGACGATTTGGGCGTTGAGAACGTGACGCTGGTGCATCGCCGCGCCGAGGATGGCGCGAAGGATGCTGCCTTGCGGGAGCAGTTCGACGTGGCGGTGGCTCGCGCGGTAGCGCCCTTGGCGGTGCTGGCGGAGTATCTGCTGCCCTATGTGAAGGTGGGCGGCCAGGCGCTGTGCTGGAAGGGTCCTGCATTGCAAGAGGAGCTGACCCAGGGGCGCCGGGCGGCGTTCCTGCTGGGCGGGCAGGCGGGGGAGGCCATTCCCTGCGCATTCCCCGGCCGGGAATGGCAGCACCAGCTGCTGCCCATCAAAAAAGTGGCGAAAACCGCTCGACAGTATCCGCGAAAAGCTGGCACGCCCAGCAAGTCTCCCCTGGGGGCGAATGGCAAATAACGCCCCGATGCGACGAAAATCAGGCAAAATCACCCTGCTGGATGGGGGAATCGTGACGAACGATTCCTGGATAAGCCAGCAGGGTTTTGCTTTGGCAAAAACGAAAAGCAGGGGGAAGGAGGGGAAGCGCGATGAGGAACGGCTTGAATCATGCAATGGGCGGGCAGGTGTGCTGGCTGCCGCTGGAGAGGATCACCCCGCGGCCATCCGTTGGCCTGGAGCCCACGGACGGCACCACGCTGATGGAACTGGTGGATTCCATTCGCCTGCATGGCCTGGTGCAGCCCATCACCGTGCAGATGACCCGCAGCGGGCGGTATGTGATCGTGTCCGGTAACCGGCGTTTCATGGCCTGCCGCATGGCGGGGCTGTCCCACATCGATGCGGTGGTGCTGGAGGGCGTGGCGGCTGACCTGGAGGCGCAGCCCCTGCTGGAGAGCATCCTTTCCGGATGTCTGCACTACCTGGAGGAAGCCGACGCCATGAAGCGCCTGGTGGAGCGCCATGGCTTCACCCGGGAGGAGCTGGCGCGGAGCCTGGGCTGCACCGCGGCAGGGGTGGCGCAGCGCATCCGCCTGGCGGAGCTGGACGAGGAATTGCAGGCCTTTTTGCTGGAGCAGGGCTTGCCGGAGCGCTACGCCCATGCCCTGGTGAAGCTGCCCAACCGCCGCGCCCGCATGACCATCGCCCGGCAAGCGGTGCGGGAGAAGCTGTGCGTGCGGGATGTGGAGCTGCTGGTGGCCAGCGCCCAGTCCCGCCTGCCGGTGCCGCCGCTGCCGGGCGGGCGCACCATCACCCTGGTGCGGGATCACCGGCTGTACCTCAACGCCATCCGCAGCATCGTGGCGCAGATGCAGGAGGCGGGCATCGAGGCCACCACCGCCGAGCGCACCCTGGACGGCAGCGTGGAGGTGGTACTGCGCCTGCCCACCCGCAGGAGACGGGCGCGGAAGGACTCGTGAAGGGGTGAAAACAGGGGGAATGCTTTTTTTGAAGAAAAATTGAAAAATAGGGGTTGACAAACTGGTTATGTTGAGGTATTATAAACAAGTCGCCGCAGTAACCGCAAGGTTGCAAAGTCAAGCCACTTGGCTATGGCGCACGGGAGCATAGCTCAGCTGGGAGAGCATCTGCCTTACAAGCAGAGGGTCACAGGTTCGAGCCCTGTTGTTCCCACTCACAAATATGGCCCGGTAGCTCAGTTGGTTAGAGCGCCAGCCTGTCACGTTGGAGGTCGAGGGTTCGAGCCCCTTCCGGGTCGCCATTATATTTGCCTTGGTAGCTCAGTCGGTAGAGCAGCAGACTGAAAATCTGCGTGTCGGTGGTTCGATTCCGCCCCAAGGCACCATGTGTGCGGTAGTAGCTCAGTGGTAGAGTGCCACCTTGCCAAGGTGGATGTCGCGGGTCCGAATCCCGTCTACCGCTCCACACATCCGGTGCCATAGCCAAGTGGTAAGGCGAAGGTCTGCAAAACCTTTATTCCCCCGGTTCGAATCCGGGTGGCACCTCGCGATCTACACGGAAATCCGAAAGGGTTTCCGTGTTTTTCGTTGCCTGGGAAGGAGGGCTGCGCCTTGCCAGGCAGGGGGAGTCATGGTATACTGACAGAAGGGAATTATCGGCCTTATACAAAGGAGGATCATCATGTTTTCGTTTATCAAGAAGCTTGACCGGCATGACAAGCAGGCGCTGTTCACCTGCTTTTTTGCCTTTTTCTGCAATGGTACCCTGGCGCTGATGATGGGCAGCGTGATGCCTGACCTGAAGGCGGCCTACAGCCTCTCGGACACCACCAGCGGCGTGTTCATCTCCGCCCATTCGGCAGGCAACCTGATCGCCGGGCTGGTCAGCGGCCTGGTGCCTCTGTGGCTGGGGCAGAAGCGCTCGATCTTCCTGCTGAGCGCTCTGGCCTTTGTGGGCTATCTGATGACGATCATCGCGGGCTGGCCTGCCTGGCTGTTCCTGGCGTTCCTGCTCATCGGCTTTGGCCGCGGCAGCGTGTCCAACTTTGATAACCGCATGGTCAACCAGCTTTCCGGCGGCAGCCCCGCTGCCTCCAACCTGCTGCACTCCTGCTTCGCCGTGGGTGCGATCCTCACGCCCCTGGTGTTCCTGGTGCTGCGCAACACCTTCTCCTGGCGGGTCGGCGTGGGGTATGTGATCCTTCTGGGGTGCATCAGCCTGTTCAACATGGCGCGCATGCAGCTGAAGAACGACCGCCCCAGCCCCAAGGACAAGCAGAACTCCACCCTGGTGTTCCTCAAAAACCCGTCCTTCCTGATCCTGGCGGCCATGATGTTCTGCTATCTGTGCTCTGAGTATGCCATCAATGGCTGGCTGGTGACCTACATCCAGAACAAGGAAAACCTGCTGGCGGATCTTGCTGCCTCCGGCTCCAATGCGGTGAGCTATTCCCAAACCATGGCCTCCCTGCTGTGGGTGGTGATGCTGGTGGGGCGCCTGACCTGCGCCATGCTGTCCAGCAAGGTGAGCCAGAAGATCATGATGATGGTCTCCTCCATCGGCGTGGCCATCTTCTATGCGCTGATGCTCAGCAGCACCACCATGACCATGGTAACGATCTCCGTGGCTGGCCTGGGTCTCTGCATGGCTGGCATCTGCCCGATGATCTATTCCGATGCTGCGATCTTCACCAACACCTACCCGCTGGCCACCAGCCTGATCCTAGGCATTGGCTCTGCTGGCGCCATCCTGATGCCGACCATCGTTGGCTCGCTGGCAGAGGCCTATGGCTTCAACGGCGGCATGAGCGCCATTCTGGTCACGGTGGTGCTGCTGGTGGTCTTTGCGGTGCTGAATGTGGTGGTCAAGACCCGCAAGCCCGTTGTTGAGTGATTTTTCTACACAAAAAAGGGAAGGGCGTTTCGCCCTGACTAACGAGGACAACGCTTGCGTTGGCCGAAGTGTAGCCAGCGCCGAGCTTGTCTCGGTGATGGCCGATAAAAAAGGCAGACGGTTCGTGATGAACTGTCTGCCTTTTGCTATGCTTTGGACGGCTGTCAGCGGCGGATATGGGCGCAGCCCTTGCGGAGGTGCTTCTCCATCATGGCCCACAGGGCGTCCGTGCCTGCATCGGCCTGGCCATCGGGGAGGATAAAGGCGCGGGTGGGCGCGGCATACAGGTAGATCGCCTTTTTGCGGCGGAAGGCGGCGGGGATCTTCTTCCAGTCCAGGTCGGCCTGTTCCTCCGGCTTCAGGTCGTTGCTGATGTGGACGCCGCTGGGGCTGAAGCTCAGCGTATAGACCTTGCGGGGCAGCTTCAGCTTCTTTGCCCGGTTCTTTACACCGGAAAGGAACATGCCCACATACACCGCAGGCATGCCCAGGCCGATCAGCAGCATCACGGCGCCCAGCAGCCAGTTCTGCTCCTTATCGGTGGCTGCAAAGCAGATGATGGCAAAAATCACAAACGCCACGCCGAAAATGGTGGGGCGGATCCATTGCTTTCTCAGGATGAATGTATCGAACAGCGAAAAATCCCGCAGCGTTTTGTAATCCATGCGAACCGGCACGATCATGGTTTGATTCTTCATAGGGCACCTCGTTATGCTGTGAATATGCTTCCATTCTATTGTGACACAGAATGGCACGAAATGCAATTGCAATCCACATATTTTTTGAATATCTGTAAAATATGGTGGACAAATTCCCAGAAACGTGGTATGATGTGTGTAAGAAACCGGTTACATGAAAGCCGGTGTTGACATTTTTACAAGGAGGATATTTCCATGAAAAAGATCCTTGCTCTGGTTCTGGCTGTGATGACCATCTTTGGCTGCACGGCTGCCCTGGCTGAACCCGTGACCCTGGTGTATGCCGAGGTGAACCCCCTGGAAGGCACCATCGTTGGCTCCATCGCCAAGTTCTTCAAGGAAAAGGTTGAAGAGCTGTCCGGCGGCGAAATCATCATCGACATCCAGGCTTCCGGCGTTCTGGGCACCGAAGCTCAGATCCTCGACGGCATCATGATGGATGCTGGCACCGTGGACATCAGCCGTATCTCTGCCTTCGCTCTGTCCAGCTACGGCTGCGAGAAGGCCACCCTGCTGTCCCTGCCCTTCGTGTTCGAAAACCGCACTCACTTCTGGAACTTCGCCAACTCCGAGCTGGCTGCTGATTTCCTGGCTGAGCCCCAGACCAAGAACCTGCCCCTGCGCGGCATCTGCTACGGCGAGGAAGGCTTCCGTCACTTCTTCTTCAAGACCGGCGTGGAAGTGAAGGGCATCGAAGACATCGCTAACCTGAAGATCCGCGTTTCCGAAGACCCCGTTATGACTGGCATGGTCAAGGGCCTGGGCGCTACCCCCGCCAACGTGTCCTTCACCGAGCTGTACGGCGCTCTGCAGTCCGGCGTTGTTGATGGCGCCGAGCAGCCCATCGCCAACTACAAGTCCAACGCCTTCCCCGAGGTTGCCAACACCCTGCTGCTGGACGGCCACACCCTGGGCGCTATCCAGCTGGTCATTACCGATATGGGTTGGGCGAAGCTGACTGAGCAGCAGCAGGCTTGGATCATGGAAGCCGGCAAGCTGACCCAGGAATACAACGCTCAGATCGTCGAAGCTGCCGAGGCTGAGGTGCTGACCGCTCTGAAGGACGCTGGCTGCAACATCGTGGAAGTGACCGACAAGGCTCCCTACATGGAAGCTTGCAAGGCTGTTCTGGACACCTACACCTCCAAGCTGGCTGACGTGTATCAGCAGATCCTGAGCCTGAAGTAATTCAGATAACGGCATCAAAATTCAAATGGATTCGGGAGCGCGGGAGGTTCTCCTGCGCTCCCCTTTCTTACAGAAATCCGGATGAGGGAGGAAAACCCATGCCGAAAATCTTTTCCGTTCTGGATAAGGTGAAGCCGGTCTATGACGTCGCTGAAAAAGTCATGATGATCATCTGCAAGCTTCTCCTGATCGCAGACATCCTGGTGACCTGCTACATGGTCATTGGTCGCTATTTGACCTTTATTCCCGCGCCTGTGTGGGGCGAGCAGGTGGTGCTCACCCTGATGGTCTACATGGCGGTGCTTTCCGCTACGCTGGCCATCCGCAGCAATGCCCACATCCGCATGACCTGCTTCGACACCTATCTGCCCAAGAAGGCGGTCATGGTGCTGGACATCATCAGCGATATCCTGGTCATGGTGCTGGGCTATGTGATGCTTGTTTACGGCTGGACTGCCGCCATCAAGCTGGGCGCCCGCGGTTTCTACGATTCGATGCCCTGGCTGAGCCGCTTCTGGATGTACCTGCCCGTGCCCGTTGCCGGCGCCGGCATGATCATCTTTGAGCTCGAACAGCTCTACCAGCACATCAAGGCTTTCTTCATTAAGGAAGAAAAGGAGGTTGCCAAATAATGGATACGAATACGATTGCTGTTATCATTCTGCTTGGCAGCTTCTTTGCCATGATCCTCATGCGTGTGCCGATCGCCTACGCGGTGGGTCTTTCCACGGTGTTCTGCCTGCTCTACATGGGCAAGCCCCTGACCACCATTCCCCAGCAGCTGGTGAAGGGCATGTGGTCCTTCAGCCTGATGGCCGTGCCCTTCTTCATCACCATGGGCTCGCTGATGGGCTCGGGCGGCATCAGCGAAAAGCTGGTTGCGCTGGCCAACTCCGCTGTTGGCTGGATGCGCGGCGGCCTGGGCATGGTGAACGTGGTGGACAGCTACTTCTTCGGCGGCATCTCCGGTTCCGCTGCGGCTGACACCGCCTCCCTGGGCTCCATTCTGATCCCCATGATGGTCGATCAGGGCTACGACGACGACTTCTCCACCGCCCTGACCATCGCCTCCTCCGTTGAGGGCATCCTGGTTCCGCCGAGCCACAACATGGTGCTGTACGCTACTGCCGCTGGCGGCATTAGCGTGGGCAGCCTGTTCATGGCTGGTTACCTCCCCGGTGCCGTGCTGGCGCTGAGCCTGGCCGTGGGCACCTACATCATCTCCATCAAGCGCAACTACCCCAAGGGTGAAAAGTTCAGCCTCAAGGGTCTGCTGAAGCAGCTGAAGACCTCCATCTGGGCGCTGGCCTGCATCCTGATCGTGGTCGTGGGCGTGGTCATCGGCCTGTTCACCGCCACCGAGTCTGCCGCCATCGCGGTTATCTACTCCCTGTTCGTTGCCGTGTATGTGTACAAGGGTCTGAACTGGAAGGGCGTGTGGAATGCGCTGAACGAGTGCGTGAACACCCTGGCCATCGTGCTGATCCTGATCGCCACTTCTACCGGCTTCGGCTACTGCCTGACCCTGCTGCACGTGCCGGACATGGCTGCACAGGCGATCATGAGCGTCAGCAGCAATCCTGTTGTGATCGCGCTGCTGATCAACGTGATCCTGCTGATCCTGGGCATGGTGATGGATATGGCGCCCATCATCCTGATCTCCACGCCCATCCTGCTGCCCATCGCCACCTCCATCGGCATCAGCCCCATCACCTACGGCATCATGCTGATGCTGAACTGCGGCATCGGCCTGCTGACGCCCCCCGTCGGCTCGGTGCTGTTCATCGGCTCCGCGGTTTCCAAGGTGCCCATGGAGAGGGTCGTGAAGGCTATGCTGCCCTTCTACCTGTGCATGATCGTGGCGCTGCTGCTGATCACCTTCATTCCGCAGATCACCCTGTTCCTGCCCAATCTGTTTATGTAAACAGATGGCGCCTGCAAGGCGCATTGTGACAGAAGAATAGACAAAGAGCTATACCATGAGAAATCTGGTATGGCTTTTTGTTTGTGGTGGGGGAGGGGAGCGATGCTTGGCTGGCACCAAAAGCCTCCCTCCCTGAGGGAGGTGTCAGGCGTAAGCCTGACGGAAGGAGTGGTTCTGCTGCTTTAATCAATGCGTTGCTTTTCTTAGCAACTGTGCTTATGTGCAGCGCTGTTCTTTTCGTCTCGGCGAAAAGAACCAAAAGCCGCCCGGGGCCGCTGATATTATCATGCAGCGGCAGCGGCCCCGGACCCCCGCTCCCCACAGGGTACGCTGGGCGGGAGGAGTACCACCCACAATCTTCCTCGCGGGGGCGACTAATTTCGCCGCTGTCGTCTTGTTACGCTTTGGGACAGATCGCCCGCATTCGCGTGACTCTGTGCACAAGGGTTTGTTGTTCTGTGTGCGTTGCCTGGCTTCGTTGTAGGGGCGAACTGTGTTCGCCCGCCACGTTGCATTTCCCGCCTACTGGGCAAATGTGCGGCGTGCGGGCGATCGCAGATCGCCCCTACATTTGTACAGCCAAGCAGCTTGGCAAGTAATGCGGCTTTCCACCTCATCAGTCGCTGCGGCGACAGCTTCCCCTCAAGGGGAAGCCGAGGTGCGACTACGCAAAAAGCCTTCCCCTTGAGGGGAAGGTGGCCGTAAGGCCGGATGAGGTGGAAAGTTGCTTCCCACGCGTCGCGGCGCGACCGTATTCGCGCCGTGACCCCTGCTTGGCTGGCGCGTCCCATGCCATCCCCAAAAGGGATTCTTAAGGGATGAAATCCCTTAAGCAGGGGAGTCCAGAGGGGACAGAGTCCCCTCTGGCGGTAGGAGTTTAAGAGGGAGGCGGCGCCTCCCTCTTTACATTCGGGGCGAAAATTTGTATAATAAGATGTATTGCTTTGTCCATTGATGGGCAAAAAGGAGCAGATTATGGCGAAGATTATTGCGATCACGAATCAGAAGGGCGGCGTGGGAAAGACGACGACCTCTGTGAATCTGACGGCGATCCTGGCTGACATGGGCATGAAGGTGCTGGTGGTGGACCTGGATCCCCAGGGGAACACCACCTCCGGTTTGGGCATGACGGTGAAGGATCGCAGCATTTATGAAGTTATCATGGGTCGCGAGCCGATGAAGAAGTGCATCCAGAAGACCGATGTGAAGCGCCTGGACATTGCCGGGGCGGACATTCGCCTGGCGGGTGCCGAGCTGGAGCTGGTGGGTGTGGAGCAGCGCGAATATCGCCTGAAGAACGCCCTGACCACCGTGCAGAAGGATTATGATTTCATCTTCATCGACTGCCCGCCTTCGCTGAGCCTGCTCACCCTGAACGCCCTCACCGCCTGCGACCGGGTGCTGATCCCCATCCAATGCGAATACTACGCGCTGGAGGGCGTTACCAGCCTGATGAACACCGTGAGCCGGGTGAAGAAGACCTTCAACCCTGGCATTGATATCGAGGGCATTCTGCTGACCATGCTGGATGGCCGCACCAACCTGGGCTTGCAGGTGGTGGATGAGGTGAAGAAGCACTTCAAGAAAAAGACCTTCGCCACCACTATCCCGCGCAATGTGCGCCTGGGCGAGGCACCCAGCCATGGTGAACCCATTCATGTGTATGATCCCAAGTCCACCGGCGCCATGGCCTACCGTGCGCTGGCGGCGGAGGTGCTGGAACGCAACGGCATGAAAGCCAAGAAGTAAGGAGAGACGATCATGGCGAAGAAAACACGCGGCCTTGGCCGTGGCCTGGAAGCCCTGCTCCCCGATGCGGAGGAAGCCCTTTCCAGCGGCGTGCAGGAGATCTCCCTTGGCGATATCGACCCCAATCCCGACCAGCCCCGGCGCACCTTCTCGGAAGAGAGCATCGCCCAGCTGGCGCAGTCCATCCGGGAGCAGGGCGTTTTGCAGCCTATTCTGGTGACCCCGCAAAATGGCGGGCGCTACCGCATTGTGGCGGGCGAGCGCCGCTGGCGTGCCTCCCGCGCTGCCGGGCTGGACAAGGTGCCGGTGATCGTCCGCGACCTGGACGTGATCCAGCAGATGGAGATCGCGCTGATCGAGAACCTGCAGCGCGAGGATCTGAACCCCATTGAAGTGGCCCAGGGCATCCGCAGCCTGATGCAGCAATGCGGCTACACCCAGGAAACGGTGGCCAACCGCCTCAGCAAGAGCCGCCCTGCGGTGGCCAATCTGCTGCGGCTTTTGACCCTGCCGGAGGAAGTCATCGAGCTGGTGCGGCAGGGGAGCCTCTCCGCCGGACACGCCCGCGTGCTGGCTGGCCTGGACGACGATGCCCGCAAGCTGGCGCTGGCCAGGGAGACCATCGAGCAGGGCTACAGCGTGCGCCAGCTGGAAGCGCTGGCTGCCGCCGCCAAGGCCGAGCCGGACAAGGCGCCTGCCCCCAAGCCCAAGAAGGCCGCCATGCCTGCGGAACTGACCGAGCTGGAGAACCGCATCCGCGAGACCATGGGCGTGCGCGCCACCCTCACCGGCACGGTGAAGAAGGGCAAGATCGTGCTGCAATATTATTCCCAGGACGAATTGGAACACCTCAACGACCTGCTTTTGCGGCTGGAGGAATGATCCCATGAGCAATATCCCCGACCTGCCCCGCTGGGACGGCTCCCTGTCCCACCCCTTTTACAGCAAGGTGGTCAAGCGGGTGCTGGATTTTCTGCTGGCGCTGGTGCTGCTCTTGCCGGGCTGCATCGTGATGCTGCCCCTGGCCATCTGGGTCAAGCTGGATTCCCCCGGCCCGGTGTTCTACCGCGCCATCCGCGGTGGCTATCACAACAAGCCCTTTTATATCCTCAAGTTCCGCTCTATGGTGGTGGATGCGGACAAGTCCGGCGGCTGCACGGCGCTCAATGACGACCGTGTGACCCGGGCGGGCAAGGTCATGCGCCGCCTGAAGCTGGACGAGCTGCCCCAGCTGTTCAACATCATCAAGGGCGATATGTCCTTCGTTGGCCCCCGGCCGGAGCTGCTTCTCTACACCACCCAGTACACCAAGGAGCAGGAGTGCATCCTGTGGGTGCGCCCGGGCATCACGGACAGGAGCAGCATCGTGTACATTGCCCAGGACGAGATCGTGGGCGAGGACAACCCGGTGGAGAACTTTGAGAAGTACATCCTGCCGGAGAAGAACCGCCTGCGGGTGGAATACGCGCTGAACCAGTCCTTCAAGCTGGACATGCAGCTGTTTTTTGAGACCATCGGCGGCGTGTTCGGCAAGGCCAAGAAGATGGCCGATGAGCAGAAAGGAAAGTAAGTATGCCTGCGTTTGCTTCCTATGAGGAGAAGACCCATGCGGCCTTTGGCGGTGCGCCCATCAATGTGCGCGACCCGAAGGTGCTGGCGTGGCTCATCCGCCGACATGGCCTGGAGATGACCCACCTGAGCCGGGGCAGCCACATTGGCGCGGTGTTTTCCGTGGCGGAGATCGTGGCCACGCTGTACACCGGCGTGCTGCACGTGGATCCCGCTGACCCTGCCCTGCCTGACCGCGACAGGCTGGTTTATTCCAAGGGTCACGCGGGTGCGGCGGTATATGCCGCGCTGGCGGAGAATGGCTTCTTCCCCGTGGAGGAACTCAGCACCCACTACGGCAACGGCTCCCGCCTCTCCGGCCATGTGAGCCACAAGGGCATCCCCGGCGTGGAGTTTTCCACCGGAAGCCTGGGGCATGGACTGGCGGTGGCTGCGGGCATGGCTATGAGTGCCAAGCTGGACAAGGCCGCCTGGCGCACCTATGCGGTGCTGGGCGACGGCGAGTGCGACGAAGGCTCCGTGTGGGAGGCTGCGCTGCAGGCGCACCAGTTCAAGCTGGATAACCTGATCGCCGTGGTGGATCACAACCACATGCAGTCACTGGACTTCTGTGAAAACACCCTGGCGCTGGAGCCCTTTGCCGACAAGTGGCGGGACTTTGGCTGGAACGTGATGGTGGCGGACGGCCATGATACCGACGCCCTGCGCGCTGCCTTCGACCAGGCCAAAGCCAACCTGGGCACGGAAAAGCCCACGGTGATCATTGCCGAGACCACCAAGGGCAAGGGCGTATCCTTTATGGAAAACAATATTCTGTGGCACTATCGTACGCCCCAGGGCGAGGAATACGAAGCGGCGCTGAAGGAACTGGAGGCACAGCGGCCATGAGAGACGCATTCACCCGCGCCCTGATGCGCGAAGCCGCCAGCGATCCCAGGCTGACGCTGGTCACCGGCGACCTGGGCTTTGGTGTATTGAAGCCCTTCTGGGAGACCTATCCCGATCAGTTCATCAACGCCGGCATTGCCGAGCAGGCCATGACCGGCCTGGCTGCCGGCCTGGCGCTGACGGGCCGCACGGTGCTGACCTATTCCATCGGCAATTTCCCCACCCTGCGCTGCCTGGAGCAGATCCGCAACGACTGCGCCTACCACGACGCCAATGTGAAGATCGTGTGCGTGGGCGGCGGCTTCGTCTACGGCAGCCTGGGCATGAGCCACCACGCCACTGAGGACATGGCCGCGCTTCGCGCCCTGCCCGGCGTGACCGTGTTCACCCCCGGCGATCCCCACGAGGTGGAGGCCATTGTGCCTGTGATGCTGCGCACTCCCGGCACCTGCTACCTGCGGCTGGGTCGCGGAGGAGAACCCTGCCTGCATGAAGGCCCCCTGACGGACTGGCAGCTGCCCAGGGCGCTGACCCTGCGGGAAGGCAGCGATGTGGCGCTGCTCTCTGCTGGCGGCATCCTGACCCAGACCCTGGCTGCGGCTGACCTGCTGAAGGAGCAGGGCGTCAGCGCCGAGGTGGTGAGCTTCCCCTGCATCAAGCCCATCGACACGGCGAAGATCGCCCAGCTGGCGCACCGCTTCCGCCACATGGTGACGGTGGAGGAGCATAACATTGTGGGCGGCTTTGGCTCGGCGGTGAGCGAGGTGCTGGCGGAAATGGGTACGCCCTGCAAGCTGCACCGCATCGGTATGCCGGATGTGTATTCCAGCATCGTGGGTACGCAGCAGTACCTGCGAAGTGAATATCAAATGGACGACAAGGCCATCTGCGCCCGGACGCTGGAATGGCTGGGAGGTCAATGATGGAAGAGAAGAAGCTGACTTTGGAAGAGATTCACGAGGAACTTTTGTGCCAGCTGCGGGACATCGTGGCCATCTGCGAGCGCCATGGCATTGAGTACAACATGATGTGCGGCAGCCTGCTGGGCGCGGTGCGCCACAAGGGCTTCATCCCGTGGGACGATGACATCGACCTGCTCATCACCCGCGAGGAATTTGAGAAGTTCCGCAAAATCTACCCCCAGGAGTGTGACAAGCGCTTTGAACTGACCTACCTGAACACCTGGACGCCCCGGGTGATGAACCGGGATCCCGAAAAGGCCGCTGCCTTCACGGATTTCTTCATCCTGGATTCCGTGCCGGAAGAGGGCTGGAAGCGCAAGTGGTGGTTTTTGAAGCTGCACATCCTTCAGGGCATGATGAAGAAGAATGTGGACTACAGCCGCTTCAGCCTGAAGAACAAGATCATGCTCTTCGGCACCCACCTGCTGGGTCTGCCCTTCTCCACGGAATGGAAGGCTAAGATGTACGAGAAGGTCTCCATGGCGAATCCCGCCAGCAACGACCTGTGCATGAGCAATGGCGCCTTCGAGCTGATGATGCACATCTGGCATCCTGACCAGTTCAAGGAGAAGATCACCGTGAAGTTTGAGGATGTGGACGTGCTGATCCCCGCCAAGCATCACGAGGTGCTGACCACCCTCTTTGGCCCCGATTACATGACGCCGCCTCCTGTGGAGGAGCGGGTAGCGAAGCACCTTGACCTCTAATTCGGAATTCGGAATGCGAAATTCGGAATGAAATGTGGCGGGAGGATGCGATAGACCAATGGAAATGATATTCTGCCCGCTGTATTCCGGTTCCAGCGGCAATGCCCTGTTTGTTCAGGCGGGGCAGACCAGGGTGCTGATCGACGCGGGCAAGCCCGGCAAAACGCTTACGGAGGCGCTGAACCTTATTGGTGTGGAGCCGGAGAGCCTGGACGCGATCCTCATCACCCATGAGCATAGCGACCACATTGCCGGTGCAGGCGTGATGGCGCGCAAGTACCATGTGCCCGTGTACGCCACCGAGGATACCTGGGCGGCCATGGACAAAAAAGTGGGTGCTGTGGCGCCTGACCTGCGCCGCACCTTTGACAAGAAGCAGGATTTCTACCTGGGGCAGCTGGGGGTGGTACCCTTTGCCATTCCTCACGATGCCGCCGATCCCGTGGGCTACCGCCTGTGGTGCGGCGGCGTGAGCATCGCCACCGCCACCGACCTGGGGTATTTCTCCAAGGGCGTGAAGGAGGCTGTGTCCGGCAGCAGCCTGGTGCTGCTGGAGAGCAATCACGACCCGGATATGCTCATGCGCAACCCCCATTATTCTGCGCACCTCAAGCAGCGCATCCTGTCCAATCACGGGCATCTGAGCAACGAAAGCTGTGCCAACGCGCTGATCCAATTGGTGGAGAGCGGCGTGCATCATGTGATCCTGGGGCATCTGAGCGGGGAGAACAACCTGCCGGAGCTGGCGCTGCAAACCAGCGAGAACCGCGCCGAGGAGGCGGGCATCCGCCTGGGATACGACCTGAGCCTTGATCTGGCCTGGCGCGACCGGGTGGGCGGCGTGTATACCTTGAAAGAAGGTGTCTGACATCAAACGGGTGGACAAGACCCGCAATGCCCTGCTGGTGACGCTGGGGGTGATGCTCCTGCGCCTGCCGGTGGGGTGGGGGATACAGCTTTTGCTGCCCAACCCGGAGGGTGATCCGGCCATTTTTTATGCGGCGCTGATTTTGCAGGAAATGCTCCTGTGGGGTCTTCCTGCGCTGCTGATGCTGCCCTGGCGCTCCCGTCGGCTGGTGGTGCGGGAGAAATCCGCAGGACTGTGCGTGGCGGCGGCGTTCCTGGGCGTCATTGCCCAGGCGGCGCTGATGGCGCTCACCCCGCAATGGGTGGCGCTGACCGGGGCAAAGCAGGCGAACATCCTGCTGCCGCAAAACGAAATTCAATGGGTGCTGGCGGTGCTGGCGCTGGTGGTGATCCCCGCCGTGGCGGAGGAAGTTTTCTTCCGGGGCGGGCTGCTCACTGGGCTGTGCGACAGCATGAGCGCCCTGAACGCGGTGCTGCTCACCACGGTGATCTTCGCGCTGATGCACGGCTCCCTGGCGGGCTTCCCGGCGCACCTGGGGGTGAGCCTTATGTGCAGCCTGGCCATGATGACCCGCGGCAGGCTGCGGGTGCCCGTCATCCTGCACATGTGCTACAACGGCGCGGCGCTGCTTTTGCGCAACGCGCCCGCTGACATGATGCCCGCCCTGCCCCTGGGGCTGATCCTGGTGGCGGCGGGGATGTGGATGCTCGCACAGATCCTGTGGCGGGGGCGCCTGCGCAAGGTGCGCACGGCGGACGGCGTGCTGCTGGGCGTGATCATCCTGGGCGCAGCGGCGCTGTATTTACCTGAGATTCTTTGAGAACATTGGGGTGAAACCATGATCCTTTTATCACTGCAGGGCGTGCAGAAAAGCTTTGGAACCAACGAGGTGCTGCGGGATGCATCCCTGACCCTGCAGGACGGCGAGCGCATGGGTCTGGTGGGCGTGAACGGCTGCGGCAAGTCCACGCTGATGAAGATCATTGCAGGCATCGAAAGCGCCGATGGCGGCACCATCAATATGCAAAAGGGCCTGAAGCTGGGCTACCTGGCTCAGCAGGGCGAGGTAGGCGAGGGCCGCACCGTGCTGGAGGAGCTGGAGAGCGTTTTCGACCCGGTGGTGCAGATGGAGCAGCAGCTCCGCGACCTGGAACAGCAGATGGCCGAGGTGGGCTCCGACGAGACCATGCTGCGCCGCCTGGGCAGCCAGTATGACCAATTGACCCGGGAATTTGAGCGCCGCAACGGCTACGGCTGGCGCTCCACGGTGCAGGGCGTGCTGGCGGGTCTGGGCTTCCGCAAGGAGCAGCAGAGCCAGCTGGCCAGCCTGCTTTCCGGCGGCGAACGCACCCGGCTGTGCCTGGGCAGGATGCTCCTCACCGAGCCTGACCTGCTGCTCTTGGACGAGCCCACCAACCACCTGGATCTGAAGTCCATCGCCTGGCTGGAGGACTATCTGCGCTCCTACAAGGGCGCGGTGCTGCTCATCAGCCATGACCGCTACTTTATGGATCACGTCTGCGACCGGATGTGCGAATTGCTGCTGGGCGCCACCGAGTGCTACGACGGCAACTACACCCAGTACATGGAGCAGCGCACCGAGCGCTTTGAGATCCGCATGAAGGCCTACGAGCTGCAGCAGAAGGAGATCGCGCGGCAGGAGGCCATCATTGCCCGGTATCGTCAGTTCAACCGGGAGAAGTCCATCCGCCTGGCGGAGAGCCGGGAGAAGCGGCTGGAGAAGATCGAACGCCTGGAAAAGCCCAAGGATGAAAGCGCCATCCGCTTCAAGTTTGACATCCGCCGCCGCACCGGCGAGGATGTGCTGATGGTGGAGGAACTCAAGAAGGGCTTCGACGACCGGGTGCTGTTCGACCATGTGAAGATGCACCTGCGCGCCGGTGACCGCATCGCCCTCATCGGTGACAACGGCGTGGGCAAATCGACCCTGTTCAAGTGCCTCATTGGCGAACTCAAGCCCGACAACGGCACCATCCGCCTGGGCGCGGGCGTGGACATCGGCTACTACGACCAGCATCAGGCTGGCTTGCATGACAGCAAAACCGTGCTGGACGAGGTGTGGGACGACTTCCGCCGCCTGGATCAGACCGAGGTGCGGGGCGCGCTGGGCTTGTTCCTGTTCACCGGGGACGAGGTGCTGATGCCCATCAGCACCTTATCCGGCGGCGAAAAAGGCCGGGTGGCGCTGACCAAGCTGATGCTGCGCAAGGACAACCTGCTGCTGCTGGACGAGCCGACGAACCACCTGGACATGGACTCCCGCGAGGTGCTGGAGGACGCCCTGGCGGATTTCCCCGGCACCATTCTGGCCATCAGCCACGACCGCTATTTCATCAACCGCTTCGCCACCAAGGTCTGCGTGCTGGAGACCGACGGCGTGAAGGAATACCTGGGCAATTACGATGATTATTTTGAAAAGATCAACCGCGCCCAGGCGCCGGACGGCGATCTGCCCCAGATGACCCGCACCGCCCAGGAGAAGGAGAAACGCCGCTCCCGGGAGGAGGAGAGGCGCATCAAGGAGCGCAAGCTGGCCTTGAAGGCCGCCGAGGACGCCGTGGCTAAGGCCGAGGAGCAGGCTGCGGAGCTGGAAGCCCGCCTGGCTGACCCGGATACCTATGCCGATGCGGACAAGGCCGCCCAGCTGGCCAAGGAGTACCAGCAGAAGAAGGACGAGATCGACCTGCTTTACCAGAAGTGGGAAGCGCTTGAAATGGAAGAATAACTTGCTGCCGGTGCAGACGTAAAAAATTTGTCTGCACCGGCACTTTTTATTTGTGCAAATTGGGCAAATTTTTGGCCGTGCAAACATCTGGTGAAATAGACACGCACGGCAAGGTGGGCATAAATCAAAACGCAATGCAAGGAAAATCAAAGGGTTCGGCATTTCGAATTTGCAAAAGAAAATTTGCGGGTTGAAAAGGGGAGGTTTTTGCGAAAAGAATGGACACACCAGAAACCGTGGACAGGGGTATTTGCTGGAAAAGATGGAGGGTTGGGGCTTTGCGGGGGTGAGCGGGCAAAAAAATCTCGAAAAAAAGTTGAAAAAGTGCTGAAAAACGTATTGCAATTTTGAAGAGCATGGTTTATAATATGACTGTTGTCTGTTTAGGGATGAAGTGGTAAGTTGCCGCCAGGCCAGGCGGGTAATTATCATGGACCAGCCCGATAATCGGGCGACGGACTCGAAGCGCCGGGACAGCCTGCACCTGCAGTGGGCTGCAAGAGCGCCAACGAGAACGATCAAGGAGGAAAATCGATGGCCACTGCAAAAATCCGTATCAAGCTCAAGAGCTACGAGCACAACCTGATCGACCAGTCCGCTCAGCGGATCGTCGAAACTGCCAAGCGCACCGGTGCTCGTGTCTCTGGCCCGATCCCGCTCCCCACGGAGAAGGAGATCGTCACCATCCTGCGTGCTACCCACAAGTACAAGGATAGCCGCGAACAGTTCGAGCGTCGTACCCACAAGCGACTGATCGACATCAACAACCCCAACCCCAAGACGGTGGACGCCATGATGAAGCTTGAACTTCCTGCTGGTGTCGAAATCGAAATGAAGCTGTAAGGCACAGGAGGAACGAAACAATGAAGAAAGCGATCATTGGTAAAAAGATCGGCATGACGCAGGTCTTCACCGAAGACGGCCGTCTCGTTCCGGTCACCGTGATTGAAGCGGGCCCCTGCACTGTGGTGCAGACCAAGAACGTGGAATCCGATGGCTACGATGCCGTTCAGGTGGGCTTTGGCGAGCTGACCGAGACTCGCGCCAAGAAGCTGCTGAACAAGCCTGAGCTGGGTCACTTCCAGAAGGCTGGCGTCGCTGCCAAGCGCACCCTGCGCGAATTCCGCTTTGATGATTGCTCTACCTACAAGGTGGGCGACGAACTCAAGGCTGACCAGTTCGCCAAGGGCGACAAGATCGACATCACCGGCACCAGCAAGGGTCACGGCTACACCGGCGCCATCCAGCGCTGGAACCAGCACACCGGCCCCATGGCGCACGGCTCCAAGTATCACCGCGGCGTGGGTTCCCTGAGCGCTAACTCCGATCCTTCCCGCGTGTTCAAGAACAAGCACATGGCCGGCCACTACGGCGTGGATCGTGTGACGATTCAGAACCTGGAAGTCGTATCGGTGGATGCGGAACGCAACCTGCTGCTGGTGAAGGGCGCTGTGCCCGGCCCCAACAACGGCCTGCTGATCATCCGCGACACCGTCAAGGCCTGACGCTGTGCAAGGAGGAAATGAAAACTATGCCTAAGACTGCTCTTTATAACATGGAAGGCGCGGCCATTGGCGAGATTGAGCTGAGCGATGCGATTTTCGCCGCTCCCATCAACGAAGCTGCCATGCACCTGGTCGTCCGTTCCTATCTGGCCGCTCAGCGTCAGGGCACCCAGAGCGCCAAGACCCGCAGCGAAGTTCGCGGCGGCGGCCGTAAGATCTATCGCCAGAAGGGCACCGGTAATGCCCGCCACCATGGCAACCGTGCTCCCCAGTTCCGTCACGGCGGCGTGGTGTTCGCTCCCAAGCCCCGCGATTACTACATCGCCGTTCCCAAGAAGGTTCGCCGCCTGGCCTTCAAGTCTGCCATGACCTCCAAGCTGAACGCTGGCGAGCTGATCGTGGTTGACGAGATCGCCCTGAAGGAAGCCAAGACCAAGCTGATGGCCAAGGTCCTGAAGGATCTGAAGGCCGAGCGCAAGGCTCTGGTCGTGCTGCCCGAGCGCGAGGAGAGCGTGGTTCGCGCCACTGCTAACCTGGCCGAGGCCAAGACCACTTATGTCAACACCCTGAACGTGTATGACATTCTCAACGCCGGCAAGGTGGTTCTCACCAAGGCCGCCGTGCAGTCCGTCGAGGAGGTGTACGCCTAATGAAGAATCCTCATGACATCATTCTGCGCCCCGTCCTGACGGAAAAGGCGTATGACGGTATCGCTGACAAGCGTTACATCTTCGAGGTGGCCATCGGCGCCAACCGCACCGAAGTGAAGCAGGCTATCGAGGCCGTCTTCGCCGAGGATGGCGTGAAGGTCGAGAAGGTCAACATCGTTCGTACCCTGGGCAAGATCAAGCGCCAGGGCCGCACCGCCGGCCGTACGCCGGAAATCAAGAAGGCCTATGTGACTCTGAAGAAGGACTCCAAGCCCATCAAGTTCTTCGAGGGCATGGCCGAGTAAAGCAGGGAGGACAAGAAACATGGCTATTCGTCTTTACAAGCCGACTTCGCCCGCCCGGCGCTTTATGTCGGTGCTGACTTATGAGGAGATCACCAAGAAGCAGCCTGAAAAGAGCCTGGTGGAATACCTCAAGAAGAACGCCGGCCGTAATAAGCAGGGCAAGATCACCGTTCGCCATCAGGGCGGCGGCAACAAAGTGAAGTATCGTATCATCGACTTCAAGCGCAACAAGGTGGACATCCCCGCCAAGGTTGCTGCCATCGAGTACGATCCCAACCGCAGCGCGTTCATCGCTCTGCTGTTCTACGCCGACGGCGAGAAGCGCTACATCCTGGCTCCTCTGGGCCTGAAGGTGGGCGACACCGTTATCGCTTCCGATGACGCTGACATCAAGCCCGGCAATGCGCTCCCCATGAGCCGCATCCCCGTGGGTACCCTGATCCACAACCTGGAGCTGAAGCCCGGCCGCGGCGGCCAGCTGGTCCGTGCCGCTGGCATGAGCGCCCAGCTGATGGCCAAGGAAAATGGCTACGCCACCGTGCGTCTCCCCTCTGGCGAAATGCGCAAGCTGCCCCTGAACGCCAAGGCCACCATCGGCACCGTGGGCAACACTGACCACGAGAACGTTCGCCTGGGCAAGGCCGGCCGTGTGCGTCACATGGGCATCCGTCCCACCGTCCGCGGTGTGGTCATGAACCCCTGCGACCATCCTCATGGCGGCGGCGAGGGCAAGAGCCCCGTTGGTATGCCTGCTCCTGTGACTCCGTGGGGCAAGCCCGCTCTGGGCCTGAAGACCCGCAAGCACAAGAAGTATTCCAACAAGATGATCGTCAAGCGCGCCAGCAAGAAGTAATCGCGCATCCTATAGGAAGGAGGCAGCCATCGAATGAGTCGTTCCATTAAGAAGGGCCCCTATGTAGAGGCCGCGCTGATGAAGCGCATTGTTGAAATGAACAATTCCGGCAAGAAGAACGTTGTGAAGACCTGGTCTCGCGCGTCCACCATCTTCCCGGATTTCGTGGGCCACACTGTTGCTGTGCATGACGGCCGCAAGCACGTGCCGGTTTATGTCACGGAGGACATGGTGGGTCACAAGCTGGGCGAGTTCGCCCCCACCCGCACCTACCGCGGCCACGCTGGTGACAAGACCAGCAACCGCAAGTAATAACGAGAGGAGTTGAGAAGTTATGGCAACCCGTTCTAAGGAAAAGACGGCTGCTCGCCGCGCTAATGCGGACAAGCGCCCTCAGGCCCATGCCAAGTACATTCGCATCTCCCCTCGCAAGGTGAAGATCGTGATCGATCTGATCCGCGGGAAGAATGTGGATGAAGCCCTGGCCATCCTGACCTACACCCCCAAGGCTGCTAGCCCCGTTGTGGCCAAGGTGCTCAACAGCGCCATCGCCAACGCGGTGAACAACCTGGAAATGAACCGTCAGGATCTGTACGTCGCTGAAGTGTACGCCAACCCCGGCCCCACGCTGAAGCGCTATGTTGCCCGCAGCCGTGGCAGCGCCTCTCCCATGCTGAAGCGCACCAGCCACATCAGCGTGGTGCTGGACCAGAAGAAGGCGAAGGAGGCTTAATCCATGGGTCAGAAAGTGAATCCCCACGGCGCCCGCGTTGGTGTGATCTTCGATTGGTCCACCCGCTGGTATGCCGGCAAGAAGGATTTTGCGAACAACCTGGTTGAAGACCACAAGCTTCGCAAGATGCTGAAGGAAAAGTACTACTCCACTGGCATTAGCCACATTGATATCGAGCGTACTGCCCAGACCATCACGGTGAACATCTTCACCGCCAAGCCTGGCATGATCATCGGCCGCGGCGGCGCTGGCATCGAGGCTCTCAAGGCCGACATCACCAGCTTCCTGGGCCGTCCCGCTCACATCAACGTGATGGAGATCAAGCAGCCCGATGCTGATGCTCAGCTGGTGGCTGAGAACATCGCCCAGCAGCTGGAGAAGCGCATCAGCTTCCGCCGTGCGATGAAGCAGTCCCTGCAGCGCGCCATGAAGATCAACGGCGTGAAGGGTATCAAGGCCAGCGTCAGCGGCCGTCTGAACGGTGCTGACATCGCCCGTACCGAGCAGTATCGCGAGGGTTCCATCCCGCTGCAGACGCTGCGTGCCAACATCGACTATGGCTTCGCCGAAGCCAAGACCACCTATGGCCGTCTGGGCATCAAGGTCTGGATCTACAAGGGTCAGATCCTGCCCAAGGCCAAGAAGGCCCCTGCCGCGAAGGAGGTAAAGTAACTCATGCTGATGCCCAAGAGAGTTAAGCGCCGCAAGGTGTTCCGTGGCCGCATGAAGGGTGCCGCTCATCGCGGTAACTTCATCGCCTACGGCGAGTATGGCCTGCAGGCGATGGAGCCCTGCTGGGTGACCTCCCAGCAGATCGAGGCCGCTCGTATCGCCCTGACCCGCTACACCAAGCGTGGCGGCCAGGTGTGGATCAAGATTTTCCCCGACAAGCCTGTTACTGAGAAGCCCGCTGAGACCCGAATGGGTTCCGGCAAGGGTTCTCCCGAATACTGGGTCGCAGTTGTGAAGCCCGGCCGTGTGCTGTTTGAGGTTGCCGGCGTCTCCGAGGAGATCGCCCGCGAGGCTCTGCGCCTGGCCAGCCACAAGCTGCCCCTGAAGACCAAGTTCATCAAGCGTGCTGATGAAGCCAAGACTGAAGCGGGTGGTGAAGAATAATGAAGGCAAATGAATTCTCCGCTATGAATAAGGAGCAGCTGACTGCCAAGGTCGCGGAACTCAAGAGCGAGCTGTTCAACCTTCGTTTCCAGCTTGCCACCGGTCAGCTGCAGAACACCATGCAGATCACCGCTGTCAAGCGCGACATCGCTCGTGCCAAGACCGTTCTTCGCCTCAAGGAGCAGGCGTAAGAGTTACTGAAAGGAGGCAGCCGCTTCAATGTCTGAAATCAACAACACTCAGGAGCGTGGTCTGCGCAAGACCCGAATCGGCGTTGTCGTGTCCGACAAGATGGACAAGACCTGCGTCATTCAGATCAAGACCCGCGTCCGTCATCCCCTGTATGGCAAGATCATGAACCAGACCAGCAAGCTGAAGGTGCATGATGAGAACAACGAGTGCGGTATCGGCGACACCATCAAGGTGATGGAGACCCGCCCGCTGTCCAAGGACAAGCGCTGGCGCCTGGTCGAGATCATCGAGAAGGCCAAGTAATCCGCACGTTAAGGAGGAAAAACTATGATTCAGCCGCAAACCCGGCTTAAGGTCGCCGATAACTCCGGCGCCAAGGAAATCATGTGCATCCGCGTGCTGGGCGGTTCTTTCCGTCGCGATGGCTCCATCGGTGATATCATCGTGGCCAGCGTGAAGAGCGCCACCCCCGGCGGCACCGTGAAGAAGGGCGATGTGGTCAAGGCCGTTATCGTCCGTATGCGCAAGAACAAGCGTCGTCCCGATGGCTCTTACATCAAGTTCGACGACAACGCTGCCGTCATCATCAACGACAGCAAGATGCCCCGTGGCACCCGTATCTTTGGACCCGTCGCCCGCGAGCTGCGTGAGAAGGACTTCATGAAGATCGTCTCTCTGGCTCCCGAAGTTCTGTAAGGAGGTAAAACGATATGCACGTTAAGTCTAATGATCAGGTCGTTGTCATCTCCGGCAAGGACAAGGGCGTAAAGGGCAAGGTTACCGCCGCTTTCCCCAAGACCGGCCGCGTTATCGTTGAGGGCGTGAACGTTGCTACCAAGCACCAGAAGGCCCGCAACCAGATGCAGCCCGGCGGCATCATCAAGAAGGAGCTCCCCATCGATGCTTCCAACGTGATGCTGGTTTGCTCCAAGTGCGGCAAGGCCACCCGCGTGGCTCACAAGGTCACCACCGTGACTGGTGAGAACGGCAAGGCCACCCGCAAGATGGTTCGCGTGTGCAAGAAGTGCAACGCGGAAATTGACTGATAAAGGAGGAAAAGCCAAATGGCTACCCGTTTGAAGGAAAAGTACCTGGCCGAGGCTGTTCCTGCTTTGCAGCAGAAGTTCAGCTACAAGAACGTCATGGAAATCCCCAAGCTGGAAAAGATCGTCATCAACATGGGTCTGGGCGAGTGCAAGGACAACGCCAAGTCCCTGGAGGTGGCTGTGAATGAGCTGACTGCCATCGCTGGCCAGAAGCCCATGGTTACCAAGGCCAAGAAGTCCATCGCCAACTTCAAGCTGCGCGAAGGTCAGTCTGTTGGCGCCAAGGTGACCCTGCGCGGCGCCCGCATGGAAGAGTTCATGGACAAGCTCGTGAGCGTTGCGCTCCCCCGTGTGCGCGACTTCCGCGGCGTGAGCACCAAGGCCTTCGACGGCCGCGGCAATTACGCCCTGGGCATCAAGGAGCAGCTGCTCTTCCCCGAAATCGAGTATGACAAGGTTGAGAAGATCCGCGGTATGGAAATGATCTTCGTTACCACTGCCAAGACCGACGAGGAGTGCATGGAGCTCCTGCGACTGCTGGGCATGCCCTTTGCGCAGGCGTAATTGAAGGAGGAAAAATCAAGTGGCTAAGACGAGTATGAAACTCAAGCAGGCGAGGACCCCCAAGTTCTCCACCCGCGCTTACACCCGTTGCCGCCTGTGCGGTCGTCCGCACTCTGTGCTGCGCAAGTACGGTGTATGCCGTATCTGCTTCAGAGAGCTGGCCTACAAGGGCCAAATCCCCGGTGTCCGCAAGGCCAGCTGGTAAGCGGGGAACAGAACGGAAGGAGGTACCATCATGGTTGTGAATGATCCCATTGCCGATATGCTCACCCGCATCCGCAACGCACAGATCGCCAAGCACGACGCTGTGACGCTGCCTGCCAGCAACACGAAGAAGGCCATCGCCAAGATTCTGCTGAACGAAGGCTACGTGAAGGCTGTGGACTACATCGACGACGGCCTGCAGGGCGAGATCAAGATTACCCTGAAGTACGTCAACGGCAAGCAGACTCCCGTTATCGCGGGTCTGAAGCGTATTTCTAAGCCCGGCCTGCGTGTGTATGCGCGCTGCGAAGAGCTGCCCAAGGTTCTGGGCGGCCTGGGCATCGCCATCATCAGCACCAGCAAGGGTCTGATGACCGACAAGGAAGCACGGAAGAACGCCATCGGCGGCGAAGTGCTGGCTTACATCTGGTAATAACCGACACGTCATTGGAGGTGTAAAGTATGTCTCGTATCGGAAGACTTCCGATCACTGTTCCTGCGGGCGTGACGGTTACTGTCAGCGAAGGCAACCTGGTGACGGTGAAGGGTCCCAAGGGCACCCTGACCCAGAAGGTTGCTGCTGAACTCACCGTGAAGCAGGAGGGCAATGTCCTAACTGTTGAGCGTCCCAACGATAAGAAGCAGAACCGTGCTTTCCACGGTCTGTATCGTACCCTGATCAACAACATGGTCATTGGCGTGACCGAAGGTTTCGCCAAGACGCTGGAGCTGGTTGGTACCGGCTACCGCGCCGCTGCCGAGGGCGGCAAGAAGCTGAACATCAACATCGGCTTCTCCCACCCCGTGATCATCGATGCCCCCGAAAATGTGACCTTCGAGACCCCCAACGCGAACACCATCATCGTGAAGGGTATCGACAAGCAGGTCGTGGGCAACCTTGCTGCTGACATCCGCGCTGTACGCAAGCCTGAACCCTATCATGGCAAGGGCATCAAGTACCAGAGCGAGCACATCCGCCGCAAGGAAGGCAAGACCGGTAAGAAGTAAGAAAGGGAGTGACTGCAAATGTTCAAGAAGCGTGACCGTAATGAGATCCGCGTGATCCGTCATGCCCGCGTCCGCAAGAAGATCAGCGGCACCCCCGATATGCCGCGTCTGTCTGTGTACCGCTCTAACAAGCACATCCAGGCTCAGCTGATCGACGACGTCGCCGGCAAGACCCTGTGTGCTGCTTCCACCCTGGAGAAGGACATTCAGTCTCAGCTGAATGAACTGGACAAGAAGGGTGCTGCCAAGCTCGTTGGCAAGCTGATCGGCGAGCGTGCTGTCCAGGCTGGCATCAAGGCCGTGGTGTTCGACCGCGGTGGCTATGTCTACACTGGCCGCGTGGCGGAAGTCGCCGCGGGCGCCCGTGAAGCCGGACTCGATTTCTAATCAGAAGGAGGACACACGCAATGCAACGCTACGAACAGGTCAGCGAATTCAAGGATCGTCTGGTCGCTGTCAATCGCGTGTCCAAGACCGTTAAGGGCGGCCGCAATATGCGGTTCTCCGCTCTGGTCGTGGTCGGCGATGAAAACGGCCGCGTCGGTTGCGGCATGGGCAAGGCTGCCGAAGTCCCCGAGGCTATCCGCAAGGCTACCGAGGCTGCCAAGAAGCACCTGGTGAACGTGCCCCTGTGCGGCACCACCATTCCCCATGAAAGCACCGGCTACTACAGCACTGCCAAGTCTGTGCTGCTGCCCGCTCCCGAAGGTACCGGCGTGATCGCCGGCGGCGCCGCCCGCGCTGTGCTGGAGCTGGCTGGTGTGAAGGACATCCGTACCAAGTCCTTCGGCACCAACAATCCCATCAACATGGTGAAGGCTACTCTGGAAGCGCTCAAGCAGCTGCGCAGCGCCGAGGAAGTTGCCAAGATGCGCGGCAAGACCGTGGAAGAACTGCTGGGCTAAGGAGGATATGACGATGAAGCTCAAGATCACCCTGATCAAGTCTCCCATCGCCAGCCTGCCCAAGCACAAGGCTACGGTGGCTGCGATGGGCCTGAAGAAGGTCGGCCAGACCGTGATTCAGCCCGATAACGCCTGCGTCCGCGGGCAGATCTTCGCCGTGAAGCACATGGTGAAGGTTGAAGAAGTCAACGAGTAAAGGAGGGAAACCCCAATGAAACTGCACGAGTTGCACCCCGCTGCCGGTTCCACCACCGCTGAAAAGCGTCTGGGCCGCGGCGTTGGTTCCGGTCTGGGCAAGACCTCCGGCAAGGGCCACAAGGGCGCCAAGGCTCGCAGCGGCGGCGGCAAGCGCCCCGGCTTCGAAGGCGGCCAGATGCCCCTGTATCGTCGCGTTCCTAAGCGCGGCTTCACCAACATCTTTGGCACCGACTATGCCTGTGTCAACGTTGAGCGTCTTGAGATCTTCAACGACGGCGATGTGGTAACTGCCCAGTCCCTGATCGAGGCCGGCATCATCAAGAAGACCCTGGATGGCGTGAAGATCATGGGCAATGGTGACCTGACCAAGAAGCTCACCGTTCAGGCTGCCAAGTTCACCGCCTCCGCTAAGGAAAAGATTGAGGCTCTCGGCGGGAAAGCCGAGGTGATCTGACATGCTGGAATCTCTGCGTAAAGTATGGAAGATCGAAGACCTGCGCAAGAAGCTGATCTACACCTTCTTGATGCTGCTGCTCTATCGCCTGGTGGGCGTTATCCCCGCCCCCGGCGTAGACGCGGCCAAGGTCATGACCTCTGCCGGCACTGACCTGCCCCTGCTGGAGCTGGTCAACATGATGACTGGTAATGCGTTCTCCCAGATGACCATCATGGCCATGGGTATTACGCCTTACATCAACGCCTCCATTATCATGCAGCTGCTGACCATCGCCATTCCGGCGCTGGAGCGCATGTCTCGTGATGAAGAGGGCGGCCGCGAAAAGATTCAGCGCATCAGCCGCTATGTGACTGTTGCTCTGGCTGCCGTGCAGGCCATTGGCCTGGTGGCTGGCCTGGGCTACATCAAGGCTGGCTGGCTGAACTACGTGCTGGTTGGCGTTTCCATGGCTGGCGGTACTGCCCTGGCCATGTGGATCGGCGAGCGTATCACCGACAAGGGTGTCGGCAACGGCATTTCCCTGCTGATCTTCGCCGGTATCATCTCCAACCTGTTCAACGGCATCATTTCTCTGTTCTCCACCGCTATCACCACTGGCACCGCCTCCGCCTGGATTGCTGCCCTGAGCATCATCGTTGTGGCGATCGTGATGACCGTGCTGGTGACCTTCATCGACCTGGGCGAGCGCCGGATCCCCCTGCAGATCGCCAAGCAGGTGAAGGGTCGCCGTGTGTATGGTGGCCAGAGCACCCACATGACCCTGAAGGTGGTCTCTGTGGGCGTTATGCCGATGATCTTCGCCTATTCCTTCCTGGCGTTCCCTGGCACCCTGATCCAGCTGATCGGCGGTACCTCCAGCGGCGCCTACATCTGGTGGATGACCTACATGAACAGCGGCAGCGTGTGGTATATGATCATCTCCGCTCTGCTGATCGTGGCCTTCACCTTCTTCTATTCCTCCATCAGCTTCGACCCCAAGAAGCAGGCCGAGCAGCTGGTGCAGCAGGGCGCGGTGATCCCCGGTACTCGTGGTAAGAACATCCAGAAGTACCTGCAGAACACCGTGAGCCGTCTGAACCTGTTTGCCGCTCTGTTCCTGGCCGTGCTGGCTGCCGTTCCCACGCTGCTGACTGCTGGCCTGAGTGCTCAGGTGCCCTTCGCGGCTTCCTCCATTCTGATCGGCGTGAGCGTGTCTCTGGAGTTCATCCGCACTATTCAGGGCGAGATGAGCGTCCGCGGCATCGAGATGGATATGGAAAACGGCGGCTTCATGTAAGCTGCTCAAGGCCATGCACCGGCGCCGCAACAGGTGCCGGTGCATGGTTGCTTCACACACAAGGCAGGATAATCCTGCCAAATACTCGCGCAAGGATTCTGAAAGGAGCGCCGGAATGAATATCATCTTTCTGGGACCTCCCGGTGCCGGCAAGGGCACGCAGGCACAGCGCATCTGCGCTGCACTGAACATTCCTCAGATCTCCACGGGCGACATTCTGCGCCGTGCGATCAAGGAACAGACCCCCACCGGTCTGAAAGCAAAATCCTACATCGACGCTGGTAAGCTGGTGCCCGACGAGGTCATCATCGACATCGTGAAGGATCGCCTGGCCATGGATGACTGCCAGAATGGCTACATTCTGGATGGCTTCCCCCGCACCGTTCCCCAGGCGGAGGCGCTGACGCATATTGCGAACATCGACTCCGTGATCGAACTGGCTGTGGACGACCAGCACCTGATCAACCGCCTGAGCGGCCGCCGTGTGTGCCTCAAGTGCGGCGCGACGTATCACATTTCCCTGCTGGATGGCAAGACCACCTGCGCCGCCTGCGGCGAAGAGCTGATCCAGCGTGATGACGACAAGGCCGAGACTGTGCTCAACCGCCTCACCGTCTATCACGATCAGACTGCCCCCCTGGTCTCCTTCTATGAGGAGAAGGGCCTGCTGCACCGCATCGACGGCGCGCAGGGTATGGACGTGATCTTCCAGTCCATCATGGAAACTTTAGGGGTCAAGTAATGATTAGTTTGAAAAATCCCGACCAGATCGGGAAAATGCGCGAAGCGGGCGCGCTCCTCTACGAGGTGCTGCAAAAGCTGCGCGAAGCTGTGAAGCCCGGTGTTTCCACCGCTGCCCTGGATGTGTATGCCGAGCAGCTGATCAGGAAAAACCATGCCATCCCTTCCTTCCTGAACTACCAGGGCTACCCTGCCTCCATCTGCGCTTCGGTCGACGACGCGGTGGTGCATGGCATCCCCTCGGAAGAACAGATTTTGAAGGAAGGTCAGATCATCAGCATCGACTGCGGTCTGGTGCTGGATGGCTGGCAGGCTGACAGCGCATTCACCATGGGTGTTGGCGAGATCTCCGCCCAGGCGGAAGCCCTGATCGAGATTACCGAGCAGTGCTTCTGGAAGGGCGTGCGTCAAGCTGTTGTGGGCAACCGCCTGGGGGACATCGGTCACGCTGTCCAGACCTGGGCGGAGGATCACGGCTGCGGCGTTATCCGCGACCTGACGGGTCACGGCATTGGCCGCGAAATGCACGAGGATCCTGCCGTGTACAACTTTGGCGAGCCCGGCCGCGGCCTGCGCCTGCGCAAGGGCATGACCCTGGCCATCGAGCCCATGATTTCCGCCGGTGACTGGCGTGTGACCGTGGATGACGACGAGTGGTGCTATCGCACCCGCGACCGCTCCCTCTGCTCTCACTACGAGCACACCATTGCGATCACGGAAGACGGCCTGCCTGAGATCCTCACGCTTCCCGGCTTTGTCTGGAAGGAGGAGGACTGATGGAGCGGCTTCCCTTTGAAATTGGTCGCGCCGTCCAGTCCCGACAGGGACGCGACGCGGGACGCTGCTTCGTGATCCTTCAGGTGGTGGACGAGCAATTTGTGATGATGGCCGATGGCCTGACCCGCAAGCTGGACCACCCCAAGAAAAAGAAAGTCAAGCATTTGCATCCCAAGCCCTATGTGATGGAAGGCGTTGCCGAGGGGATTGCCTCGCGGCAGCTGCTGGACAGCGACCTGAGGAAGTTCCTCAAACAGAACGGGCTTGAAATCGACCAGCCGCTGTGCAAGGAGGGCTGAAGTTGTCCAAGAGCGATGTCATCGAAATGGAAGGGAAAGTCGTAGAAGCCCTTCCCAACGCTATGTTCCAGGTTGAGCTGCCCAACGGCCACCAGATCATGGCGCACATCTCCGGCAAGATGCGCATGAATTTCATCCGCATTTACCCCGGCGACAAAGTCACCATTGAGCTCTCTCCCTATGATCTGACCCGTGGCCGGATCACCTGGCGCAGCAAGGGCTAAGATTTGCCAACTGGCGGGTGCTGCTTGTCAGCGCCCCGTGCAACCAAGGATACCATAAGGAGGTAACAGAACATGAAGGTTCGTCCGTCTGTGAAGCCGATCTGCGAAAAGTGCAAGATCATTCGCCGCAAGGGCAAGGTCATGGTTATCTGCGAGAATCCCAAGCACAAGCAGAAGCAGGGCTAATTACCCCATGCAGTTAAGGCTCCGGTTCATCCGGAGCCTTTTCCCGTTTTCGGAAGGTGATCACAATGAAAATCCGAGTTGACCTCCTGACTCCGCAGCAGGAGGACGCCATCCGCGCCATCCACCGCGAGGACATCAGCGAAGCCTTTGTTGACACAGCAGACACCATCCTGGAGCTGCACCACTACGGCCTGGAGCATGGCTGCCTGGGGCATACCTTCGCCATTTATGCAGATGATGCTTGCATCGGCGTGCTGCTCCTGGGCGAGGCCATCCCCTGGGAGACCGACCCGCCGGAAATGCGGGGCGTGCCCTTCTACCGCCTGATGGGCTTTGTGCTGGACAAGGCCTATCGCGGCCAGGGCATCGGCGCTTATGCGCTGGAAGAAGCCATCCGCTGGTGCTACCGGGACTTCGGCGTGCGTCCCATCGCGCTGGGCGTGCACAAAGAAAACCACGGTGCCGCCCGCTTCTACCTGCGCCACAACTTTGCAAAAACCGAATACATGGAAGGCAACGACTACTACTACCTGCGTTACCCCACAAACAAAAACTGATCCGAAAACAAATCGGATCAGTTTATATATATACGCCCCATCTCCCGCGTCGCGGCGCGACCGTATTCGCGCCGTGACCCCTCCTCGGAGACCAAAACGCCGCAGGATCCCCGAAAGGGATTCTAAAGGGATGAAATCCCTTTAGCGGAGTCCAGAGGCAGCGCCTCTGGCGGGGTCCAGGGGCAGAGCCCCTGGTCACTTGCCGCCAAGGAGCTTGTTCAGCGGGCTGCGGTAGACCTCGATGGCCTTGGCGGGGCACATTTCCTGGCAGCAGTAGCAGCGGATGCACTTCTTGTAGTCGTACTTCGCCTTCTGGCCGTGGCCGGCGTGGACGGCCTTTTCAGGCACGGGGCAGCTTTCTTCGCATACGCCGCAGGCAATGCACTTCTTCATGTCGGCCTTGGGGCGGTGCTGCAGGAAGGGGAGGAGCGGCATCAGCTTGGCCAGCAGACCCTTCTTCATCACGCCGCGGAAAACGTCGAAGTCCGCCTTGCCGTACTTGGCGCGGGCTTCCTCCATGGTCAGCGTGCCGGAGGGAGTGATGATCTCGATCTCGTCATAGTCCATGGTACCCACGCCATATTTGGCGCCGCTGACGCAGGTGGGTACGGCGGCGGGATCCAGGTGGATCAGCCCGGCGAAAACGCTGTCCAGCGCCACGGCATCGGCAGAGAAGAGCAGCACGTTCATGCTGATGGGCGTGCCGGATGAGGGGCCGTTGCCCTCCATGGCCACGATGCCGTCCATGATGTGCAGGCGCGGTTTCACACACAGGTTCAGGTCGGCCAGCATATCGGCAAACACGTCGCTGTTGGGGTAGTGGGCGTGGCCGGTGGCCTTGTTCACGCCGGTGACGCAGCCGTAAAGGTTCTTCACCGCGCCGGTGATGCGCTCCAGGGCGTGGGTCTTCATTTTGCAGATGTTGATCATAGCGTCCATCTCCTGCACGGCATGGCAGAGATAGAAGCTCCGGGCGGTGCGGCCTTCCGGGAAATGCACCACCGAGCCGCCGTCGAAATCCGCCAGGGGGATGCCGTGCTTGGCCGCCTCAGCCGCCAGACCGCAGGTATCGGTGGCCTTGGCAGGCGTGGTGGTGGGGTTGCCGGGGCTGTCGCCGTAGGACACATGGGCATAGCCCTCGTCCTTCATCAGCCTGCACACGGCGCCGAACACCGCAGGGTGGGTGGTGATGGCCTTCTGGGGCAGGGCGCGGGCAAGCAGGTTGGGCTTGAGCAGCACCTTTTCGTCCTTGCGGATGAACTGCGCCATACCGCCCAGCAGCGCCACGCCCTGGCGCACGGCGGCGTAGACCTGGTCTTCGTCATATGTATCAATGGGGATCAGCACCACAGAATGCTTCATGGAATCAATCCTTTCCGGGAGATTCACCCATTATAGCACGGAATGCAGAAATTGCAAACGGCAGCGCTTGTCACATTTCGGAAGATAAGCTGCACATTCGACAGCAAACGACAAAACAAGTCATTCTTCGCTGTTGAAGCGGGGCGAAAAGCGGGGTATGATGAGGGTGACGACACAAAAGGAGGTTCAGCATGAAGAACGATACGGCGGTGAGCTTTCGCCTTTTGCAGCGCCTGGCTGAGCGCGCCTGGGATGAAGGAGACAGGGAGCAGATTCTCAGGGCAAGTGCGGCGCTGGACGCGGCCATGCTCCGCCTATTGGCGCAGGAGGAAGCGGATCAGCAGGCCATGTAAAGAAAATATGTAATTTCTTTTGCCGAAGTTTTACATCAATCACGGAATAAGGCTTGTAGATATGGGAATTTTACGGTATAATAAGTTAGTGAACTTCTGTGCAAAGGAGTAAGAACGTTGAGTGACCATATGAACGACCAGAACAATATGCAGTCTGAAAACGACCAGCAGACGCGAGTGATCCCCCCGGTGGATGCGGCCAGCGCCCCTGTGCGCCATCGCCGCTCCGAAAAGTATCATGCCCCGCAGGAGGCTGAAGCCCAGCAGCCTGCCGAGCAGGAGGCTCCTGCCAAGCCTGCCGAGCAGACTACCCGGGTGCAGACCACCCGCTTCAGCGTGCAGGCACCCCAGCAGCGGGAGATGCCCTCCCAGGGCGTGCCGCGCCCTGCCGTGCTGACCCGCGTGCCCGAGAAGCCTGCTGCCCCCTTTACCCCCGGCAGCAATGGCGTGCGCCGCCCCATCAGCGCGCCCGGCTACAGCCAGCGCCAGCCCCTGGGCGAGCGTCAGCCCCTGCAGGTCAGCGAGCAGCCCCGTGTGCGCCGTCCTGTGAATTTTGACGAGCTGGACACGGAGTATAACGAGGAATTCAAGCAGGCTGAAAAGCAGCAGAAGAAAAAGGGCAACAAGCTGCTGGTGGCGCTGGTGGCCATCGTGCTGGTGCTGGGGCTGATCGTGCTGGGCTTCCTGCTCATCCCGGAAGGCGACAGCACCCTTGGCCAGGTGAAGTCCGGCGTAGTGAACAGCCTGTCCGGCCTGCTGGGCGGCGGCGAGGAGAAGGAGCCTGTGTCCAATGCCCAGGCCATGGACTTCTCCGCAGCGCCCACCCAGGGCACCGCGCCCCAGGAGATCGCCTTCACGCTGACCACCACCATGGATGTTTCCGGCGTGCGTGTGGTGGACGCCGAGGGCAATCCGCTGCCCACCTCCACCTCCGTGGCCATGGACAATGCGGATTCCCGCATCTGGGTGCTGAACCTGTCCCTGGCCGAGGGCTATAACGGCCTGGTGCAGGCGCAGATCAAGGACGGCGAAACCTGGCTGGATACCGGCAAGACCCAGCTGCTGGAGATCGCTGCGCCCCAGCAGACGGCGGATGTGGGCGCCTTTGCGGTGAGCGATCCCACCGAAGCGCCGACCGAGGTGCCCACGGAGGTGCCTACCGAAGTGCCTACTGAGGTCCCCACTGAAGTGCCCACCCAGGAACCCACCGCCGAGCCGACGGTGGAAGTGACCAGCGAGCCCACCGCTGAACCTACTGCCGAGCCCACCGAGGTGCCTACCCAGGAGCCGGTGGTGACCCCCACCATGGAAGTGACGGCCACCCCCACCATGGCGCCCACGGCTGAGCCTACCCCCGAACCCACCGAAGTTCCCACCGAGGAACCCACCGCCGAGCCCACGGCGGAAGCCACCGAGGAACCCGCTGCCACGCCCAAGCCTGTGGCGCAGGCTGCGGAGGGCGCCGATCCCTCTCTGGTGGCCACCACGGTGATCTACAATGGTTCCAACAAGCTGGAGAGCTATGACCGTCCTGTGGAGGACGTGGTGGAAATGCCTGAGGCTGGCGCTTATATCACCCAGCCCTATGGCGTGATGACCTACCGTGGCGACGCCTTCCGCCAGAATGCGGCGGTGGGCAATGTGGAGGATATCTCCACCCTGACCCTGAAGTGGACGGCCGAGGCCGGTAGCGTGAAGGCCATCGATCAGACCTATTATGGCATCGGCTGGACGGGTCAGCCCGCCATCATCAAGTGGAGCCGCGAGGTGCGCAATGCCTCCAACATCGTGGAGGAAAAGCGTGCCACCCAGGCGCTGAAGGAAGTCATCGTGGCTGGCCTGGACGGCAAGATCTACTTCCTCGACCTGGCTGACGGCCTGCCCACCCGCGAGGCTATCAACGTGGGCTATCCCATGAAGGGCACCCCCAGCCTGCATCCCCTGGGCTATCCCATCATGACGGTGGGCCAGTTTGCCCGCAGCATGGCCAAGGGCACCGGCGATATCGGCCTGCGCTTCTACGACCTGCTGACCCAGAAGCAGATCTACATGATCGACGGCATGGATGGCAAGATGAAGCGCCCCTATTACTACACCCGCGGCGCCTTCGATACCTCCGCGCTGATCGACCCTGCCAGCGATACGCTGATCACCGCCAGCACCAACGGCATGGTGTACCTCACCAAGCTGAACACCGAGTTCGACTACAATGCTGGCTCCATCGCCATCGAGCCTGAGACCATCGCCATGAAGTCCAAGTCCAAGGGACAGGCGGACAAGACCACCGCGGTGGAATCCAGCATGGCGGCCTATGGCCAGTATATCTTCTATGCCGACCTGAGCGGCCTGCTGCGCTGCGTGGACACCTCCACCCTCACCACCGTGTGGGCTGTGAGCACCGGCGACCAGGTGGAGGCGGCTATCTCCCTGGATCTTGATGAGAATGGCGACCTGTGGCTCTACACCGCCAACACCCTGCAGAACCGCGGCAAGGGCGATGTGACCATCCGCCGCTTCAACGCCCTGACCGGCGAGGAAAGCTGGGCGCTGGAGGTCGGCAGCCAGAAGAACACCAAGAACAAGAAGATCACCGGCGCCATGGCCTCTGCCCTCATCGGTCAGAACGAGCTGAGCGACCTGGTGGTGTACACCCTGAGCAATGTGTCCAAGGCAGGCGCGCAGGAGATCTTCGGCGATGACGCAACCGCTGCCGATGGCGTGACTATCGCCCTGGACAAGTCCACCGGCGAGCTCCTGTGGGCACAGCAGCTGGACAGCTACAGCTATTCCTCTCCCGTGGCCGTGTATGACGAGGCGGGTCGCGGCTGGATCATCCAGGCCAGCGGCGCAGGCACCCTGTACCTGCTGGACGGCTTGACCGGCGAGATCCTGAACACCCTGGAAGTGGAAGGCACCATCGAGGGTTCTCCTGCGGTGTACGGCAGCACGCTGGTCATTGGCACCACGGGCAAGAACACTTCCTTCATCTACGGCATCACCCTGGAATAATCACAAACGAGCCAGAGGGCGTAAGCCCGCTGCCGCCCGCTGGCCTGTCGGCTGGCGGGCGTTTGCGTTGAACAAAGGAGGTTGACCCCATGGCAAAGGTTTTAGTCGCGCTGGATCAGGGAACCACCAGCTCCCGGGCGGTGGTGTTCGACACCGCCGGACGGATGCTGGCTGCCCACGGCGTGGAGTTCCCGCAGATCTTCCCCAAGCCCGGCTGGGTGGAGCATGATCCCCACGACATTCTGAACAGTCAGGTCACCGCCCTGCGGGAGGCGGTGAAGAAGTCTGGCGTGAACGTGCAGGACATTGCGGCCATCGGCATCACCAACCAGCGGGAGACCACGCTTTTGTGGGATCGGGAGACGGGGGAGTGCGTCCACAACGCCATTGTGTGGCAATGCCGCCGCACCGCCCACGATGTGGATAAGCTGGTGGCGCAGGGCTGGAGCCAGGTGATCCGGGACAAGACCGGGCTGGTGCCGGACGCCTATTTCTCCGGCACAAAGCTGGCGTGGCTGCTGAACCGGCTGAACCTGCACCAGCGCGCCGAGAAGGGCGAACTGTGCTTCGGCACGGTGGACAGCTTTCTGGCCTGGCACCTGGTGCAGGGGCATCCCCATGTGACGGACGCCACCAATGCAGGCCGCACCATGCTCTTCAACCTTTCCACCCAGGACTGGGACGAAGAGCTGCTGCGCCTGATGGACATTCCCCGCGCCTGCCTGCCCCAGGTGGTGGATTCCAGCCAGGTCATCGGCCTCTTGGACGAGAGCATCCTGGGCTGCGCCATTCCTGTGGCGGCCATGGCGGGTGACCAGCATGCCTCCCTGTTCGGCCAGGCCTGCCTGCAGCCGGGCATGGTGAAAAATACCTACGGCACCGGCTGCTTTATGCTGATGAACACCGGGGACAAGCTGATCCACAGCGAGAATGGCCTCTTGGCCACCATGGCGTGGCGCATCGGCGGCAAGCCCACCTATGCCCTGGAGGGCAGCGTGTTTATGGGCGGCGCCACCATCCAATGGCTGCGGGATGAAATGAAAATGCTCTCCACCGCAGCGGAGAGCGAGAGTGTGGCCCGCACCGTGCAGGACACGGGCGGGGTGTATCTGGTTCCAGCGTTCACCGGCCTGGGCGCACCCTGGTGGGATCAGTATAGCCGCGGCACTCTGGTGGGCATGACCCGCGGCACAGGCCGCGCCCATGTGGTGCGTGCCGCGCTGGAAGCCATTGCTTATCAATCCGCTGACCTGATGCAGGCCATGGTGCAGGACTGCGGCTTTACCCCCACCCGCCTGCAGGTGGACGGCGGCGCCAGCGCCAACGCCTTCCTGATGCAGTTCCAGGCCGACGTGATGGACGTGCCCGTGGTGCGCCCCGTGGTGATGGAGACCACCGCCCTGGGCGCTGCGCTGCTGGCTGGCCTGGCGGTGGGCGCATACGCCTCGGTGGAGGAAACGGCCAGAGCCTGGCAGCAGGATGCGTCCTTCGCCCCCGGCATGGAAGCACACCAGCGCAAGAACCTGCTTGCAGGCTGGCACAAGGCCGTGGAACGGGCGAAGGACTGGGCGGAACATTGAGAAAATGCGGAATGCGGAATGCGGAATGCGGAATTAAGTTTGCGTTTCATGCAGCGAGAACACATTCTAAATTCCGAATTTCGAATTCCGCATTCCGAATTTAAAAAGGTCGGCTTAGCCGACCTTTTTTTCTTTCAGCGTCTTGATTCCGGCGCGGGTGTAGTCAATCAGCGCCAGCAGGGTGAGTGCTACGGCGATGTAGAGGATGATGCTGTCCAGCGGGAAGCCCCAGGCGGCAAACTCCGCGTGGTAAAAGCTCAGCACCAGTGCGGCCACGAAGGCGCACATGGCGACCTTGCCCAGCATGTTGCTGTAGACCACCACATTGTTCTTCAGCATATAGGAGGCGCCGAAGACCATCAGCAGTTCCTTGGCCATGACGATCACGATCGCCCACCAGGGGATGATGCCCTGCACGCCCTGGCAGATCAGCGCGGTGCAGACCATCAGCTTGTCGGCCAGGGGGTCCATCAGCTTGCCGAAATTGGTGATCAGGTTGTACTTGCGGGCGATGTAGCCGTCCAGCAAATCGGTGAGGCTGGCAATGATAAAGGTGAGCAGCGCCAGCTTGTCGTGCCCGGTGGCATAAAGGGCAACGAACACGGGGATCAGCAGCATGCGCAGCATGGTCAGCACATTGGGGACGTTCCACACATCGGTAAAATACTTCTCGATAAGTTTTTTCACGGCAGTTCCTTTCTGAATCGTTCAGGGGTTAACGATAAACAAAGGATATATTCGCCATCCTGCGGGCAAAACCTTCTTTTGGGATACAATTGCGCTGTGGTATTTGAACACGAATTTGATGCTTTGGAGCAGGAAACCTCCCTCCCCAAAGAGAAAACTACACAGGATAGATATGTGATGGAGGTCGTGTTTATGCGATTTGACGGACGCAACGCGGATCAGCCCCGCGAGGTTTCGATTGTAACTGATTTTGTGCGCACGGCGGCTGGCTCCTGCTTGATCGCCACGGGCAACACCCGGGTGATCTGCACCGCCTCGGTAGAGGAAACGGTGCCGCCCTTCCTCAAGGGCAAGGGGCAGGGCTGGGTGACGGCGGAATATGCCATGCTGCCTGCTTCCACCAGCCAGCGCAAGAAGCGCGACGGCATCAAGAAGGATGGCCGCAGCGTGGAGATCCAGCGCCTCATTGGCCGCAGCCTGCGCCAGGCCGTGGACATGAAGGCTCTGGGCGAGCGCACCATCACCCTGGACTGCGACGTGCTGGAGGCCGATGGCGGTACCCGCACCGCGTCCATCACCGGCGCCATGGTGGCGCTGACCTGCGCGGTGGATAAGCTGGTGCAGGAGGGCAAGCTGCTGGTTTCGCCCATTGTGCATCAGGTGGCGGCGGTGTCCTGCGGCGTGGTGGAGGGTGTGCCTTGCTGCGACCTGTGCTACCAGGAGGACAGCCGCGCCGATGTGGACATGAACTTTGTGATGAATGAGAAGGGTGAGTTCATCGAGCTGCAGGGTACCGGCGAAGGCCGTGCCTTTACCCCCGATGAGCTGGCCACCCTGATGGCCTATGGCAAGCAGGGCATCGAAAACCTGATGCAGGCTCAGCGCGACGCCCTGGGTGATCGCGCCCGGCACATTGCCCCCAAGCCCGCCCTGGTGGTGGCCAGCGGCAACGCCCACAAGCTGCGCGAATTGCAGCACATCTTCGGCGATTACTACACGGTGGTGTCCATGAACGCCGCAGGCTTCCATGGGGACATCGACGAGAATGCTTCCACCTTTGCGGGCAATGCTATCATCAAGGCCGAAGCCGTGTGCGAGGCCACCGGTCTGCCCACCCTGGCGGACGACAGCGGCCTCACCGTGGACGCCCTGGACGGCGAACCCGGCGTGATGTCTGCCCGGTATGCGGGCCTCCACGGCGACGACGATGCCAACAACAAGCTGCTCCTGCGCCGCATGAACGGCAAGCGGGATCGCGGCTGCGCCTTCCAATGCGCCATCGCCCTGAAGATCCCCGGCCGTGAGGCGCTGGTGGCCGAGGGTTCCTGCCCCGGCGTGCTGCTGGAGGCGGAGCGGGGCAACGGCGGCTTCGGCTATGATCCCCTGTTCCTCTACGAGCCGCTGAACCAGACCTTTGCGGAGATCTCCCAGGAGGACAAGAACAGGGTGAGCCACCGCGCCCGCGCCTGCGAGAAGATGCTGGAGATCATGAAGGAGCTGCACGACTGATGCGCTGTTTGGTGATGAGCGACAGCCACGGCCATGATGATGACGTGCGCTGGATGCTGGAGCAATGCTGGAAGGACATCGGCCCGGTGGACTGCTACCTGCATTGCGGCGACGGTGCCTATGACTTCATGCGGCTGGAGAATTTTATTCGGGGCAGGGACGAATACGCCCTGATGTACGGCGTGGGCGGCAACTGCGATGTGGGCGTTCCCGGCCTGGAAAGCTATATGGTGCTGAACCTGGAGGGCGCCAAGGTGTTCCTGACCCACGGCCACCGCTACCATGTGAAGTCCGAGTATTCCTATATCGATGATGTGTCCAAAGAAAAGGGGTGCTCCATCACCCTGTTCGGGCACACCCATCGCCCCTTCTGGGAGCAGCGGCAGACGCTGCTCCTGAACCCCGGCAGCGCAGCGGATGGCCGCATGGCGCTGCTGGAGATCAACAACGGAAAGCCTCGTTTCAAGCTGCTTGCCTTTTAAGGAGGAATGAAGCATGAATGGATTGGTTCGCGTAGCGGCAGCGGTGCCGCGCCTGCACCTGGGTCATGTGGAAAAGAACGTGCAGGAGCATCTGCACAAGCTGGCGGAAGCCAGGGAAAAGCAGGCCGCGCTGGTGGTGTTCCCCCAGCTGAGCCTCACCGGCGCCAGCTGCGGTGACCTGTTTTATCAAAAGCCGCTGCTGGACAGCGTTCAGCAGGGCTTGGCAGCGCTGGTGGAGGGCTGCCCCGAGGACATTACCGCCGTGGTGGGTGCGCCCCTGCAGGGCAAGGGCGGATTGTACAACTGCGCAGTGGTGCTGTCCAGCGATGGCATCGAGGGCGTGGTTCCCCAGACCTTTGTGCCTCAGAAACGCCACTTCCGCGCTGCGGGCGAGGGCTATGTGACCATTGCCGGGCAGGACTGGCAGCTGAACCGCTACACCACCTTCACCTCGGCTGACGGGGTGACCTTCGGCATCGAAATGGGGGAGGATCTCTTTGCCCCCATGGCGCCCAGCACCACCCTGGCGCTGGCCGGTGCGGAGATCATCGTGAACCTTTCCGCCATGAATGAGATCGTGGGTCGCCGCGCCTTCCGCCAGCAGGCGGTGGCGCAGCAGTCCGCCCGGTGCATCTGCGGCTATGTGTATGTGAATGCAGGCCGGGGCGAGTCCACCTCCGACCTGGTCTACGGCGGTCACAGCCTGGTGGCCAGCTGCGGCCATGTGCTGAAGGAGAACGCGGACTTCATTGCCGAAGACTACCTGCTCACCGCGGATATCGACATCGACGCCATCCGTGCCGACCGTATGCGCAGCGCCGCCTTTGGCGACAGCGCGGCTATGGTGAATGTCCCCGTCAGCGAGGAGCTGATCTGGGGCAAGCTGCTGCTGGAGGACGACGTGCAGCCTGATCTGCAGGTGAGCAAGCAGCCCTTCATCCCTGCGGAAAAGGAAGCCCGCACCCTGCGCTGCCAGCAGATCTTCACCCTGCAGGCCCAGGGACTGGCGCGGCGCATGGCCATCACCGGCGGCAAGGCGGTGATCGGCATCTCCGGCGGGCTGGATTCCACCCTGGCGCTGCTGGTGGCGGTGGAGGCCGTTGACCTGCTGGGGCTGCCCCGCACCAATATCCTGGGCGTGACCATGCCCTGCTTTGGCACCACGGACTGGACGTATCAATCTGCGCTGGAGCTGATGACCACCCTGGGCATCACCCAGCGGGAGATTCCCATCCACGCGGCGGTGCGCCAGCACTTCAAGGACATCGGCCACGAGGAGAGCGACCACTCTGTGACCTACGAGAATGCCCAGGCTCGCGAGCGCACCCAGGTGCTGATGGATGTTTGCAACGACTTTGGCGGCATCGTGCTGGGAACGGGCGACCTGAGTGAGATCGCCCTGGGCTGGTGTACCTACAATGCCGACCACATGAGCATGTACGGCGTGAACTGCGGCGTGCCCAAAACGCTGGTGCGCTGGGTGGTGAAGACCGTCAGCGAGGCGCCGGAGTTTGCCGCCAGCAAGGCGGTGCTGGAGCGCATCCTGTCCACCCCCATCAGTCCGGAGCTGCTGCCCCCGGACGAGCAGGGCAACATCGCCCAGCAGACCGAGGATCTGGTGGGTCCCTATGCGCTGCATGATTTCTTCCTGTATTATGCCGTGCGCTATGGCTACAACCCCGCCAAGGTGTACGCCCTGTGCCGCATGGCCTTCAGGGACGACTTCGACGACGCCACCATCCTCAAGTGGCTCAAGAATTTCTACCGCCGCTTCTTCACCCAGCAGTTCAAGCGCAACTGCTGCCCGGATGGCGTGAAGGTGGGCAGCGTGGGTCTGAGTCCCAGGGGCGATTGGCTCATGCCCAGCGACGCTCAGTCCGCCCTGTGGCTGAAGGAATGCGAGGAGCTGTGAAATGCAAAAGGAACGTACTGAATTTCAGTACGTTCCTTTTATGCAGTCAGCGCCTTTTGTAAAGCACCAGCTCCGGGTCTTCCCCATTGGCCTCGTAGGTGCAGACCATCAGGAACTGCATGCTGGCCGCCAGGCCGAAGCATCTGCTGCCGCCAAAGGTGCAGGGAAGCTGGTTGCCCAGGTAGGTGGCGTGGTCATTCAGCAGCTTGGTCTTGACGCCGGTGGGCAGGGTGTATTCCAGGTTGATGTAGCTGCCCGTGAGCACATTCAGCTCTTCCACCTGGGGCAAGCCCTCGATGTGCAGGGCGTTGAATTCGCTGGCGATCTGCTGCTTGAACTGCTCAAAGCCTTCCTGGCCGCCCAATTCGGCATACCTCTGCCAGAAGTCCAGGGTGAATTCCCCCTCGCGATAGCACCACTTGCAATAGTCCTCGTTGAACTCGCCGCTGATCTCCTTGCTGGTGGTGGCGTCGTCCAGGGTCATGCCGCAGCAGCGGCAGATCATCTCCCTGGGCGAACCCAGCAGCGTGTTGATGGACACATCGAACAGCCTGGACAAAAGCTTCAGGGTCTCGGTGTTGGGGATGGTTTCGCCAGTCTCCCAGCGGGACACCGCCTGGCGGGTGACAAACACCTTTTTGGCCAGCTCGTCCTGGGAGAGGCCATGGGTCAATCGCAGCTCCTGAATGGGGTTCTTTTTGTTCATTCCGATCACCTCCAGGGCTATTGTATTCCTGTGGAGCGTTTTGCGCAAGCAACTGGCTGTTGCTGGGGGAGAGAGCGTAATGAAATCAAAATAATTTCTTTTTGAACAGTTTGTTCTTGAAATGTTCATGCTCAGTTTATATTCCGCGCCTATCCTTGAAATGTACAAAGGAAAGGAGCAAGGAATATGAAGAAAACCATTACCCGTGTGAATATCGGCTGCATTGCCTGCGCCGCTGTGCTTGTGCTTTTGCTGATCGCCCAGTTCGTCCCCTTCTGGCAGGATGGGGAAACGAGTGCCTCCATCAGCGCTTATGTCTGGTTTCCGTCTGACAACAAGGCTGTGACCACTTATTTGCAGGGTCACCTGGGCAGCGATTTCGACGTGGGCAGCATGGTGGCCTGCCCCGTGGTGCTGCTGGCGGGTTCGGCCATCAGCCTGTGGATGTGCCTGTTTATGCAGAGCAAGAGGATCACGCCCATTATTACCGCGCTGACCGGTCTTGCGGGCACCATTGGCTATCTGGCAACGCCTGCGCTGCAGCTGGGCAGCTTGTGGGGACTGCACCTGGGACTGTGCATTCTGCTGCTGGGGCTGGCGGCGGTTACCATCTACTGGAAGGCAAACACGAAGTAAGCCAAAGGGCTGCGGAAGACTACCGCGGCTCTTTTTTGTGCATAATGTTCCCCGAAAATCCCTGTTTTCCCCGTTTCCTTTCCAGGCAAAGTGTGGTATGATAAGAGATGGTGCAAACCAAATAACCATCGAATAATAGGAGTCATTCATGATTACAGTCAGCAATGTTTCCCTGACCTTCGGCGGTCAGAAGCTCTTCGCCGGTGCGGATCTGAAATTCATGCCCGGCAACTGCTACGGCATCATCGGTGCCAATGGTGCGGGCAAGTCTACCTTCCTGCGCATCCTGAGCGGCGAACTGGAGCCCACCACCGGCTCGGTGACCTATCCTGCCGACCAGCGTATGTCCACCCTGAAGCAGGATCAGTTCAAATACGACGCCTATCCTGTGCTGGACACCGTGATCATGGGCAACCAGCGGCTGTACGACATCATGAAGGAAAAGGACGAGCTCTACGCCAAGCCCGATTTCTCCGAGGCCGACGGCGAGCGTGCTGCCGAGCTGGAGGGCGAGTTTGCTGAAATGGACGGCTGGAATGCCGAATCCGACGCGGCCACCCTGCTCACCGGCCTGGGCATTGGCGCTGACCTGCACTACACCCTCATGGGCGACCTGAAGGGCGGCGAAAAGGTGAAGGTGCTGCTGGCGCAGGCGCTGTTCGGCAACCCGGACATCCTGCTGCTGGACGAGCCCACCAACAACCTGGACAACCGCTCCGTGGCCTGGCTGGAGGACTTCCTGATGGAGTTCCCCGGCACGCTGATCGTGGTCTCCCATGACCGCTGGTTCCTGAACAACATCTGCACCCACATCGTGGATATCGACTTCAGCCAGGTGAAGATGTACGTGGGTAACTACGACTTCTGGTATGAATCCTCCAAGCTGATGCAGTCCATCATGAAGGATCAGAAGAAGCGCCGCGACGACAAGATCAAGGAATTGCAGAACTTCATCCAGCGCTTCTCTGCCAACAAGTCCAAGGCCAAGCAGGCCACCAGCCGCCGGAAGCTGTTGGATCAGCTGACCATCGAGCAGATGCCCGCCTCCTCCCGCCGCTATCCCTGGGTGAACTTCTCCCCTGACCGCGAGGCCGGCAAGGACATCCTCACTGTGTCCAACATCAACTACACCCAGGACGGCGTGCAGCTGCTGAAGGATGTGTCCTTCCTGGTGACCAAGGGGCAGAAGATCGCCCTGGTGGGCCCCAACGAGCAGGCGCAGACCGCCCTGTTCCGCATCCTTTCTGAGGAGCTGGAGCCCGACTCCGGCAACGTCAAGTGGGGCGTGACCATCTCCACCAGCTACTTCCCCAAGGACAACGGCCCCTATTTCGACAACTGCGATAAGAATATGCTGGACTGGTTCGCCCAGTATTGCCCCAGCAATATGCTGGAAAGCGATATGCGCGACCTGCTGGGTCGTATGCTGTTCCGCGGTGACGATGTGTATAAGCAGGTCTCCGTCCTCTCCGGCGGCGAAAAGGTGCGCTGCATGCTCTCCCGCATGATGCTCTCTGGCGCTAACTTCATCATGCTGGATCAGCCCACCAACCACCTGGATCTGGAATCCATCACCGCCGTGAACAACGCCCTCATCAACTTCCCCGGCAACGTGATCTTCACCAGCCAGGATCACCAGTTCGTCACCACCATCGCCGATCGTATCATCGAGATCAAAGAGGACGGCACCATCGCCGACTACCTCTGCAGCTACGAAGACTACCTCGAGCGCACGAAGTGACCAGAGGAGGCTCTGCCTCCTCTGGACTCCACCGCCCAAGGGCTCTGCCCTTGGGGAACCCGGTCAGGGCTCTGCCCTGACAACCCGCGAAGGGACTTCGTCCCTTTCGAAACCCATTCGGCGATGGCCGGGTGGGTTTTCTCTTTGCAGGGGTCACGGCGCGAATACGGTCGCGCCGCGACGCAGGGAAAGTAACTAAGGCTCCCCTTCATAGGGGAGCTGTCCCGAAGGGACTGAGGGGTTGAGCCTCCCTTGTGTAAAGGGAGGTGGCAGCCGCTTGCGGCTGACGGAAGGAGTGGTTCTGCCGCTTGCATCAACGCCTACCTTTCCTGCACAAATGTAGGGGCGATCTGCGATCGCCCGCCCGCTGCGGCCAGTCACAGTCGCCCCTATCATGCAATAACCTTATTTTATTCCACCGATAGTTCCTCGTTTTCTACCACTTCATACGTTGCAGCGGTCTGCTCCACAAACGTATCCTGCTGCACGGAATAAAAGAACGCGGCCGAGGCAATGTTCAGCACATTGACCAGCAGCAAAATCCCCAGCACCCAGGCCACCACCTTCCAGATGCGGCTGCGGCGGCGGTTCTGCACGGCCAGCTGCTCGTTGATGCGGGAGAGTGCAGCGGCGATGTCCGAGGGCTGCGCCTCCTCGGTGATGGTTTCACCCAGCAGTTGGGGAACGGTCACGTCCAGGGCGTCGGCCAGGCGGACGAGGGCATCGGCATCGGGAACGGAAAGGTTCTTCTCCCATTTAGAAATCGTCTGGCGAACAACATGGAGGCGGTCGGCCAGCTCCTGCTGGGACAGACCCTGCTTTTTGCGGAGGGTCGCGATGGTTTCACCAAGCATGAGGTCACTTCCTTTCGGGTTGATGCTATCAGTATACAAAGCAGGCTGTCAGGCGGCAAGCAACGCGCCTTAACATCGGCGCAACGCACCGTGACATGGGCGTTTTTCCTTGAAAATGCAGGCATCCCCCAGGTTTTTGCTCCTGGGGGATGTGCTTCTTTACAGCAGCTGAATATTCGCTTCGCGGCAGGCTTCCACCACGTCCTTGGGCCACAGGCTGGCCTGCACCTCGCCTACGTGCGCCTTGCGCAGCAGGTACACGCACATCCGGCTCTGGCCGATGCCGCCGCCGATGGTCTGGGGCAGCTCGCCGTTGAGCAGCGCCTTCTGGAAGGGCAGCTCTGCCCGATCCTCGCAGCCGCGGATGGCCAGCTGCTTGCGCAGCGCTTCCGGGTTCACGCGGATGCCCATGGAGCTGACCTCCAGGCTGATGTCCAGGATCGGATCGTAGAGCAGGATATCGCCGTTCAGCGACCAGTCGTCGTAGTCGGGGGCACGGCCATCGTGGATCTGGCCGCTCTTCAGCGCGCCGCCCACGCCCATCAGGAACACCGCGCCGTACTCCTTGGTGGCCAGGTACTCGCGCTCCTTGCCGGTCTTGTCCGGGTAGCGATCCTCCAGCTCCTGGCTGGTGACGAAGGTGATGTGATCCGGCAATTCCGGCTTGATGTGGGGGTAGTGGGCGCACACATAGCCCTCGGTCTTGCGCAGGGTGAGGTAGATCTTCTCCACGATCTGGCGCAGGAAGCTTTCGTTGCGCTCCTCCTCGGTGATGATGCGCTCCCAGTCCCACTGGTCAACGAAAATGGAGTGGATGTTGTCCGTTTCCTCGTCCCGGCGGATGGCGTTCATGTCGGTATACAGACCTTCGCCGGGCTTGAAGCCATAGGTCTTCAGGGCCTGGCGCTTCCACTTGGCCAGGGAGTGGACGATCTCCACCGTTTCGCCGGTCTCCAGCACATCAAAGGCCACGGGGCGCTCCACGCCGTTCAGGTTATCGTTCAGGCCGCTCTCAGGGGTGACCATAATGGGGGCGGACACACGGGTCAGGTTCAGCTGGCGGGACAGCTCCGTTTCAAAAAAGTCCTTCACCAGCTTGATGGCGATCTCCGTGTCCCGCAGGTCAAGCACAGGATTATAATCCTTGGGGATGATCAGCTTCATTCAGACACCTCCGGCGTGTTTTCAGTGGTGGCCATATTTTCGGGGATCCAGGGCATCAGGAAGCAGTTCACATAATAGGAATACTTGCCGTAGTTGCCGCTGGAAGGCTTGGTGACCGGGATGGAATAATCCACGCAGTCGCTCTCCGGCAGGGGATAATCCTCCTCCGGGATCACACTCAGGTTGGTGGATTTCTTGTCCTTGGTGTTGACCTCCACGTTCATATCGTAGTCGCGGACGTACATCTTCACCCGGCTGGACATATTGCCCTCCAGGGTGGTGATGCGGAACTTGCCGCCGCCCAGCTCCACCACATCATACACCAGCGCCACATGGATGGTCTTGTTGAAGGAGCAGCCGTACACCAGCAGGAAGCCCGGCTGGGGAATGTTGGTGGAGCGGTTCATCATCTGGTAGCCGCGCAAAAGCTTGCCCACGCTGGCTTCCTTCACGTGAACGATGCCGTCCACCGCGCCTTCCTCCATCACCTGCAGCTGCTCCATGGGGATGCCCTTTTGCAGCATGCACCAGGTGATGTAGCCGCCGCACCAGCCAAAGCCGATGCCCTTGCCGCGCCACTCGGTATACTTGTTCACCTGCTTGAGCTTCTTGCCGTTCAGCTCCTGCCACTCGCTGTAAGCCAGATCCAGCACCTGCTGGATCTCCTCCGGGGGCTGCTGCACCGTTTGGGTGATGGCCACCGGCGGGGGCGTGGGGGTGGACTTGGCCGCCATGGCCGTGGGGGAAATGATGCAAAGGATCAACGCGATGCTCAGGCACCGCAGGAGTTTCTTCATCGTTCATGCCTCCTTTGGGCAAAATACCTTTCTATTATAGTACCGAATGCAAAAAAAAGAAAGCCCAACCCTGCAACAGTTACAAGAAAATACAAAACCGCCGTTCTTGCCAAGCTTTATCCGGCATGATATAATAAAACAAATTGCAGGCTTTTGTCCATTGGAGGCATTGTATGAAGGTATTGGTTACAGGCATTGCAGGCCAGCTGGGCTACGACGTGATGAAGCGCCTCTCCGCCCTGAATATCGAGGCCAAGGGCGTGGACTATCAAGACTTTGACCTCACCGACGGCGAGGCCGTGATGGCCGCCGTGCGCAGCTATGCCCCGGACGCCATCATCCATTGCGCGGCCTACACCGCGGTGGATCGCGCCGAGCAGGAGCCGGAGAAGTGCGCTGCCGTGAATGGCATGGGCACGCTGAACCTTGTCCGCGCCGCCCTGGCGGTGGATGCCAAGCTGCTCTATGTCTCCACCGACTATGTGCTCAGCGGCGATGGCGACCAGCCCTACGAGACCTCCGCCCCCTATGGCGCGAAGAACGTCTACGGCCTCACCAAGGCTCAGGGCGAGGAAGCCATCCGCAGCCTCATGACCCGGTACTTCATTGTGCGCACGGCCTGGGTGTTCGGCCTGAACGGCCATAACTTCGTGAAGACCATGCTGCGCCTGGGCAGCGAGCGCTCCGAAGTGAAGGTGGTGGGCGACCAGTTCGGCAGTCCCACCTACACGCCTGACCTGGCGCGCCTGCTGTGCGACATGATCCAGACCAACAAGTTCGGCATCTACCACGCCACCAACGAGGGCTTCTGCTCCTGGGCGGAGTTTGCCGCAGAGATCATGCGCCAGGGCGAACGCAACTGCACCGTGACGCCCATCCCCACCAGCCAGTATCCCACCCCCGCCAAGCGCCCGGCCAACTCCCGGCTGAGCAAGTCCAGCCTGGATCGCAACGCCTTTGCCCGGCTGCCCGCCTGGCAGGACGCCCTGGCACGCTACATGCAGGAGCTTGCCCAGCAGGGTATTGATTAATTGCAAATATTTCGCCCGACTGACATGCATCAGCCGGGCGGTTTTTTATGCATTCTCCTTGTGGTAAACAAAATCAGCAAACACCGCGCTGCCGCCGCTTTGCTCTGTGGCGTAGCAGAACAGGCCAGCACGCACGCCCACGAAGTGATCCAACAGGTAGCACAGCTGGTGCGCATCGCCCAGGGGCTGCCATGCGCCATCGTGATAGAAGAAGCGCACGGTGTCCGTATCAAAATCAAAGCAGGCGCGGAGCTGCACCCGGCTGCCTGCCCAGGGGATGCGGCTGCGCTCGGCCACTTCGCCATCGTTGGTGGTCACGGCAAGGGCATAGCCGTCGGCGTGGCGGGTGAGGGCGATCTGCCCGAAGCGACCCTGCAGGGCGCACAGCCCGGCGTAGTCCCCGGGCTGCATGGACGCGCCATCCACGGTGACCTCCACCGTGCAGCGGGGGCCAAAGGTGCGCTGTGTCAGAGTGTTGACGGACTGCACCACGCTCTCCACCACCCTGTCGGTGGTGAGGCGCAGGCCGTGCCCGTCCTGGTGGATCAGCTCCTTATGGGGTTCGTGGTTCCATTGCCACGCCTCATTCAGCGGGGTGCGGAGGCTGTCGCTGCACGTAAGCGGCTTGCAGCTGGCTTCTTCGCATTCAAAGCTTTCCGGAATGCCCTGCACCACGGGGAAGTCCTTCTCCCAGCGCATGGGCACCAGCACGGGGATGCGCCCCACCGCGCCGTGATCCTGGAAAAGCATCAGGTACCAGTCGCCCTGGGGCGTTTGCACCATGCCGCCCTGGGCGGGGCCGTCGTTTCGGCCGTGGAAAGCCTGGCAGAGGATCTCCCCGCCCCGGAACTCGCCTTCCAGCGAATCTGCCACATAGCAGCCCTGGGCGCGGAGGCTCCCCTTGGGCCAATGGATGCCGAAGAGGTAGTATTTCCCGTTGTGCTTGTACAGGTGGCTGCCTTCCCAGCCCAGACCTTCGCAGTCGTCCCGGAGGATGATGCGATCCACCCCGCCTTCCCTGGGGGCGGAAAGGTCGCTTAGCAGCTCGGTGAGGTGGATGTCCCGGTTGCCATAGGCAATGTACACCCGGCCGTCGTCGTCAAACAGCAGGGAGGGATCGTGGTAGAAGCCCGCCATGGGGCGGCGCACCCAGGGGCCTTCGGCTTTTTCTGCGGTGAAATAGTAGGCGGAATGGGTATCGTTGCACATGAACACCAGGTGGAACAGGCCGCCATGGTGGCGCAGGCAGCCCGCCCACATGCCCTGGCCGTAGATGCCCTTGCCATCGTCCAGGCGCTGGCCGGGGTGCTCGCCCAGCACATCGTAGGCATAGGCGCAATGCTCCCAATGCACAAGATCCCGGGAGCGCAAAATCTCGCCCCCGGGGAAAACGTGCATGGTGGTGGTGCACATATAATAGGTATTCCCGACCCGGATGATGTCCGGGTCGGGATAATCGGCAAAAATGATGGGGTTTTCTTTACGCATGGCGGCTCCTTGTGTGGCCAAAGCTTCTGGCATGGCTTTCCAGCTCGGCATGGCGCCGACGCTTGACCTGGTACATCTGCTCGTCGCTCTCGTTCACGCAGCGATCCAGGCCGATGCCCTCGCCCAGCTGCACCACATGGGTACCCACCGAGGCGCCCACGGCAAAGCGGGCATTCTGGTTGCGCTCGGCCAGATAGGCCTCGAACCGGCCGCAGAAGGCAGCGGCGTCGTCCTCGTCGCAATCGGGCATGAAGATCAGGTACTCGTCGCCGCCGATGCGGGCGGGGATGGCATCCTCCGGCACGGAGGCGCGGATGGCGTCGGCAATGGTGCGCAGCGCCTCGTCGCCGCCCTGATGGCCAAAGGTATCGTTGATGGGCTTCAGGTTGTCCAGATCCAGCGAGGCAAAGCACACCGTGCGCTGCTCCCGGCAAAGATCCTCCCAGATGGGATCCAGCTTTTCATTCACGCCGCGGCGGTTATACAGGCCGGTGAGCGCATCGGTGATGGAGGAACGGCGGCGCTCCTCATACAGCGCCTTCAGCTTGTTCTGGTTATCCAGGTTGCGCAGGGCAATGGAAATGATCACGTTCCAGTGCAGGTAGAACATGCTGGGGATTTTGCCGTTTTCAAACTGCATCATGGTATATCCATAGGTGTTTTCTCGCTGGTGCAGCAGATGGACGTAGAAGGTCTGGGGTTCATCGGGGCGCTCGGCCAGGGAAGGCAGCAGGCAGCTCCTGTCGAAGGAGATCATGGGCATTCCGGCGTCCTTCCTGTCGCGGATGGCGGACACCAGGCGCACCTGGGGGGTGATATGCCCGGCAAAGCCGTTTTCATCATCAAACAGGCAGAGGTAAAAGTCCCGCAGGTGGGGAATATCGCCCAGCTTGCGGACAATAGTGTTATGCATCTCCTCATAGCTGTCAGCGGTGTTCAGTTCGATGGAGAAATAGGTCTGGCTGACCTCGCGGTCGGTAATCGACTGAATCTGGCGGGTCAGGTGGCGCATTCCGTCCTTCACCGTCAGCTCCCGGGAGGTGGTGCTGCAGCCGCAGCTTTCGCGGACCCGCAGGGTGCCGGGAATTCTGAAAAGCTGAGGGGGCGCCGGTTCAACGCCCTGTTCCTGCTCCTGGATGCGGGCATGCAGCTGATAGATCGCCTCGCGAACCATGGCCTCGTAGTCCTGACCCACCGTGGTCAGGGACGGCCAGGCGCGGGCGGCGCCCTCCACATCGTCAAAGCCGGTGATCACCACATCCTCCGGCACGCGATAGCCATGAGCCTGCACCTCTTCGATCAGCGCCAGCGCCATGTGGTCGTTGGCACACACCACGGCCTCCGGCCAGTTGTCCGGATCGCCGAAGAAATGCTCGTAGGCGATGTCTGCATCTCTGATCCACATGGTGCCGTAATGAATGGCGTTGGGGGGCAGGGGAATGCCGCGCTTGGCCATTTCCTCCTGGTAGCAGCCCAGGCGGGGGCGGGCGCCGGGATGATCCTTGTGGCCGGACTGGAAGCATACCTTGCGGAAGCCATGGTCGTCCAGCAGGTGAGTCAGCAGGGAACGGATGGCGGTTTCCTCGTCGGTATAGAAGCTGTCGGCCTTTTCCAGCGCATCGCGAACACAGACAACGGGACACTTGACCCGCTCTTCCAGCATTTCAAACAGCTCGTCCCGGAAGCCGTCCATATCGTAGGTATCGGGCGTCACCAGAATGCCGTCAAGCTTTTCCACCGGGGCAAAGGGGAAGATGCTCTTTTCCTTCTCGTCGTAGTAATTCTTGCTGCCGCGGTAGCCCACGGTGAAGAAAAAAACCACATCGTAGCCCAGCTCCCTGGCACAGCGCTGCGTTACCGTTTGCACCGTGTGCTGAAACTGCTGACCAGCTTTGTTCATGAATACGCCCAACGTTTTGCGTCCGTCAGTAATCATGCCACAGCCTCCCAACTGGAAAAACTTGCCTGCCCATGCACGCCAGCAGACATACTTACACAAATGTTACTTTCTTGTTTAGATATAGTATAACATAGTTTCGGGGACAACGAAAGTCCCTATTTTTACGTTTTTTTGTGCAGATTTTGTCCAGTTTTCCTCTTTTGTTGACGCGCAGGCAGCTTTGTGATACAGTCATGCCATAAGCCTTGAAATTGAAGGAGAACGACCGTTATGCGCAAACTGCTGCTGGCTCTCATGTTCATCTGCCTGCTGCTGCCCGCCGCCGCCCTGGCGGATGGCAATGTGTACTTCAGCCACGAGAGCGGGTTTTATGATGATGTGATCGACCTGGAGATCCTCTGCGACGATCCCGAGGCGCTGATCTACTACACCCTGGACGGCACCGAGCCCACCCTGGACAGCGTGATCTTCGACGGGGCGCTGACCCTGGAGAACCGTTCCGACGAGCCCAACGACCTGGCCTCCCTGATCGGCTTTTCCCGCAACCAGTTCAAGACCGAGGTCAATGTAACCAAGTGCCATGTGATCCGCGCCATGGCCGAATATGAGGACGGCAGCCTGAGCGAAGTGATCAGCGGCACCTTCTTTGTGGGGGTCGACCGCGAGGAGCTTTACGGCGATGTGCCGGTGATCTCCCTGATGACCGACCGGGAGGGCTTCTTCAGCTACGAAAACGGCATTTACGTCATGGGCGCTTACTTTGACGAGTGGAACAGCCAGCAGATGGGCAATTACGAGGACTGGCAGGTGCAGGGCAACTTCTCCCAGAAGGGCATGGACTGGGAGCGCCCCGTGACCGTGCAGTTCCTCACCGCCGATGGCAGCGAAGGCTTCACCCAGGACATGGGCGTGCGCATCAAGGGCGGCATATCCCGCTCCTTTGCCCAGAAGAGCCTGCGCCTCATCGCCCGCGCCGATTATGGCGAGAAGAACCTGACCTATCCCGTGTTTGAAAACAATCTCCGCGCCGATGGCACCGGCCTGGTGGAGAAGTACAAGTCCATCACCCTGCGCAACGGCGGCAACGACACCGAGACCACCCGCCTGCGCGATCCCCTGTTCCAGTCCCTGGCGGAGGGCATGGGCTTTATGGTGCAGGCCACCCGCCCCTGCGTGGTGTTCCTCAACGGTGAATACTGGGGCATGTACACCATCACCGAGGAGCATAGCGACAACGCCGTGCAGAACAACTATGGCGTGAACGACAACAATGTGATCATCATCAAAAATGGCCGCGTGGAGGATGGCGAGGAAAGCGACATCGAGCTGTATGAGCAGATGTTCGACTTCATTGCGGAAAACGACATGACCGACCCCGCCAACTACGAAAAGGCCAGCGCCCTGCTGGATCTCCCCGGTTTTGCCCAGTATTGCGCCTTCCACCTGTACATCGCCAACGAGGACGGCATTTTTGAAAACAACAACTGGATGATCTGGCGCGCCCGGGATGTGAGCGACGAACCCTACTGCGACGGCCAGTGGCGTTTCCTGCTCTTTGATACCGAGCATTCTGCCGACATCTGGGGCGACGGCCGCAGCTTTGTGAACGACAACATCACCCCCGTCATCACCAATGACGGCTCCGAGCACGAGGATCGCCACCCCCAGAAGATCTTCTACTCCCTCTACCAGAACGAGGACTTCCGCCGGGAGTTCATCACCGCCCTGAGCGACGTGCGCAATGTGTATTTCCACACCGACCGCGTGGAAGAGACCCTGGAAGAGATGAAGCCCATTTACACCAAGCTGATGCGGGACACCTACCTGCGCTTTGGCCCGGAATGGATCGCCAAGTGGAACCTGGAGAACTACCAGAAGGACAAGCTGGAGCAGCTGGCCACCTACCTGCGCGGCCGCTACGATCGCTTCCCCTGGGTGCTGAAGAAGGCCATTGGCTACGAGTACCCCGTGGAGGCCACCATCACCATCAACGATCCCAGCCTGGGTCAGGTGCAGGTGAACCGCACCCTGCTCCCCGCTGCGGAAAGCTACACCGGCATCTACTTCACCGAGTACGACCTGGCGCTGACCGCCATCCCCGCCGAAGGCCACACCTTCAAGGGCTGGACGGTCACCGACGCCACCCTCAGCGACGAAAGCGCCGCTTCCACCTCCGTCTCCTTCCAGAAGAATTTCACCGTGCAGGCCGTGTTTGAATAAGCCTGCCCAGGAGCAGCCATGCAGAACATCCGCACACCCCGCCTCACTCTGCGCCCCCTGTCCCCCACGGACGAGGGCGCACTTCTCGCCCTGCTGCGCCATCCCGCCGTGGGCGAAACCTACATGGTGCCGGACCTGACGGACGACCAAACCGCCCAGCGCCTCTTCCAGCGGATCATGACCCTCTCCCATGACGAAGCCCACTTCGTCCGCGCCATTGACCTGCAAGGGGAGCTCATCGGCCTGATCAACGACACGGAGATCACCGGCAGCACCCTGGAGCTGGGTTGGGCGATCCACCCCGACCACCAGAACCACGGCTACTGCACCGAGGCTGTCACCGCCGCCCTGCAAGCCCTGCTTGCCCAAGGCTACACAGAAATCACCGCCGGTGCCTTCCCCAGCAACCAGGCCAGCCTCCGCGTGATGCAAAAATGCGGCATGACGCTCCTCCCCAAGCGCGAGGACGTGGCCTACCGCGGCCAAATCCATCATTGCATCTTCTACGGAATCCACGCCCCGTGCCACACACTCAATTCCGAATTCCGAATTCCGAATTCATAATTCCCCCTTCCCCCTCATACCCTACTACAAAAAAGGTCGAGGGGGAATTTATTTGGCACAGGTTCGTATCCGCCGCCATCGCAGCGGCGCAAAGCAAAACCAATGGATCAGCCTGCTCAAGGGGCTGGGCGCTGCGGTGCTGGTCACCCTGGCAGGAGTGGTGCTGTTTGCCCTGGTCATGCAATGGATCAGGCCCACCGAGGGAGCGGTGCGCATCTTCAACCAGGTGCTGAAGCTGCTGTCCATCGCCGTGGGCGTGTGGGTGGCTGTTGGCCGGGGCGGCCAGGGGGGACTATTGCGGGGTGCGGCCATCGGCCTGGGGTATATGGCCATCGGCGTGGCGCTGTATGCGCTGCTCTCCGGCCAGCAGGCGCCCCTGACCTCCTACCTGGCCGACCTGGGCATGGGCATTGCTGGCGGCGGCATCGTGGGGATGATTCTGTCGAATATTTCTGCGAAATGATTGCAAGATGCGAAAAGATGGTGTATAATAGTTGCATTCCATAAGTAAACGGAGGAGATTTCCCATGAAGCATATCGAAACCATCCAGTCCCCCTGCCTGAAGCAGTCCCTGGTGCACGGCGGCTGCGGCGAGTGCCAGGCTTCCTGCCAGAGCGCCTGCAAGACCAGCTGCACCGTGGCTAACCAGTCCTGCGCCAACAAGGAGAACAACGCTGTTCTGGCTGGCAACGAAGGCAAGATCCGCCGCGAATCTAAGTAATCAGGTTTATTCTTGAAAGGGCCGGAGGATATCTCCGCCCTTTTTCTATGTAGGAGGCAACCACTGTGATCCATACTTTCAAGGCCGTTGGCCAGCCCATGATGCTGGACGTTGGCTCCGGCGCTGTTCATGCCCTGGACGACCTGGCTTATGATGTACTCACCCTCTGGAACGACTGCTCCCAGGAGGAGATCAAGCTTCGGCTGAAGGACAAGTATACCCTGGCCGAGCTGGACGAGGTCATTGCCGAGCTGAAGCAGCTGGAGGAGATCGGCGCGCTGAACTCCCCCGATAACTACGATGATGTGAAGCAGCTGCAGGATCCCGGCGTGGTGAAGTCCATGTGCCTGCACGTGGCGCACGACTGCAACCTGCGCTGCAAGTATTGCTTTGCCGCCACCGGCGACTTCTGCATGGGCGAGCGCAAGCTCCTTTCCTTTGAGGTGGGCAAGGCCGCCCTGGACTGGCTGGTGGCCAAGAGCGGCAAGCGCGTCAACCTGGAGGTGGACTTCTTTGGCGGCGAACCGCTGATGAACTTCGATGTGATGAAGCAGCTGGTGGAATACGGCCGCTCCATCGAGAAGGAAAAGAACAAGAAGTTCAAGTTCACCACCACCACCAACTGCGTGCTGATGACCGAAGAGATCATTGATTTCTTCAACAAGGAAATGGGCAACGTGGTCATCTCCATTGATGGCCGCCCCGAGGTGCATGACCGCATGCGCCCCACCGTCAACGGCAAGGGAAGCTATGCCATCATCGCTGAAAAGGCCAAGGAGTTCGCCAAGCGCCGCGGCCACCAGGAATACTACGTCCGCGGCACCTACACCGGCTATAACAAGGATTTTGCCAACGATGTGCTCTTCCTGGCCGACGAGGGCTTTGAGCAGCTCTCCGTGGAGCCGGTGGTCACCGACCCCGCCTGCGAGTATGCCCTCCACGAGGAGGACCTGCCCCAGCTCCGCGAGGAATACGAGCGCCTGGCCGTGGCCTACATGGATCGCCGCGCCAATGGCAAGTGGTTCAACTTCTTCCACTTCAATGTAGACCTTGAGGGTGGCCCCTGCCTGCGCAAGCGCCTCACCGGCTGCGGCGCCGGCAATGAGTACATTGCCGTGACCCCCGATGGCGACATCTACCCCTGCCACCAGTTCGTCGGCCGCGAAGGCTACCGCATGGGCAGCGTCCTCGACGGCACCTTCAATGCTGATCTGCAGCAGAAATTCGCAGCCAACAATGTTCTTGCCAAGGAAAAGTGCCGCGAGTGCTGGGCGCGCTTCTACTGCTCCGGCGGCTGCGCAGCCAACGCCGAGGCCTTCCACGGCGACATCTCCCAGCCCTACGACATGGAGTGCCAGCTGGAGCGCAAGCGCCTGGAATGCGCCATGGCCATCTATGCCAAAGAACGCGCCGCGAAGAAGGAGTAACGGCGGTTTCGCCTTCGGCGACCAAAGGGGCTTTGCCCCTTTGGAAACCCCACCCAAGGGCTCTGCCCTTGGGAATCCCGCGAAGGGCCGTTCGATCCGCAACCTCAATCGTCGCACTCTCGCTCTCGCTCGATTGCTCGTTTCGGTTGATTCGCTCAGCTCGCTGCTTCCGCCACTGGCGGCGCTCGCATCGCTCACCCTTTCGAAACCCATTATGAATGCACAAACACCATGCAACGCGCTTTTTGTTGCATGGTGTTTTTGTGCTGCCGCATATCATTTGATGTGGTAGCTCATCACCTCAGCACCTTTCCTTGACAGCAGTCTACTATTGTACTAAAATATGCTTATCAGGCACAAACTTCCATTTTCGACCACACTTGGAGAAAAACATGCATATTGCCCATATCGCTGTCGATCCACAAGCAAATTCGCGTCGCATCCAGACCTGCGCCGATCATTCGCGCTCTGTTGCCGATCTTAGCAAAGCTATCCTGGCTCCCTGCGGCTTGGGCTCTACGGGATACCTTGCAGGCTTATTGCATGACTGCGGCAAGTTCACGGACGAATTCGATGAATACATCACCAAAGCAAGCAATGATGAACATGTCCGCAAGGGCAGCGTGATCCACACCTTTGCCGGTGTGCGCTATATGCTGGAGCAGTTCCATTCACAAGGGAAGCAGCCTATGCGTGACATGGTAGCCGAAATCATTGCTATCTGCATCGGCAGTCACCACGGCTTGATCGACCTGTGGGACGAGCGGCATCAAAGCGGGTTTGCGCATCGTTTGAATCGTCAGCCTGCATACGATCAGCGGGCAATTGACTCTTTCCTTGGAGAATGCGCTGCACAAAGTGAGGTCGAACAACTTCTCAATGCTGCGGAGCGAGAGCTTCAAATCTATTTTCAACACAAGTTCACGGCTTGTGTGCAAAACCAGAAGGAGTTGTGCTTCGCCTTGGGTTTACTGGTGCGCCTGATTACCTCTGCCATCGTTGATGCAGACAGGACGGACACCCGATGCTTTATGGATGACATTTCACTTCCGCAGGTAAATCTGCCTGATTGGGCAGCTTGCGCCGCGCGGGTCAATGCGCACATTGCCGCCTTTCCGCAGGAGAAGCCCATCCAAATAGCACGCAGAGCCTTTTCTGACAGATGCGCTGCTGCGGCAGAACGATCGCCGGGGCTTTACCGGCTCGACCTGCCCACCGGCGGCGGCAAAACCCTGGCCGCCTTGCGCTTTGCCGTGCTGCATGCTGAAAAGAACAAACTGCGCAGGATTTTCTATGTTGCACCCTTTCTCTCCATTATTGAGCAAAATGCGGATGTGATCCGCTCTGCCGTGGGCAACAGCGTTCCTGTGCTGGAGCATCATTCCAATCTGGTGCAGGAGGATGCAACGCCGGAGGAAGCAGCGCATGCGGAGTGGCTCCAGGAAACATGGGATGCTCCCATGATTATCACCACCTTTGTGCAGTTGCTGAACACGCTGTTCAGCGGCAAGATGTCCTCGGTGCGGCGTTTTCATGCGTTATGTGAAAGCGTCATCATCATTGACGAAGTGCAATCCCTTCCGCCCAGAATGCTTTCCATGTTCAACTGCGCCATCAATTTTCTGGTCAAATGCTGTGGAACAACGGTGGTGCTTTGTTCCGCTACGCAGCCTGCCTTTCACAAGGCGCAGCGCAAAATGCTGCCCTGCCAGCAACTGATCAGCGATGCTATGTTCAAGCAATATGCACCGCTTTTTCAACGAACAACGATCCAGAACGACGGCGCCTGTTCTATGCAGGAGCTTGCTGCGCTGTCTATCAGCACACTTGAATCTTCCGACAGTCTGCTGGTTGTTTGCAATACCAAGCGCGAGGCAGCCGATCTGTTCCATATGCTGAGCGAGGCAACGGAGGCAAAGCGTTTCCACTTGTCCGCCGGCATGTGCATAGCACACCGCAAACAAGTGCTTGACGAGATGAAGAAAGTCTTGGGGAACAAGGAAAAGCTGATCTGCGTCTCGACACAGTTGATCGAAGCAGGCGTGGACATCAGCTTCGGTTCTGTCATTCGCCTGTCTGCTGGGTTGGACAGCATCGTGCAAGCTGCTGGGCGCTGCAACCGCCATGGCGAACACACCAAGCCGCAGCCCGTGCGCATTTGCGCGCTGAAGGGCGAAAAGCTGGGGCAGCTCCGTGAGATTCAAGAAGCGCAAAACGCATTGAACGTGCTGCTGGAGGAATATCGCCGCCACCCTGAGCGCTATGATCACGATCTTACCTCCGATGCCGCCGTGCAGGACTACTACACCGCCCTGTATGCCAGCATGCCGGAGCGGGCACAGGATTATCACGTTCACGGTCAGTACCTTTTCGAGCTGCTTTCGACCAACACGCAGTTCCTTTCAAATGCTTCGTCTCCCTATATGCTTAACCAGGCCTTCCGCACGGCAGGCGAGTGGTTTGAGGTGTTTGACAGCAACAGCGAAAGCGTTCTCGTACCATATGGTGAAGGAAAAAGCATCATTGGCGAACTGCCGGAAAAGCTTCCTCGATATGACCTTTCCCATGTGGCGACGCTTTTGGAGAATGCGAAACCTTACACCATTTCCGTCACATCCGGGCAACTCGAGCGGATGCAGAAAAAAGGTATGCTATTCACACGCTTGGATGGCAGCGTCTATGTTCTCAATGATGATTGTTATGATGAACACATCGGCATAAAGGAGGGAAACGATCTGTGCAGCACCCTAATATTGTAGAGTTCGAGGTCTATGGCGCCTACGCCCTGTTCTCCGACCCGCTGATGCGCGTGGGCGGCGAGAAATGCAGCTATCAGGTGCCTACCTACGAGGCGCTGAAAGGCGTTCTGGCCTCTGTGTACTGGAAGCCCACCATCATCTGGTACATAGATGAAGTGCGCATCATGAACCGCATCCAGACGGAGGTCAAGAGCATCCGTCCCATCAAGTACAACGGCGGCAATGACCTGGCTTACTACACCTACCTGAAGGACTGCCGTTACCAGGTACGCGCCCACTTTGAGTGGAACATGAACCGCCCTGAACTGGCAGGTGACAGGAACGAAAACAAACATCATGAGATCGCTAAAAAGATGATCCGCCGCGGTGGCCGCAGGGATGTATTCCTTGGCACTCGTGAGTGCCAGGCCTATGTGGAGCCTTGCGTGTTCGGTGAGGGCGCAGGCTATTACGATGATCTGCCCCAGCTGTCCTTCGGCGTGATGTACCATGGCATGACCTATGCTGATGAAGCATACTCCGAGGAAACCGCAGGCAAAATGACTGTCAACCTCTGGCGGCCGGTGATGGAGAAGGGCGTCATCAGATTTGTCCGGCCTGAAGATTGCCCCATACACAAGCCCATCAAAGCCATGAATATGAAGGCCTTTGGCGAGGAAAAGGGCAATTTCTCCGGCCTGCGTGAATATGGGGAGGTGACCTGATGGGGCTTTTGCAAAAGGCACTTGAAACCTACGAGGCCATGGAAGGCCTCGCGGGCATCTATGAAGAGGGCAAAGAAGAACCCCTGGCGCCCATCGGCCACATCGTGACCAAAGCGCAAATCGAGGTCACCATCAATGCAGAGGGCGAATTTGTTGAAGCGAAGCCAGCCGACAAGGACAGGAAGATCATCATTCCGGTGACGGA